>CAYGBP010000124.1:2380-5815 GCA_964348105.1 uncultured Nitrospirota bacterium
CGTTGCATTACCTGGCCCAGGCCTTCGACAACAATCCGACGATCGAGTGGGGGGGAAACGGCAATTTCTTCGGCCCGGGCCTGGTCCTCTATGCCAGCCCGCTCGAGGTTCTGGATCTGTCCGCGGGCTGGTTCGAGGGAGACGGGGATTACCGGCAGTTTTTCAGGCAGCCTTTCCTGATCGGGCAGGCGACGCTGAAAACCGATTTCGGCGGAATGAAGGGGCACTACCGCCTCTACGGGTGGGGGCGCCTGGTGCCGCACTGCAACAGCGCCGCGGATTCCTCGGTCTTCCTGAGCTGCGATCAGGTGGCTTCGGCCGCTCAGATCCGCATCAAGCGCAGCAACAAAGGGGTGGGGTTAAGCCTCGATCAGCAGTTCACGGACGGCCTCGGGGTATGGGCGAGACTGGGCTATCAGGATCCCGATGTTTCCCAGTTTGACAAATCGATCAGCGCGGGGGCGATGATTTCCATGTCCGGCCTCGGTCGGGCGGACGATGCCCTGGGCCTGGCGTATGGTGCCGTTTTCCCTTCCAACGCATATGAAGCCGCGACCGGACGCAACGATGTGGAGCATTACGCGGAAGTTTACTATAAGCTGGTATTGTTCGGGGATGGGGAGTCCAGAGGACTCCACATGAGCCCGGACATCCAGGTGATTGCCAATCCCGGGGGCGACGGTGCCGTCGATCCCGTCGTCATCTGGGGCCTGAGGACGCAGGTGACTTTTTAGCGCCACGGCCCAGGTTCACATGAAGGGGTTGAATGTTCGAAGGAGGCAAGCGGAGATGAAAATCAGAATGAAGACGATCTCAGGGTTCGCGGCCGGCCTGATGGCCTTCTGGGGCATGTGGGGGCCGGCCGAGGCCGAAGCCCGGAAATTGAAGGTGGTCACGACGGTGGCCCCGATCACGAACATCGTTCAGAACGTCGGCGGAAATCGGATTGAACTGCAGGGAATCGTTCCGGAAGGCGTCAATTCGCACACATTCGAGCCCGCTCCCTCGGACGCCAAGATTTTGGCCGCCGCGGATCTGATTATCGTGAACGGGCTCCACCTGGAGATCCCGACCCAGAAGCTGGCCGAGAAGGTCAAGAGAAAGGATACGAAGATTCTCAAGTTGGGGGATCAAACCATCAGCCGAAAGGAGTGGCAGTTCGACTTCAGCTTTCCGGAATCGGAGGGGCATCCCAATCCGCATCTCTGGCCCAATATTGCCCATTCCCTGAAGTATGCCGAACTGGTGCGTGATGCCCTTTCGGATTTGGATCCGGACGGGAAGAAGGAATACGCGGAGAATACCCGAAAATACCTGGCGCAGCTGGGGCAGCTCGATCAGGCGATTTTCCGGTGCGTGGAGTCGATTCCGGAGGGGAACCGCCGATTGGTCACCTACCACGACTCATTCGCCTATTTCGCGCCCCGCTACGGGATGACCGTGATCGGGGCGATCCAGCCTTCCGATTTCTCGGACCCCACGCCTCGGGAGGTGGCCCGGATCATCGATCAGGTGAAGGCCGCAAAAGTACCTGCCGTCTTCGGCTCCGAGGTCTTCCCCAGCAAGATCGTGGAGCAGATCGCGCGGGAGGCGGGGGCGAAGCTGGTCGATACCTTGAGCGACGACGACCTTCCGGGGAAGACCGGAGACCCGGACCACAGCTTTGTGGGGATGATGAAGCAGAACATGATCAACATGACCGCCGCCCTGGGGGGTGATCCTGACTGTATCAGGGACTTCAATGCGCGTAACGTGGCGGGCAATTAGCGAGAGACCGATTTTAGGTTTAAGTGCCCGCCGGTCCCCGGGCCGCCCGGGGACCGGCTCTTCCTTAACCGGCGGCGCCAAACCCCGATAACAACAGGGTGAACGGCTCGATCGGACGCCTTCTCGATGCGTGATTACGTTTGCCCGCTCGAATCGCGGCATGGGAGGGTGTTGACACGGGCATGCGAGCGTGCTACGATATTTGTATATATAGCACAATAAATATAAAGGATTTAAGTCTGTATTATTGCGGGAGCGAGCGATGAAGAAAACGGTCCGGTTTGGCGTGTCGCTTGACCATCACCTCCTCGAGGATTTCGACAAATGGATCGGCAAGAAGAACTACGTGAACCGCTCGGAGGCCATCCGGGATCTGATCCGTGACCACCTCGTGGAGCAGGAATGGGACGAGAACAAGGAAACCGTCGGCACGATCTCGATCGTATACGCGCATGAAGGTGGCGGACCGTCTCATCGGGATCCGCGGGGTGAAGCACGGAAAGCTGACGGCCACCACGACGGGGCGGCAGATCGTCTGAAGGCGCGCCGGCTCCCGGACGAATGATTTTTCATCGAATGGGCTATACTTATCTATGACCTTGATCCGAAAGCGTGGGAGGCCAAACGATGGACGCGGTCGAGTTTGACAGGGTCACCAGCGGCTATGAAGGCAAGACGGTCTTCGAGGGATTGAGCCTTCGCATCCCCCAGGGCCGCTTTACCGGTATCGTGGGCCCGACCGGCTGCGGGAAGACTACGCTATTGAAGACCATCCTGGGTTCCGTGGATCCTATCGCAGGCATGGTGCGCATCATGGGAGAGCCGAACGGCAAAGTCTCTCCCGGCACCGTGGGATACGTCCCCCAGCTGGAGACGGTGGACTGGAGTTTTCCGGTCACGGTCGAGGAGGTGGTGACGATGGGTCTGTACAACCGGATGGGTTTTCTCCCCTGGCCGACGGTTGAGCAGAAGGCCAAGGTCAAGCGCCTGATGGAAAAGCTCGGGATCGAAGACTGCGCGCAGCACCATATCCGGGATATTTCAGGCGGACAGCAGCAACGCACCTTTCTGGCCAGGGCCCTCGTGGGCGATCCCAGGCTGCTGGTGCTTGACGAGCCGACCGCGGGGATTGATATCAAGACGCAGCACGACGTCCTGCATCTTCTGGGGGAATTGACGCGGGAGAGCGTGACGATCATCCTGACCACCCATGACCTCAACGCGGTCGCGGCGCACCTTCCCCATGTCATCTGCTTTAACAAAGGGATCGTGGCCGCCGGCCCGCCCCATGAAATATTCAATACAGAGGTTCTCAAAAGAACCTACGGAGCCGATGTGATCGTGATTGAACACGGCGACCATCTGCTTATGTCCCACGGAACGCCTTTGTCGCTGAAAAACCATTGAGAGACCCGTGCAGATCCTGGTCGAACCCCTGCAATATGAATTCTTCCGGAACGGCCTCTGGGCCGCTCTGATGGTGGGCGCCCTTTGCGGGGCGCTGGGGGTCTATATCGTGCTGCGGGGGATGAGCTACATCGGCCATGGCCTATCGCATGCGGCCTTCGGCGGGGCGGTGGTGGGATATGTGATGAATCTCAATTTCTATATCGGGGCGGGCTTGTGGGGCTTCTTTGTTGAGCGCAAAATATGGAAGATGAACCCCTG
>CAYGBP010000124.1:5825-6170 GCA_964348105.1 uncultured Nitrospirota bacterium
ATGGTGACGACGGCGAGCTTCGCGATCGGCGTGGCGCTCATGAGTCGTGTGCGGAAATTCACACTGAGTTTCGAGGCCGCGCTTTTCGGCAATATTCTCGGCATCACGCCATCCGATTTGGCGATGATCGCAGCGGTGACGGCCATCATCGGGGTCCTAATTTTTCTGTTCTACAAGCAGCTACTGTTCACCACCTTCGATAAGGACGCCGCCCGTATCTTCGGGATCCGCACGGAATGGGTGACCATCGAGTCGGAGCACCCGGAGTTCTTTGGCCTCACCAAGCAGATCAACAACAGGCTCCACGGGGAAGGCGCTCCGGCGCTCATGCTCGTGGTCGAGAAG
>CAYGBP010000125.1:0-858 GCA_964348105.1 uncultured Nitrospirota bacterium
CCATTCGGATGGGCCGGTCGATCCGGCGGTGCTACTACGCGATCAACGACCGGATATTGATTTCCGTGTTCGATCGCGACCCGCTCATTCCCCCGGGGGAGAAGATCTTCGTCGGGGGGAACGAGAAAAACTTCCGGGAGCTCGGCGAAAAGTGGGTGGAGCGGTTCATCCGGCTGGGCGGGCTTCGCCCGGACGAGCAGGTTCTGGACGTGGGATGCGGCGTCGGGCGTCTGGCGGTCGCGCTCACCCGGTACCTGGAGCCGCCCGGCTCGTACGAAGGGATCGGTATCGTGCGCGACGGGATCAAGTGGTGCCGGAAGCGGATTACGCGCCTCTTCTTGCATTTCCGGTTTCGGCAGGCCGATGTCTCCAACCAGCGCTACAATCCCCAAGGGAGGTTCAAGGCCGCCGAGTATTGTTTTCCGTACCCCGCCGGCTGGTTCGATTTCGTGTTTCTGGCCTCCGTCTTCACGCACATGTTCCCGCCGGATGCGGAAAATTACCTCCGGGAGGTGCGGCGCGTGATGCGTCCCGGCGGCCGCTGCCTGATCACATTCTTCCTGCTCAATGAAGAGGCGTTGGACGGGATTCAGAAGGATCCGTCCAGGAAAAAGCGGGCCTTCCTGCATGAGATCGCGGAGGGCTGCCGGGTCACCGACCCGGACTGTCCGGAGGCCGCCATCGCCTACCCGGAGGAGAGGGTCAAGGACATGTATGCCCGCTGCGGCCTTTCCATCACGGGCGTTCACTACGGCGGGTGGTGCGGCAGGAAGGATGCCGGCCACGGCCAGGACATCCTTGTCGCCCGAAAGAATACTGCCCCGCTCTCCCAGCCCTATGCAGGGTAAACGGCCGTGG
>CAYGBP010000125.1:882-1200 GCA_964348105.1 uncultured Nitrospirota bacterium
TCCCGTTATCACCTGTCCCCGCCATAGGTGAAACAAACTGGTGCAGATCCGGCCCGTAGATAAGAAAAGCCTACCGGACTGACCTGCCGTCCATCTTAAGCAGTAAGGTCGGCAAGAACAAAAAGTCCATGCCCAGTGCCAGGGCAATGGTCAATGCCGACATCAGGCCCATCTGGGCGTTCATCTTATAGCCGGAAAAAGTCAGCACCAGGAAACCCGCGACAAGCACCAGTGTCGTGACCCACATTGCGGTGCCCACGGTATTAAAAGAATATCGGATGGCATCGGACGGATTCATATTGTGATCTCGCCGGGCCC
>CAYGBP010000125.1:1295-1618 GCA_964348105.1 uncultured Nitrospirota bacterium
GCTTGAGGCTCTTCAGCGCAAAGATCAATAGACCCGAAATCAATACAAGAGCCCCATAGGCCGCGATGAGCATATTGTTGATGTTCCGCTCCGATAAGTGTGCCCAAATGATGGACAGGCCGGAGCCATAGGTGAGCATGCTTTCCGGCGCGTGCTCTTTGAGCCACTCCCGGGCATAGACCTTGAAGCGGACCTTGCCCCAGAGGGGGGTACCCGCCTGGAACTCCGCCCCCTTGACCTTCCACAGCACGCTCTCGACCCGCTCCCAGGGGCCGATCCACGCGGCGATCGAGTCGAGGAAGCCCTCGGGGCCGACCACGGCC
>CAYGBP010000125.1:1628-3637 GCA_964348105.1 uncultured Nitrospirota bacterium
ATATTACGAAGCTCCCGAGTCGTCGTGTTTTTCAGCGTAACAATCATCCGTGTTGCCGATTTATCGATATTGATGTGGTTAGTCAGGTCCAGGCCAAAGGGGAGCGACATTTCATAGAGCAGTAAATATTGCGCGATCAAATCGCGTTTCTCAGGGATCCTGTAATAGGATTCATCGTCTCCATGCATGTTTTTATTCAGTCTTTTAACGATGTCGGTGACGATCGAGACGTGGACAACCTTGGGCTGCTTTCGATACCATTCGGCGAATTCATCCACCTTGGCCTGATACTCGGGATGATTGATTCCACTCGGCTCTCCGGATTTCAGAGAATATTCAATGACATCGCCTCCCGTAAGGTTCTGGGTCATGAAATCCGTGGAAGTGCGAATGTCGTAGCCTTCGTCGAAATATTTCACCCAATCGTCATTGAGTTCAATGCGCAGGATACCGACAGTCATTACCGCAAGGACAGCCAGCGTGCCTGCAAAAACGAGGTTTCGCTTCCTGACCACCAGATCGGCCACCCGATCACAGGAGCCGCCATAACGCTGGCTCCCCGGCTTCACCCGGAATGGAAGAACAGCCATCAGAGCGGGTAGGAAGAAGATGGAGTAGGCAAGGGCTGCCATCACGCCCATGGCCACGATATTGCCCAGATCGCGAAAAGGAGGGGCATCAGAAAGGTTCATGGTCAGAAACCCAATTGCCGTGGTGACGCTGGTGAGGAGCACCGGTTCAAGATTAATCCGCAAGGACTCCGTGATGGCCTCATCCTTGGATTTGCCCAAACGCATCTGCTGGAACATCGTCACCAAGATATGGATACTGTCGGCCACGGCCAAGGTCAGAATGATCGTGGGGGCGTTGATCGATGCGGGATTGATCGCCATGCGCAGCCAGCCCGCCAATCCCATCCCGGTGATCATGGAAATGAGGATAATGAGCAGGGTGGCGAGCGTCCCGGTAACGGATTGCAGTGAAAGCCCTGTGATGATAATGAGCGTGATAAACATGATCGGGATGACGGTTGCCATGTCCCTCTGGCTGACTTCGCCATACGCGTTGTCAAACATGACTGCCCCGGAAAGGTAGATATCGATTCCCGAATATTTCCTTTGGATATCGTCTGCCAGCTTGCGGGCGAACGCCGAGACCTCCGGCACTTCCTCGATCGATTTACCGGGCATGAGTAGCGTGACGTTCACCCCCGTCACGTGCCCGGAAGGGGAGATTGCCCGGTTGACGAGCAACGGTTCAGTCAGGGCAATATTCCTGATCCGTGCAAGGTCCGCGTCTGAAAGGATATGGGCATCCTGGACCAGGTCCTCGACGAATAGGTCATCTTCCTCCGACCAGGTATGCTGGTAATTGGTGATAGAATCGACCCGGATGGAATAAGGCATTTGCCAGCAAGCCCTGGTCAGTTCCTCTACCGCTGCGAGCGTTTCACGAGCGAAAACATCGCCCTCCTTCGGGGCGATGATGAACAGCACGTTATCCGATTTGGTGTAGATATTTTCGAGGGAATCGAGCGCCTGCAGTTGCGGATTTTGCTCACTGAAGAAGACGCGTAAATCGTAATTGAAAGTCAGATGCCGCGCCCCGCTGCCGGCCCCAAGCACCGCCAAAACGGTCGCGATTATAATCCCCCATCGGTGCCTGACCACCCATGCCGCAAAGGCCGTCTCTGCCCTGTTCATCATGACCGGCGCCTTCCCTGAAGGGTGAATTCGGAAATATTAGGCTTCTTCTGGCCTTTGAACCAGGATCGCTAATAAATCACGTCACCCGGAATGGATCATCGGCATCATTTCCGATATTGGACATAATCCGGCGACAGTCACATACAGACCCATCAATGGGATAAAAGCCGCGATAATAAATATCCACACAGCCAGGATCCGGCCGAACCTTTTTACGGTTCCTTCTGACTTGGTTGAAGCAAAAAGGACGAAATATCCTATGATGACAGCCCAGGTGGCCGGAATTAGACTAAAGAAAAAACA
>CAYGBP010000125.1:3761-5159 GCA_964348105.1 uncultured Nitrospirota bacterium
CACACCCCTCCATCATTTCGGACATCATTTCTCTCATATCCCCCTTGCCTTCACTACACATCCTGCCCCCCCCTTCGTCAGATATATCAGTTTGTCAATGACCCCTTCCTCGCTTCATGGCTTCGGCGGAAAATCGGTCCTTCAATTCATCCTAGTCGGTTGGGGTCGCCTGCAATCCCCTGCCAGGCTTTAGAATAGCCAAGATCTTGTCAGCAACCTCTCGCGCCACTTGTTTGCGCTCCTATTCCGGGACGTCATCCATCGAGAATAGTGTGTTGTACTTGCCATACAAAGGTAGCGCATCGATGTGAATTACTTTCTCCTCATCCACGAGATTTTTCAGAATCCTCCCGGCACAGGTCAGGAAACAGCCGTCAATCATAACGATTTCCCTTGCTTCCTTAATCCAACGCGCCATAGAGGAATAGGGAACGCAGAAGGCTTCCTGATAGCAGCACCGCGCATATGGCTCCTCCTGCGCCACCATATTGGCAGCAAGCCGGGCAATGTCTCCCCGGACACAAGGACCCTCACAAGAAAGCACGGGGATCTTTTTCTCAAGGATATTACGTTCTGCCCAGGCTTCACCCGGGGGACAGAGCCCTTCCACCCCATCGACAGCAAGCGAGAAGGCTGCTGTAGAGGCGGTCTTCTCCTTGCTCATGGCACACTCCCATGGCGATTATATAAACTCCAATTCATTAAAAAGCATTAATCGTGCCATCCTCAATTTAGAAATCGCCTTTATTTTCAACAAATATCTTTTGATATTACAAAGGCATACCGACAGATTTATTGGAGCGGACCATCCCAGATCGTTGAACAACCAGACCAGCCGCTTTTCTGTCTAAGCGAATAGACAGCCAGTATATAAATATAAAGGGGTCACTAAAGTAAAGGGATCAAGTTCAGCTACCCCCCCCTTTTCCATTTTCTTCACAATCGGTCCGGTGGGTGGGAAGCAAAGGCGTGGAGCATCTATCTTGAAAAATCTTATGGAATAGCCTATACCGGGATGGCACAATACAAGACCAGACCCTGACATTGGGGCATGCGAGCGAAGGTAGGATTTAAGGCGTGTCTATAAAAGCTGGCTGATTGGAGCGCGCTCCGGTTTGCCCATGTACTATTTTGATAGGACTATGCTTAATAGCTTGTTCGAGAATTGGGCGCCTTCCATTTGGGCAGAGTCTTGATTAATGAGAAAGCGAGGCTTGCCACCGACTACCGTTATTATAGGACATCGCCGACGATCCGGCCACGATTCCAACCTTGACAGAATCACAATCCTTGATACATTTAGCTCGTATAGTTTCAAAACCCGCTTTCTGAGCTGATAGAAACCTCAGATAACCCGCTACTAGCTCATAATTGCTTTTCTTGACCTTTCTGACGATG
>CAYGBP010000125.1:5169-5603 GCA_964348105.1 uncultured Nitrospirota bacterium
GAATTCTAAAGGAATGGAGGAATCCAATGCGAAAGATGCTTCTCATGATATCGGCTTTGGCGCTGGTATCTGTAACAGGCTGTGGAGATGACGACGATCTGCTACCCTTAAATATTCGCAACCAGGCGGGTGACCTGGTGGCTATCGTAGGCGTCTGGTCAGGCTGCGAGGATGTCGGAGGAGGAAATTCGGAACTTCTAGAGTTGACTTTTGTAGGTTCAGGAGGCACATTCGTGAATACTGATTACATAGGCAGCTCAAACTGTACCACGGGCGCTCAGACACCAGACAACGGCTCATTTTCAATTACAACCTCAGGGGACCAAACAGTGTCCTGGGATGTCGCCGGTACAGCCCCCAACTTTACCGATCCGGATACTGCTACCAAGGGTACACTTACACTTACTATACCATGCGTTGGGACGCTCTCGGAA
>CAYGBP010000125.1:5613-6032 GCA_964348105.1 uncultured Nitrospirota bacterium
ATGGTAAAGGAGCCACGGATACGCCGACACCACCACTGGATGCGGATGGCTTTCCTACCGAGATTACCCTAACTGAACCACTCACAAAAGTGTAAGTCCCTTAAATGTCTTGGCGGCGGAGTGCATTAGCGCACTCCGCCGCTAAGGCATCATCCCTGAAATTTAGATTTAGTATCATCGTTGGACTCTGCAGACATTGTCGGGCCAAGTCTTCCTTCCTTATTACCCAGTTTCTCTCCGAATTCAATAATCCTAAAAATTCTGATGTTAATACATTGTAGGTGTATACGGAGATCGAAGATCGGGTCAGGCTTGGCTAATTGGCTTATAAGGGTGGATGACTGAAATGGGGCGCAAATCGAGAATCCATGTTCCCGGTGGTGTCTATCACGTCATGCTCCGAGGCAACGGAGGGCAGC
>CAYGBP010000126.1:0-581 GCA_964348105.1 uncultured Nitrospirota bacterium
CTGCTTAAGCTCCCCAAAGATGAGATCCGCTCTAACGACTGGATCAGGGCATATCTTGAGGCTTCTATGGCTCGATACGCCCAGGAACAGCGTGGGTATGGGCGGTGGTGGATGAAGGTTTTGGGAAGCCAGCTGCTCTCTGATATCACTGCTTCGGACCTTAAAAGGGTACGGTCTGGTCAGGCACTCTATTTAAAACGTTTCAAACCGGCGGCCCGGAAAGCCGGCCTGCCGGAGGGCAGGCGCAGGCCCTGACGCCGAAGTCCTACAAGGCGCGACTTCGGCTGGGAATGGTCGCTAGATGGTGAGAAACTAGAAGGGCTAACGAGGCGAGCCTATTCCTTAATTGAAGATCAAATGCAAAAGATACTCTCGCATAACCGGCCCTGGAAGCAGCCCGCCTTTCCAGCCGGGCTACTTCGACCCGAGAGGAAGGATCGTTGTAAATCGCTCGCTCCGCGGGTTCGGGGAGCGCTCGACTTCACTAGTGCGGTTGGCTGGGGGACCAGGATTCGAACCTGGATAGACTGAACCAGAATCAGCCGTCCTACCATTGAACGATCCCCCAGTGCATCCATTCT
>CAYGBP010000126.1:591-1301 GCA_964348105.1 uncultured Nitrospirota bacterium
AGCGATTTTAAAGGATGGGGGGGACCCTGTCAAGCGTGCCGGTTTCAGCCCTGCCCCGCCTCGCGAATGGCGCGCTCCAGATGGGCCAGGGTCTTATCACGGCCCATCAGCCTCAGGACATCATAGATGCCGGGGCTGTAGGTCCTGCCGGTCAGGGCCACGCGAAGCGGCTGGGCCAGCTTGTTCATCTTGATCCCGGTCGCCTCCAGGATCTCCTTGAAGAGCGGCTCCACGGTCCCTTCCTCCAGAACTTGCAGCCGGGACAGGCTGTCGCGCAGTTTTTCGAGCAGCGGCAGGCTTTCCTTGTTCAGGAATTTCTTCCGGGCCGCCGGGTCGATCTCGAGCCTCTCGGCCGGGACAAAGTAACACGCGGCCATCTCGGCCATCTCCACCAGCGTTTTGGCCCGCTCCTTCAGGGCCTGTCCCACATCCGTCAGCCTTTCGGCGGCGGGCGGCGGGTCCAGCTTGCCGCCGGGCAGGGTATCCAGCGATTCGCCCAGCAGCCTTCCGAGCTTTTGCGGATCGTATTCCTTGATGTAAGTCGCGTTGAGCCACAGCAGCTTTTCGGGGTTGAAGACCGACGCCGATTTCCCCACCCGGTCGAAATCGAAGAGCGCGATCATCTCGTCGGCGGAAAGGATCTCCCGATCCTCGTATGACCAACCGAGGCGCACGAGGTAGTTCAGCAGAGCTTCGGGCAAATACCCTAG
>CAYGBP010000126.1:1311-5999 GCA_964348105.1 uncultured Nitrospirota bacterium
TCGATCAGCTCCTCGCGAGAGAACACCTCCTGGTCGCCGTGCGACCAGCCCAGGCGGGCGAGATAGTTGAGCACCGCCTCGGGAAGATAGCCCATCTCCCGGTAAGCCGAGATCGAGGTGGCCCCGTGGCGCTTGGAGAGCCGCGCCTTGTCAGGGCCCAGGATCATCGGGACATGGGCGAACCGCGGGACTTCGTAGCCGATGGCGCGATAAAGCTGCAGCTGTCGGGGCGTGTTGTTCAGGTGATCGTCGCCCCGGATGACATGCGTGATCTTCATGTCGGCGTCGTCTACCACGACGGCGAAGTTGTAGGTGGGCAGTCCGTCGGCCCGCAGGATGATCAGATCGTCCAGCTGGATGTTTTCGAAGGCGACATGGCCCTTGACCAGGTCCTCCACGACGGAGCGGCCTTCCTGCGGCATCCGGAACCGGATGGCGGCCGGCCGGCCCGGCGGCGGGCCCTCGAGCGTGCGGCAGCGCCCGTCGTACTTGGGCAGCAGGCCCTTGGCCTGGGCCTCCTTGCGCCGCTGATCCAGTTCTTCGGGCAGGCAGTAGCAGCGGTAGGCCATGCCCTGTTCCAAGAGCTGGCGGGCGCGCGCCTGGTACAGCTCGATCCGGTCGGTCTGGCGAAACGGCCCCTCGTCCCAGTTCAGGCCGAGCCAGCGCATCCCGTCTAGGATCGCCTCGATGGATTCATCGGTCGATCGGGAGCGGTCGGTGTCTTCGATGCGCAGGATGAAGCTTCCCTGGTGATGGCGGGCGTAGAGCCAGCAGAACAGCGCGGTTCTGACACCCCCGATGTGAAGATACCCGGTCGGACTCGGCGCGAACCGGGTACGGACGACGCCCATGCCGTTTCCCCTTGAATTCGATCAGATTTCGATTATGGCATGGGCGCCGCCCGATGTAAAGGCGTGGCTCAGCGGGCGGTGCGGTGGCGGCGGTCCCTTCGGTCCTCCCGCCGGTCGCGCCGGTCTTCCCTTCGGTCGCGGACGTTCTCCCGCCGGTCCCGGATGTCTTCGCGCCGGTCCCGGATATCTTCCCGCCGGTCTCTGATGTCTTCACGGCGATCGCGGATGTCTTCGCGCCGGTCTCTGACATCTTCACGGCGGTCGCGGATGTCTTCCCTTCTGTCCCGGACATCCTCCAGCCGGTCCAGGGGACCGCCGTCATGCCGCCGGTCGATAACGTCCTCGATCCGGTCCCTTCGGTCCTCCCTGCGGTCCCGCACGTCTTCGAGACGATCTCTCCTGTCCTCACGGCGGTCGCGGATGTCCTCACGGCGGTCGCGGCGGTCCTCCCTGCGGTCCCGCACGTCTTCCCTGCGATCGCGGATGTCCTCGATGACGTCCGCGCGGTCATCCGACCAGACGGCCGGCGGGATCAGCAGCAGCATCCCCAGAGCCAGCACTCCACCCATCGATTTCTTCATCATCTTCGGTCCTCCCCGGAGCGGCCCTTCGCCGCTCCCCCCAATATTCCATCGGGCTTTCTTTTTGAGGATACCGCGCCCGATTCGCTTGTCAATTCAGGCCCTGGCCGGGGTGGATCTCAAAACGCAGCACGCGCAGGACCGGTCCGACCTGGCAATCGGTCAAAAGCGGCCGCGGATAACCGTAGATCGTGGCCCTCAGGCCGTCCTGGTAAAGCTCCGGCGCCCCCCCGCGCGGCCGAAAGCTCTTGCCGTCCTGGGTGGTGAAGATCCAGCACCCCCCCTCGATGCCGGATTGATGCATCTGCCCGGCGAAGGCGGCCGTGACCAGGTAAGGCATTCCCCAGGCCGAGGCGTTGTAGTTGGGCGTGGTCTCGTCGGCGAACACCTCGGCGTCCAGGGCGTCCACGGCGGCGTGATGGATGCCCAGCCGCGGGCCGATCCGCTTGGTCTTGGTAAAGACGCCGTCTCCGGCCGTCTCGTCGCCCCCGTGCAGGCCGTCGTCGAACATCGGCTCCCGCCGCCCGTCGTGATGCAGATAGACGACGCTGGGTCTTTCCAGCCCGTTACCATCCAGGTTTTCCACCACGGCCGTGACCACCACCTCTTCGTCCGGGGCGAAAATGGGAAGGCCGGTCGGGAATTCATAGAAGGCGGCCGGGTCGTCCACCTCCCAGCGCACCTCGTCCCCCACGGTGGCCTTGATCCTGCGAAGGTAAACCGTCTGGGCCTCCGGATCGGTCAGGGAATATTCCACCGGCGTGATGGCCGTCAGGCGCCAGTGGCGCGGCCGCACCCGCTCGAATTTGGCGCTTCGCCGCGCCGTCGAGTCGATCGGCTTGGTGCCGAAGATGGTGTCGCCGTCGATGTCCAGGAAAAGATCGCCCTGCAACCGGACCGAAACGGAGGCCTCCGCCTTGCCGTCCTCGATATGGATGTCCACCTCGCGGTCCCGTTCGGTGATCCGCCTGAACCAGCGCGGGAGCATCGGATGCTCCGGGTCGGAGTGCTTGAAGGCGGTTTGGGCGTCGCCCGAGGCGTCCGCCTCCAGCTCCGGCGCGGACGGGGAGATCCCGTCCATCTCCTCGACGAAGATTTCGGTCTCGAACAGGGGGGCGTTCTCCTCGTCATCCAGCGTGGCCTGGATCGCCCCCACCGCCTCGGCGTCCTCGGCGGCCCTCCCGGCGGTGGTGCCCTGCCCGCAGGCCGCCAGGCCCAGGGCCAGAATTCCAATCGGAATTGCGATATGCCATTTTCCTTTCATGATCAACCTCCTCGCCTTGACTTGATCCGGTCCAACCCGGATGCGTGATGACAATTGGTTCTGCCGTTATGAAATCAAACACCGGGCGTCGGACAAAGTTTCGGAAAATTTTACCGGCGGGGTGGGTGTTGACGCGGGGAAGGCCCGGGAAAAGGCCTCTGAGGCGGTCTTTGCCTCATCTGGGGTGGCCGTTGGACGGGCGGACGCATCTCGCGCATCCGCTGGCGCTGCTGCGGGGTCATCTGGCGTTGCTTTCTGATCTGCTCTCGGAACTGGCGCCGCTCGGCCGGGCTCATCTGCTGCAGCCGCTCGAGGCGTTTTCGCATCTGCTGCCTCTGTTCGGGCGGGAGCTGGCGGAACCTTTCGAGGTTGCGGCGGAAGCGCTGCCGCTCGGCCGGGGTCATGTTCTGAAAACGGCGGTGGTTCTGCATCAGCCGCTGGCGCTCCTCCGGGGGGAGGGCCTGGAATTCGCGAAAGCGCCTTCGCATCTCGGCCCGGCGCTCGGGCGGAAGGGATTTCCAGCGCTGAAGCCTTTCTTTGAGGGCGCGCTTCTTTTCCGGGCTGAGGCTGTTCCAAAGCTCCAGCCGCTCCAGGGCCCGCTCGGACAGCACGGGCGGCTCCTGCGCCCGGGCCTCCCCGAGAAGGCTCGCTGGCATGCTGCCGAGAAACAGCGTGGAGAGGACGATTATCGACGCCGCGCGGGCGAAGGGATTCATTCTAATCGAAGATATTGACTCATTCATTGGGTCTTGGAACTTCCTGCAACTCCTCTTCCGGGTCTTGATACAGGTCGATCTGCTCCAGCAAATCCAATATTTCCAGCATCTCCATCTCTTCCAGGATTTCGATCTCCTCGGCCGTGAGCTGGTCCGGGTCTTCCTTTCCGGCTGCGGCATCGCCCGGCTCGGCCGCGCCTTGATCCGGCGGGGCCGGAGGCGATTTGCCCATGGCGCCCGCGACATCCGCCGATGCGAGCATTCCGGCCCATGCTAGCATGATGATCAACCGGCGCACTACGCGGTCAGCCTTCCCCCTGATCGGCGCCGGGCATCGCGTCCAGGTTCAAGAGCAGGTCGAAGTCTTCCAGCAGCTCCATCTCGGCCAGCAGCTCCTGCTGTTCCAGGAAGTCCAGGTTGGCCACCAGCTCCGCCTCGGCTCGCTGATCCTCCGTGAGCGTCCCGTTGCCGGGCGCGAGCAGCCAGACCGTGACGGCCAGCAGGACGGCGGCCATCGCGCCGACCGGCACCCAGAGCCAGCGCCACCCCGGGACCGGCTTTTCGACCCCGGGGGCCATCGACTCGGTTTCGGCGATTCGTGCCCAGACCCGCTCCTTGAAACCGGGCGGCGGCTCCAATCCCGGCGCCCGCTCCAAGAGCTGCCAGGTCTTTCGCAGCTCGGCCGCATCGGCGGCGCAGGACGCGCAGCCGCCAAGATGCGCCTCCACCTCGGCCCGCGGGCCGTCGTCCAGCGCGCCGTCCAGGTATTCGGAGATCAGGTCTCTGGTATCACGACATTCCATGGATTGCTCCTGTACCCCTTAAACACACAAAGAAGGCGAAAGTTTCAGTGTCAGTCCCGCCCGAGGCGGGGCCCCAGGCGCCTGGCCAGGACCCGTTTGGCGCGGTAAAGGCGCAGCTTGACGGCCGTGACTGAGCAGTCCATGATCCCGGCGATCTCTTCATAGGACAGCTCGTGGTAACGGCTCAACACCAGCGGCAACCGCAGCAGGGGCGGAAGCGCGGCGACGGCCTCCTGGACGATCTCGGCGATCTCCTTGCCGGCCGCCTCCTCCTCCGGGCCGGGCCCGTCGGCGGGCAGGGTCTGCTCCAGCTGCGGGCCTTCGTCCGTTTCCCCCCCGGCCAGGGCGGCTTCCGGGATTCCCTTCTCCCGGAGCCGGTTCAGACAGAGGTTCTTCGCGATGGTGAAAAGCCAGGTGGAAAATTTCGCCAGGGGCTGGTAATTCGCCGCCGAGCGGTAAGCCCGCACGAAGGT
>CAYGBP010000127.1:0-755 GCA_964348105.1 uncultured Nitrospirota bacterium
GGAGATCTTCGGTCCGGTTCATTACTATACCAGCACGCCGTCCCGGAATCTGCAGGAGATCGAGGATGCGGTGTACCAATTGCAGTTGGAGGAACTCCGGGACAACCGTCATCCGGTGCTTGCCCGTGACGGGCAAGATCGCTTCGATCTCTTGTTCGCAATCGCCCTTTCCCATCGTGAACGCCGAGACGGACAGCGGGCGCTCCTGTTCGTGAACAGGGCCTTGAGCGAGCGGCCGGCGGCTCACGCCTATTACCTGAAGGGCCAGTTGATGGAGGGACTCTTTGAATACGTCTCGGTGTCCCGGCCGGCCGACGACCGGGCCAAGCGGGAAATTATGGGGCAGGCCATCGAGGCCTATTCCCGCGCCTTGGATGGCCTTCTGCCGCAGACGGAGACCCAAACGGCGCGATTGGAGCTGGGCAGGCTCTTTCGTGCGACGGGGCGTCTGGATGAGGCCGAAAGCCAGTACCGGGCGATCTTGGAGAGCGGGGCGGTGAATTACGACGCTTATTCCAATCTCGGATCGATCTATCTGCGGACGAACCGACTGGAGGAGGCCCTGTCGATGTACCGGGAGGCCGCCCGGATCAATCCGGATGACGCCGTCGCCCATTTCAAAATCGGCTTGATCCTTTCGCGGATGGAGCGCTATTCCGCCTCCATCGGGGCGTATGAAAGGGCGATTGAAATCGCCCCGAATTATGTGGAGGCCCACTTCAACCTGGCCTTGGTTTATGAAAATTTGAACCGGC
>CAYGBP010000127.1:783-5173 GCA_964348105.1 uncultured Nitrospirota bacterium
ATCGTGGAGGCGTGGAGGATCCGGTCCCTCACCAGCTCGGGCGACTCGACGTGGCCCCGCGTGTGGGAGAGCACGCCAGGTATCGGGCTCAGGTCGAGGCGAAGATCCAGGGGTGGGCGGCAAGCAGTGCACATCAGGGAGGCGGTTCGGTCAAGGGGGCCGGGAAGTAGGGATGCGGGAATATTTAGGACGCCCACAACCATACCTGGTCTTGCTGCTCGCTCTCACAGCGGGGGTTTATTGGACGAGCCTCGGGAATCCCTTTCACATCGATGATTTTCACGGGATCTCGGAAAACCCGCATATCCGCACGATTCAAAACATTCCCGCCTTTTTCGGCTCGGCCGATTATTTCAGCGTCCTGACGGGGAGGCATAATATGTACCGCCCCGTCCTGCTGAGCAGTTACTCGGTCAATCACTGGCTTTCCGGGCTTGATCCCGCCGGATTTCGCTCCGTCAATTTATGGGTCCATCTGGCAAGCGTCCTGCTCGTTTATTGGTTGTTGCGACGTCTCCTGGATTCCCTTCGCCTCGCATTGATCGGCGCCAGCCTTTTCGCACTGCATCCATTTCAATCGGAGGCGGTGAATTACATCTCCGCCCGGTCCTCCACACTCGCAACCGCCTTCTTCATTCTGTCGGTTATTTTATTTTTCGGCTTCCGGACGCAGCAGGCGCGGAACGGAGGCAGGGTCAAGGTACTGGGATCCTACATCGCCTTTCTTATTTCGTTTATCCTGGCCCTGCTCACCAAGGAAATCAGCCTGACGCTCCCGGCCGTGCTGATTCTGCTGGACCTGGTGGTTCTCCGCGTGTCCGGCTGGCGTGAGCTCGGACAGAGGGGATTGGCTTATCTTCCGTTTCTGATCGTGGCCCTGTCTTTTTCATTCAGGATCGATCTCTTTGGCTTTCTGGCCAGTGTGCAGTTCGTGTCCGTGGCGACCCTGGCGCAGGTTCTTTTCATGGCTCCCAAACTGCTGCTCTGGCCTTTGGGACTGGCTGCGGATCATCCCGTTCTGGCGGATGCCTCCCTGTTTCAATGGGCGATCCTGACCCAGTTTATCCTTCTTTCCGCTTTGCTCTTATGGGGTTTTCGGATGTGCTTCGCAGAACGGATCGAATCCCGGGTGGCAGCCTTTTTCATCTTCTGGTACTTTCTCACTTCGCTGCCCACCTCGCTCTTTCCATTGAATCAGGTATTCGTGGAGCATCGCGGATATCTTCCCGCCGTCGGCCTGATCGGCTTGGGGGCCGTGGGCATCGAGCGGGCATTGCGATGGGGGCAGGGGGCTTACGGCCTGCGCGCGGTGCGATCGGCTTATGTCCTGGGAGCGGTCGTCGCCCTGATGATGGGTTTCGGGATTGTTGACAGAAGCCATGCGTGGAAAGATGCCGTGATCCTCTGGGGTGATGCCCTGAAGAAGTATCCTGAATCCAAATTGGGCCGGCTGTTCCTGGCCGATGCCCATCTGAAGCGGGGAGATCGAGAGAAGGCCAGAGCCCTTTATCAAGGGCTACTTGAAAGGGACCCGGGATGCCGGCACGGGTTCTCGTGCAGCAAAGCCCATTATGCGCTCGCTTCCTTGTCTGCGGAGGAGGGTCGGTGGGAAGCGGCACTGGAGGGGTATCAAGCCGCGCTCCGCGTGGTCCCGAACAGCTACATGATTCGATATCGGATGGGTACGGTTCATCACCGGATGGGAGACCTGCAGATGGCTCAATCCTATTACAGGAAAGCCCTGGAAAAAAATCCCGATGCCTATGAAGTCTTCTACGCGATGGGGATGCTTCACGAATCGCGAGGCGAGCATCATCAGGCCGAAAAGGCATACTCCGCCGTCTTGGATCGGATGCCTTCTGTGGGGGCGGCGCGGTTAAGGCTGGCGGGCGTTCTGGTGAGACAGGGCGAGGTTGAGCGGGCGCAGGCCGAGTATGAAGAGATTCTCAAGGCGGGTGCGGATCACGCCGAAGCCTACCGCGGATTGGGGTACATCCGTGAGCTTCAAAGAGACGGGCCTTCGGCGGCCGGGCAGTATGAAAAGGCGATCGCGGCAGGCGCCCGCGAACCCGGTTTCTATTATCATCTGGGCTCGATCTATCAGAAAATGGGCCGGACGCAGAAGGCTAGAGAGAGATGGGAGCAATGCCTAGAACTTGCACCGCAGTTCTGGGAGGCGAGGTACAGTCTTGCGAGACTGCTCGCGCAAGAGGGTCTAAGGGAGGGGGCTGTAGCCCAGTACCGTATCCTGAAGGAGAAACTTCCTTCGGATGCGCAATACGCACCCTTGAGCGCGCGGGTCGAGGCTGAGTTGATGGTGCTGGAAGGCGGCAGTCAGGAGACCGAAAAATGATGAAGCGTGGGATTTTGATCGGGGGGTTGTTGCTGGTGTTGATCCTTGGGGGGGATCTGTGAGTCCGGTCCGGGGGAGTTGGCGGCGAGACGGCTGCTCCGGATGCCGCGCAGGGTTCTGTGCCAGCGAAAATCATTTCATCGATTTTGTTGCATCTGGAAAGTCAGCCGGATGATTATCGGGCCCGTTATGAGCTGGCCACCGTTTATGGGATGGCCGGGGAGTACGACCGTGCGATCGAGCAGTTCAATAGAGTGATCGAGCTGAATCCCGGTTTCTGGGAGGCCCACTACAATCTGGGGATTGCCTATTACGACCAGGGCATGCATGAGCGGGCGATCCATCATTATGAAGAGTCGATACGGCTCCGGCCGGACGTGACGGACAGCCATTTTAATCTGGCCCTGACCTATGCCAGCACGAAGAAATTCGATCTAGCAATAAAAAAATATGAAGACACAGTTCGACTGGATCCCGGACATGTTGCCGCCCGGAACAACCTGGGAAACCTCTACCGCCAGCTCAATCATCCGGACCTGGCCATGGAGCAATACGAGGCCGCCCTCAAGCATCAGCCGGATGACGTCCTGTCGAACTTCAACTTCGCCCTGACCCGGGATCTGATGGGTGACGCAAAGGGGGCGCAGCCTTATTATGAAGCGGTGTTGAGGCTTACGAAGGATCAAACCGCCAATCCTCATGCCCGTTTTTACGCCGAACGGGCGCAGGAGCGAATCAATGAGATCAGCGGCGAATGACCTTTCGGTGTCTTGAATGAGGTCTGGAGCTCTGTTATGCTAGCACGACAGGTCAGAGGGCGTCGCAGGTCATCTGCCAGCCCGGTGCGGGAGATGCGATTCGAATTTAAAAAGCTTGATATCCCGGATGTCGTTCTCATCAATCCCCGTTGCTTTGAAGACGCGCGGGGCTTCTTCATGGAGACCTACCGCCGGGCTGTATTCGAAAGCGCGGGGCTTTCGCCGGTGTTCGTCCAGGATAATCATGCGCGTTCTGCCAAGGGGGTGCTTCGGGGGCTGCATTACCAAAGGGAACCCATGGCCCAGGGGAAGTTGGTGCGTTGTATTCGGGGGGCCATCTTCGATGTCGCCGTCGATCTGCGAAAAGGATCCCCAAGCTATGGAAAGTGGCTGGGCCGCGTTCTTTCGGATGAGAACCGCATGATGTTATGGATTCCGAGGGGGTTTGCCCATGGCTATCTCGCCCTGGAGGAATGCAGCGAGGTCCTGTACAAGACGGATCATGAATATTCTCCGGAGCATGAAGGGGGGGTGCTCTGGAACGATCCGGATATCGGAATTCAGTGGCCGATCCGCGATCCAAACCTGTCGGAAAAGGACGCGAAGTTCCCCCCGTTGCGGGAATCGGGGCATTCATTCGTTTATCACAAGACCTGAGTCCTCCCGCCGGCCCATGGATCGGATCGAGTGAGACGGCGCCTCAGCCGGCAGAGGCAGCCGACTTGACAGGGGTTGAATAAGTACTTATGATTGAAAATACAAGGTTTTTTTGATTGATGAAGGCATGCGGGATGCGTGAATCTGAGAATGCGACAAACGGCCTGGCTTCTATAAAACGATGAAGGCATTGATTACAGCGGGGGGGAGAGGGACGCGGTTGCGTCCACTTACGCATACCAGCAATAAACACCTGATTCCCTTGGCCAACAAGCCCATGCTGTTCTACGCATTGGAGGCCGTATCTCAGGCGGGAATACGGGACGTAGGTGTTGTGGTAAATCCGGACACGCAGGATGAAATTAAAAGCGCCCTGCAGGATGGCCGGCAATGGGGCCTCAACATCGCGTACGTGGTTCAAGAATCACCCATCGGGCTGGCCCACGTCGTGAAAATCTCCGAGCCCTTTATCGGGAGGGATCCTTTCATTTTTTATCTGGGTGACAACGTGATCGTGGAGTCTCTTCAAAACTTTATCGGGGACTTTTTAAAGAATGGGTTGAACTGCCAGCTGGTCCTGGCGAAGGTGAAGGATCCCGAGCGTTTCGGGGTTCCTGAAATC
>CAYGBP010000127.1:5183-5998 GCA_964348105.1 uncultured Nitrospirota bacterium
ACCGGGGACATCCTTGAAGAGCTGTCGCCGATGTACCGGGGGGCGATCGCCGGCGCCACGGCGGAGGCCGGCCCGGCCCAAAAGCCCGTACGCCGTGACCGGTATTTATCTTTACGATCACCACATCTTTGAGGCGGTCCACGCGATACAGCCCAGCGGGCGTGGAGAGCTGGAAATCTCTGATGCCCACCAATTTCTGGTGGACCGGGGTTATAATGTCGGATACGCCGAGATTACGGGGTGGTGGAAAGATACGGGGAAACCGGAGGACCTTCTTGAGGCCAATCGCCTTATCGGACCGTTTACTTCCATTCACCATGGATGCGAGATCCGAAACAGCGAAGTGGAATATAGTATCGTGCTCGAAGGCTGCCGGATTATTGATGCGGACAGCCGGATCGAGCGCAGCCTCTTGGGCCGTGAGGTGGAAATCATCAAGTGTTCGTCGAAGCCCTTAACCCAAAAATTCATCGTGGGAGACCAGAGCCGAATCGAGCTGATCTAGTTCAGTTGCGAGCTCAGCCCGGATCAGGCGGTGGCGCAGGCTTCATAGGAAGCAATTTCGTTCGAATGGTGCTTTCAGAGCGCCCAGACTCCTTCGTCGTAAACTTTGATAAACTTACCTATGCCGGTAACCTTGAGAACTTGGAAGGCCTTCACGACAACCCCCGCTACAGATTTATCAAAGGTGACATTTGCGACCCAAAGGTTGTGGATCCGCTGGCGTCACAGGCGGATGTGATCGTCAATTTCGCCGCCGAGTCGCATGTGGACCGCTCGATCCTCGAGCCGGGGCAGTTTATCCAAACGGATGT
>CAYGBP010000128.1:0-2279 GCA_964348105.1 uncultured Nitrospirota bacterium
CGTTCTCCCGCATGAGCTCCAGGTCCTCGGCGAAGTAGGCGCCCAGGGGGGCGACCCGCATCGCGGCGCCGTTGCCGAAGGATCCCTGCCCGCCGAACATCTGGGGCGCCTCGGAGTGCCAGTCCGCCCCCGCGCGCAGCGAGCGCAGCAGCTGGTGCGCCCCCAGGCCGTATCCTCTCGTGGGATTATAGCGCCGGACGAAGCTCTGCACCAGGAGGTCCTGCTTGATCCGGCCGTGGTCCCGGAGGACCTCGGCGATGGAGACCGCCATCTCGGTGTCGTCGGTGTAAGGCCAGGGGCCCGGCGGGAGCTGGCGACGCGGAATGCGGTTTTCCCATTCCGATTCGAAGAACCGCTCGCCCAGGGCGTCGCCGACCGACAGGCCGGTGAGGGAAAGCTGCATGCGCTCCAATGCATTCATGAATCGCCTCCCGGTTGGGATGATTGCGCGTTTCGATGATCCTTCATTCGGCGTGGCGTCTGGCGGCCCAGCCATCCGGGGGGATATCCCCCTCGCGGCGGGCGAAAGCGGCTTCGGGATGGGATCAACCGCCTCATTTAACTCCAATCCGTCCTCATTGTCAATAGGCAATCCGCCCGGTCGCGGGGGGGGGGAGACGCCACTTTGCATATTTCGCTTGACGCAAGTCGGCCGGAGTGCTAACTTGATCACCCAACGGTCACCCGGGCCTTTGTCCAGGTCTGTCGCTTCGGGCTGCCTTCCTGAATTTCCCTGTATCTTTTTATAACGAAGCGATTCGGTCACGAACGAGGTCACCGCGTTTGAACGATCGGTAATCGCCGGTATTTGCAGAGCGGGATCACCCGCCGGGACGGGTCTCGATGGCAGCAAGGATCCGACTTCGATTCTCCTGCAGGCCGCATCCTGGGGATGCGCGATCCCGTTCGGCCGTAGGCCCGCTGGGGCTGCCGGCGCTGGCGGGACTGATCCTTCTCATGGGCGGCTGCGGGGGCGGCGGGGAGGCCGGGCCGGACCCGACGGCGGCGGGCCTTTCCCGGCACTTCTTCGTCGGAGGAGGGCTGTGGGCGGTCGATCCTTCCAACCCGTCCGCGCCGACGCAGGTCGAGGCGGGGCGGACCCAGATTCACTGGACGATCCCGGACGGGCAGTGGGACGCCGAGCGGCGGGCGATCCTGGACCCCAGCCTGCAGGCGCTCTTCTACCGCAAGCCGGATGGACGGTTCTACCGGATCAGCGCCTCGCCCCGGGAGCCGCTGCATCCGGTCCAGGTGTCCAGTTATCCCGCGATGGCATCATCGGACACGCAGTTCCCGCCGCTGTCGCCTCTGATCTGCAACTTCGCCCATTTCGCCGCCCCCGATTTCGCGGATCCGGCCGAGTCGGCCTACGTCTTTCGCTACGCCGCCATGACCCAAACCGGGGCCTGCGAGACCGACCCGCCCTGGTACCGGCTGCGGGTGGGCGCCGCGGCCGACGAGGATCCCGTTGAGATCGGAAAGCAGGCCCTCCCCGTGGTGATGGGGGATTTTTTCTGGCTCGAAAGCCTTTTCCCGCTCTGGGATCTTCAGACGGGCGGGATCGCCGGCTGGCTGGCGGCGCAGGAAAACCAGATCGTTCATTGCCGCCCCGATTTTCTGGACTGCGCCGCGATCGCCCCGTTCACCGAGACGGCCTTTCCGGTGTCGGTCACCGCCCCGGATTATTACTTCTCATCGGCCGGACCGATCGTCCTGAATATCGACGGTCGGCTGCATGCCTATGATCCACAGCGCAAAGCGCTGTCCCCCTCGTCGCATTCGCTGGCGGGCGACTGGCCGATCGCCCTTTATTTCGACGCCGATTCGCTCTACGTGGTGGAGGAGCGGCGCATCCTTCGGCTGCTTCGCGACGGCGGCGGAGAGGCCGTCGTGATGCTTTCGACCGGGGAGTCGGCCTGGATCATGGACAGCTTTCAATTGCCCGGCCGGCTGGCCTATGTGCTGGTGCGCTCTCTGCCGGAGACGGAATACGCCCTCATGACGATCGCCAAGGAAGACGGGGCCGAGCGCACCCTGATTCCGTTCGGCCCGCGGCGGCTGTCCATGATGGATGCCGCCGGGGAATGGATCTACTTTATTCGCGGGACGACCCCCGGCGCGATCCATGCCAGCGGGGCCCCGGCGCGCGAATGGCCGGGAGCCCGGTGGGCCGGTCGGATCGGCACGGAGCGGGGAAGGCTCACCCTGCTGCGGATGGACGGCTGCGCGGCGGAGTCCTGCTCCGGCGCAGCCCTGACCGCCCTGGCGGCCGGGTCGGA
>CAYGBP010000128.1:2289-5875 GCA_964348105.1 uncultured Nitrospirota bacterium
GGTCTTGGGCACCCTTCCGGCGGATATCGACTGGATGTTCTTCATGGGACTGGGGGAGGACTCGCTGGGAATCGGCGCCTCCAAGGCCACGCCCGCCCGGGACGTCTTCTATGCGCGCGTCGAGGCGCCCGGCTCCCTGGTCCGGGTGACCCACACCCCCGGCGTCGACGAAAGCCCCATGAACGAGCAGCTGCCCTGAGGCGAGATCCTTTCCCGCGATCGTTGAGAGATCACTCGAGCCGAACGGTCGTGACGGGCGAGATCTTCGCAAAATGGCCCACGACGCAGACCAGAAAGAAGGTGCTGCCGGCCATTTCCAGAAACTCCTCGAAGACCTTGGCAAAGTGCCGCACGTCTTCCGGATGCGCGAAGGCGGCCCAGGCCGCCGGCCATGAGCCGTCCCACATCCCCTCGGCGAAATCCAAAACCACTGCGACCGCGTAAAGGCCCAGCCCGGTGAAAAGCCATCGACGGTGAACGGGCTCGTTAAGAACCCGGACCATGAAGACCAGGATGAAGACGGCCATCGCGGCGAGGAAGGGGCCGAACAGCAGGTGCCAGGCGTATCCGGGAAAGGATTCGATGAAGGGCAGCGACTTGGCGGCGGTTCCCAGTCGCTCATGGATCTTGGCGCCGTCGTCCACGGCCAGATAGGCGAAGAAGAGGGAGAGCAGCGCCCATCCCCGTGCCTTCGCGGGATCGGCCAGGCGCGCGCGAAGAAAGATCAGGGCCATGACGGCCGCCACCGCCAGCGTCTGGGTGCTGGCAAACCAATTGCCCAGCCCGTCCTCGCGCGTCAGGTTGAAGAGCCGCCGGATGACCCCGATCGGCACCCATCCGGCGTGGTTGACGGTGGCATCCAGGAAGAGCAGCAGGATCTCAAAGCCGATCAGGCCGAAGAGCAGCCTGCGCGTGAGACGGTCGGCCGACAGCGTGAGCAGCGTCGGTCCGTCTTCACGCGCCGGACCGGTCATTACTTCTTGAAGGGACGGTGATGATCGTCCGAGGAGTCGTCGTCGTGATGGCGCGATCTTTTCCTGTCGTGCGATCCGTCGTCGTCATGATGATGGCCGGGCGAGATCACGATCTTGCCGTGCGGCGGCTTGACCCAGATTTCGCATCCCCAGGTTCCCATCCCCAGCAGGCCGGCCAGAACGATCCAGGCAATGCTTCTCATCAGGTATCCTCCGTCGTTATCCAGCGGTCGATGCAGCTCGTGAAGTCCGCCGGGCATTCGGATGCCCGGCCTTAGTAGCGCACCTCGAACGTACGCAAACGGTTCAAGGTGGCGGCCATCTCGAAGCGCCGGAAGGCGGCCAGATCCCCGGTGGGGCGGCTGCTGAGCACGTCGAGCCCCTTTTCCTCGATGTCCTGCATCACGCGGTGCAGGATCTCGGACAGGGTCTGATGGCCGTCGAGGTAATGGGTCTTGGCATAGACCAGGGCCTGGGCGATGGCCCGCACCTGGCTTTTGTGCACGATCTGCTCCACCGCCGAGAGGTCGATGTCCTCCTCGCCGAACGCGATGGTCTCGGTCCCGTAGGCCTTCAGGTGGGTGTCCTTGCGGCCCTTGGCGGGATTCAGGCTGTCCGGCAGCGGGATGCGGTGGCGGATATACCCGAAATGCGCGCCGCCCTCGGGCCTGCGCTCGGCGGCGTACTTTTTCGCGATCGCGCGCGCGCGGTCGGTCACGTCCCGGGGCAGGTAATTTTCCATGGCGATCACCCGGTCGGCCGTCTCGAAGTAATCGCCGCTGCCCCCGATCACCAGGATGGTGGAGACCTTGTGGTCGGTGAAGAGCTGGCGCACCTTGTCGATGAAGGGCGTGATGGGCTCGTTCGCCTTGGCGATCAGCTCCTGCATGCGGTGGTCGCGGATCATGAAGTTCGTGGCGGCCGTGTCCTCGTCGACCATCAACAGGCTGGCGCCGGCCTCCAGCGCCTCCACGATATTGGCCGCCTGCGAGGTGCTGCCGCTGGCGTTCTCGGTCCAGAAGGACATGGTGGAGCGGTTCTGCGGCAGGTTGTTGATGAACGGGGAGATGTCCACGCCGGCCACCCGGCGGCCGTCCTCGGCCCGGACCTTCACGGCGGCGGGGTCCGTCACGACGAACTCACGGCCGTCGCCGGGGATGTGATTGTAGACGCCGAACTCGATGGCCGAAAGCAGCGTGGACTTGCCGTGATAGCCCCCGCCCACGATGAGCGTTACCCCTTCCGGGATGCCCATGCCGGTGATGCGGCCCAGATTCGGGCGGTCGAATTTGACCTTGAGCGAGGAGGGGGTCTGAAACGGCAGCGCGCCGTTTTCCATCGGTCGCGGGTCGACCCCGCTGGCCCTCGGCAGAATGGCCCCGTCGGGCACGAAGGCCACCAGGCCGCGCTCGCGAAGCTGGCCGCGCAGCCAGTCGGCGTCCTCGGCCGTTTCGACGTGGCGTTTGACCTCGGCCCGCTGCAGCCGCTCGAATTTCAGGGCGCGGTCCACGATCTCGGGCAGCTCGTCGCACAGCATGGCCGTGGCCTGCCGGCCCATGATGGAGCGGCCCTGCGCCGGAAGCCCCATGAAGAAGCGGATCTCGACGAGCTGATCCGAAATGACGGCCGAGGTGCGCTCCAGGATCTCCTGCCCCGCCCGGTCGATCGCGATCAGTCCGCTCTTGCCGGTGCCGCGGGCTCGGCTCTTTTTTCGGGCTTGCTGGTCGAACTGGCGCGTCAAGTAGTCGGCGAGCGCGATCTGCCGGCTTCTTCCCCGGTACATTTCGGGCGGGATCTTCGCGATGGATTGCGGGACCTGAACCCTCAGGCGGCTGGGCTCGGCGAAAGGATCGCCCTGCACGTGATCGATCTGCAGGGTGAATTCGGAAAAAGTATAACTGCCTTTGATCTCCTTATAGGCCTTGTAGCCTCGCCCGTCGAGCCGTGCCAGTTTCCGGCGCAGGTCGTCATGCGTGCGCATCGCCTCCATTTTACAATTTTTTGTGCCGGAAGTCATCTGTCGGCGGGGCTTTTTTCGCAAGCGGGGGCGGTCCCGGCCTGGCTTGAAAAAGGGCGCGGTTCTCAGGGCATCTTGGCCAGGATCTGCTGCATCTCGGGCTCGGAGAAGGCCCGCAGCGTCTGGGAGCGCACGTTGCCCAGGCTGCCCAGGGCCAGCAGCAGGGCCATGGAGGTCTGCTCGTCGGGCACCTCCACCACGCCCACCAGGTCGTAAATCCCCTGGGTCCAATACAGATCGACCAGCTTGGCCTTGAGCCGCTCGGTGACGGAGCGGAAGGCCTTTGCCCGGTCCACCGTCTGCTTCACGTTCCGGATCCCCTGATCCGTGAAGTTGAGCAGGATCACATACCGCATGGCGCACCTCCTTTTGGGGGCATTGCAGCGGCTACTCTACGCCCCCGCCGGGGCACTGTCAAGGCGGGGGGAAAGCCGTAAAACGGCACCCCGGAGCGGGACTGAGGCTCGGCTAAGCAAGCCTCTCCGAGCGGGAGATCGCCGACCAGTGTGTCGTCTCTATCGACTTTGCCTGGCGCTCCGACGTGATGGAGAGCCTGGCTCGCCAGGCGACCGCGCTCGGCCTCCCGTACGCGTTC
>CAYGBP010000129.1:0-5860 GCA_964348105.1 uncultured Nitrospirota bacterium
GTTGCAATGACCGGGGATGGGGTCAACGACGCCCCGTCGCTGCGGGCGGCCGAGATCGGAGTCGCGATGGGAGTCGCCGGCACCGAGGTCGCCAAGGAAGCGGCCGATATGGTGCTGATCGACGACAACTTCGCCACCATCGTCACCGCGGTCGGTGAGGGACGTCGCATCTACGACAACATCCGCCGTTTCGTCCGATACACCCTCACCTCCAATTCGGGCGAGATCTGGGTCATCTTCCTGGCGCCATTCTTAGGGCTACCCCTTCCGCTTCTGCCGATTCACATATTGTGGATTAATCTGGTTACCGATGGACTGCCAGGACTGGCCTTGGCGGCAGAGCCGGAAGAAAGAGGGATCATGAGCAGGCCCCCCCGGCACCCACAGGAAAGCATCTTTGCTCACGGCATGGGCGCCCATATTCTCTGGGTCGGCCTCCTGATGGGAGCGGTTTCCCTGTTCACACAGGCTTGGGCACTGAGCACGGGACACTTCCACTGGCAGACCATGGTCTTCACAGTTCTGTGCCTTAGCCAAATGGGCCATGTCCTGGCCATCCGCGCGGAAAGAGATTCCCTTTTCAGCCAGGGGCTGTTGTCCAATAAACCCTTGCTGGGTGCCTTTGTCCTCACCCTGACCCTTCAATTCGCCACGATCTATGTGCCTTTCTTGAATCCGATCTTCAAGACCGAGTCCTTGACCCTTGGTGAATTAATTCTGACACTGGTCCTGTCCTCGATCGTATTTTTTGCCGTGGAAATCGAAAAATTGTGGAAGAGATGGAATGAAGTGCGTGGCCCCGGACTTTACACGCCGCCCGGCCAGGCGATTTGATTGGGTGAGGGGGTTGCCGTCTTCTCGGCCTTTATGCCCTGGATGTCCCTTTTTAACGTGAGGCGGAGGCTTTCCGCTTGTTCGCCGGAGGTTGCTGTGGCGCTCTGTTTCGTTGTACAAGGTGTAGGCGGAAAGGTTATGATTGCCTGTGAGGGGCGACAGTTTGATGAAATCTCAAGATGCGGGCGGTGGCGCTTGCTTGGGAAGGGATTGGGGGTTCGGCCGGGTGTCACTGAACGGCCTGCATGCGGGGCCTGAGACCTGAATGATCTGGACCAATTTCGCTATTTGTGCTTCATGAATTTTTGGGGTAGCCTTCAGTTGCGCAGCACGGACGCGCAGGCCACAAAGTGGGCGATGGGACGGCTCCGGATCGTCTGAAGGTGCTGGCCCCCGTTACCCTGCCGGGGCTGGGCACAGGCCTCGGCGAAGCGGCCTGACCGCGCTCATAATATTTTTATCGCTGGAGTGTTCATCTGTTGTTCATCGTTGCAGGGCAGGAGGCCGCACCATGAGAATCATATGCGCCGTTGACGGTTCCCGCTATTCGAACTGGGCCCTGGATTATCTCCTAAAGATGCCATTGGCCAAATCTCCCCGGATCACGGTCCTGCATGTCGTGGATCTTGCCGCCTTGAGCCAACCGACCTTTCTGGCACCTTCCGTGGCGCTTCACTACAGCCGTCTCATGGAAGAAGAGACCCGAAAGAGCATTAAAGCCGGAGAGAAGATCATTCAAAAGGCTGCAGAGCGTCTCAAGGGCCGCTGGGAGCACGTTCGGACCGTTTTGGAGCGGGGGCATGTTGCAGAGCACATTATTGCATGTTCCGAGCGCGAAAAGGCGGATCTGATTGTGATGGGTTCGCGAGGTCTCAGGAACATTTCAGGCTTCCTCTTGGGAAGCGTCTCCCAGAAAGTTTCGACCTACGCGGCCTGTTCGGTATTAATTGTGAAGCGCCGGGTCCGGCAAGTTCGCAAGATACTGCTGGCCGTGGATGGATCGGCCTATTCGAAGCGCGCCGTTGTATTTCTTGCGAGGCACTTTCAATCCAAAGGCCCTCTGGTGAATGTGACTCACGTTTGGGATTATCCGTTTTCTCCGCCGCGAAATCAGATCCTGCAAATTCAGAAGGGAGTCGGAAAAACTCTCGGGCAGGCCGGATTTCGATAACTTCAAACGCCTTGCACGCTTTTTGGAAACGCCGCCGACCAGATCTTGAAGAGCGCAAACCCGCTCCGCACGGATCTGATCATCGTCGGGTCCAGAGGGGTGACGGGGATCAAGCGTTATCTCCTCGGAAGCGTATCCATGCGTATTAAAAGGTATGCCCCGACAAGCGTCCTGATCGTGAAAAAGATCTGAATCATTCGGGCGCTCAGGCGGAACGCGTTATTTGTCAAGCCCACTGCACAGATCCAATCCCTTGATTTTTATCGACTGCACAAAATAGGCTATTTGTCGGCCCATCATTCTGGACAGTCAGTCAGATCAACATGTCTCCGAGGTCCTGGGACGAGAGACTCGCCGGTCGCCTTCAGGATGTGTTGGAGGGATGCACAATCCAGCAAACGCTGTTTCTTCGGCCGCAAGTCCGAACTGAACTACTAGGCACTAGCCCCTCCGAAGGCGGATGCGGGGATCCTTCGGCAGGTCGGACCGTACGTCACCGTCGCAAGAATTGCTCTGCCGACGGCTTGACACGGTTTTCTTCCATAATATATAAAAGATGCATGAAGACCGGGGGAATAAGGCCGTTACTTTTCGATCGGGGCGGAAAGGCCCTGGTCATAGCGGTCGTGGCGATTTTTCTGGTCTGCGCCAGCTTGTTTTGCAGTCCGGTCCATCACCCGGCCGATCACGCCAAGTCCTTTCCGGCCGTCCCCTCCGTCTGCGTTTCTGAGGCCACCAGCCTGCTGAGCTCGATCGGCGGACAGTCTTCGGGCGAACTTGCCGGATCTTATCATCTTCTCCTGTTTGGGTTGGCGGCGGCTCTTTGGACTGGCATTGAATCCCGCAGGCATATCAGAGGCGCTGCCATGAACTCACTGAGGGGTGGCTTCCTCCAAGTCTCCTCCCGGCGACTGCGCCTTTACTGCGCCTACCTGAACTGACACGGATCTTTCTACACTTCTCGACGAAATTCTTCGGTTTTCAATCGAGCCCTCTTTCCTGGAGGATCCATGATCAATCTCGGTGCAACAACACGTCCCATTCCGCCTTGGCCCGCCCCCCATTCACCCCGGTTTTCCGCAAAGTGGCCTCACGCGTCGGCTGACCTGGTGAAGGGGGCCGGCTTTTTGATGGCCGTCATGCTGATCCTTGGCCTTTTCCCAAAGCCTTCGGAAGCCATTCCGGCCTTTGCCCGCAAATATAATCTGTCCTGCTCGTCCTGTCACACCAAACCGCCACGGCTGAATGCGTTTGGCGAGGCATTCCACATGGCCGGCTTTCAGATCCCCATGACCGAGGAAGGGGAAATCAAAGGAAAACGAAAGATCGGCCGCGTTTTCATGGATTCCGATTTCTTGAACATCTTCTCGGCCAGGATTCACGGGAATTTCGTGGAATATGTCAGCGGTTCGGAGCCTTCGGAGGTCAATATCGCATTTCCGAATGAGGTTGAGATATATCTGTCCGGAACCGCAACGCAGAACATTAGCTATTTCTTCGAGCTTGAAAACAAGCTTAGGGAAATCGAAGGAAACGACCAGGGCGGGTTTGAATCCAAATCCCAATTCGGCCTGGGGAAGGAATTCTTCCTGATGATCAATCTTCGCTCCTTGATTGCCGATATGACGGGCCGCCAAAAGGCGATGGACAGTGGACATGGTCGCGGGATAGAGAAACGGGGGATCATGGTGATGGGTCCGATGCTGATGATCGGCAAGATCGATCCGTCTACAAATTTCTCCTATCCCACGAACCGGCAGTTCGTTCTCGATATTCCAGGACGCGTTGATGCGGGGGGCCTCAAAAGATTCGGGATCACACCCTACGCCTTCGCCTCGAAATTTTTCGGCCTGCGCACTGCCGATGGCGCCGCCTTGGAAGTCACCCGGGAATCGCTCTACAACTCGACGGGAAGTGTCGGAGCCGATCTTCACCTGATGGTAGGGGATATCATGCTACAGGCCGGTCTGATGCAGGGGTTGGCGGCGGGGCCCACCGATGTCGATCAAAAGAAGGATCCCTACCTGATGGCGAGGCTGAACTTTGGGGGTGATCGACACCTGTCGGGGAGTTTCTCGGGTTTGGTTTATTGGGGAAATGAGACGGCGCGGGTTCCGCAAACCTCCCCCGCGGATACCAATACTGCCCCCGTTGACTGGCTGCGGTTCGGGTTAGCCGGAAATGTGAAGTACAGGCTTTTCGACCTTTATGGGGCCGTCATCTGGGACCGGCTTGATGATCTTCCAGGACAGACATTAGGCGTGTTTGATGACGAGGCCTTCGGTTACACCGTGGAGACCGATTACCTCGCCTCCGATCGCCTGCTGCTCTCCCTCCGGTACGATCAGCTCAACGCGGGAGGGTTTTTAAGCCAGCGGGCAAACGGGACGGTGGTCACCGTGCAGTCAAGGTATTATCTCAGGGATAACCTCTCCTTTTACGTGAGAGACAGCTATAATCTAAAAGGAAAAAACAGCGCCAATCCGCTCCAGAGCTTTTCGAATCTGATTGCGTTTGGCGTTGATCTGGATTTCTAGTTCGTCTGAACAGCCATGGGGAGGTTTGTGGATGAAGCGGATGAAATGTTACGGGGCGGCCATCCTCGGGATTGCCGGGGTGCCAGCCACGATCGTGGCGCTGACCTTTACGGCTGTCTTCGCGCAGGGCCAGCATGAAGGCCGCAGGGCGTTCCACCCCCAGGCTATGGAGTCAATGGCAAAGGACCGAAACTCTCGGGATATGGATGTCAGGATGGGCAGGATGATCTACTCGATGAGTTGCGTCTTCTGCCATGGGTCCCGCGGAAAAGGGGATGGGCCGGCCTCCATTTTTCTTGGTCCATACTCCCATCCCCGGCCGAATGACTTTTCGGCGGGGATCTTCAAGTTCCGTTCCACCGGGACCGGTGAGCTTCCGATGCTTACCGATCTGATGAGAACGATCCGGGAAGGGATTCCCGGCTTCATGCCGTCATTCCGGAATATGGGGGAGGATCGGATCCGGCAGGTGGCGCTTTATATCACGGATCAGTTCATCCAAGAGAAACTGCCGGTGGAATCGAGGATTACCTATGTGGAACATGTCGGACCGTATGTCTATAGCGTGGAGAGTGTGAAGCGGGGCAGGAGACTCTACAGGGATCTAAAGTGCTTTGAATGCCACGGAGAGGGCGGGACAGGCGCGAGGGTTGACCTGAAAGACGACCGGGGCCTGATGATTGAGCCGGCGGATCTGACCCGGCCGGAGACTTTCGGCAACGGTACATCCCACGAGGATATCTACAGGACCCTCATGACGGGGTTGGACGGCACGCCGATGCCCGGGTACAGCGACCTCTTCGCAGACAAGGAACAGAGCGCCTGGGACCTGGTTCACTACATTCTTTCCTTGCAGGGCCAGTAAACGGTCCGGGGCTGTGTGCCTGATTTTGAAAATTTGCATGAAGATCGTTATGATATCGTCTGCGGGGACTGATTGGCGGGAGGAGGCGTGGGAAAGATGAGAAAGGATCCGGTCTGTGGAATGATGGTTGATGAGGGTCGGGCCGCCGGCAGTCACGTGCACGACGGGGAGACCTATTATTTCTGCAACCCCTCCTGTCTGGATCGGTTCCGGGCAAACCCCGGGCAGTTTATTGAGAAGGAAGGCGAAAGGGTTGAGCCGCCGGGAGACCGCCCCGGCAAGGGCGGGGGAAAATATACCTGCCCCATGGACCCCGAGGTCCTGCAGGAAGGACCCGGGTCCTGCCCTAAGTGTGGCATGGCCCTGGAGCCTGTTGCCCCGGTCGTTCCCGCGACCCGGACCGAATACGTCTGCCCGATGCATCCGGAAGTGATTCGTCCGGAACCCGGCTCA
>CAYGBP010000130.1:0-5339 GCA_964348105.1 uncultured Nitrospirota bacterium
CTGGCGCCGTCCGGCCTTGGCATAGGCCCCGGCCATCAGAAAATGCCCCTCATGGGAATCCGGCCGGATCAGGAGGGACATTCCGTACTCGCGGATCGCGTTTTCGAATTCGCCCCGCTGCTCATACAGCCTGCCCAGCTCCAGGTGGCTTTCATGGTGCGAAGGGCGCTGCCTCAACAGATCCAGATTGATCGCGGTGCGGAACATTTCAGCGGCCAGATCCTGATTGCCGGATTTTAGGTGGATCAGGCCGAGCCGGTACGCGCCGAGGGGATTATCCCTTTGCAGCTTGTAGGCCTCCCCCGCCTCCGTCGCGGCCTCCTTCCATGATCCCGTGCGGACCAGGATGGATGCCAGCTCGCTGCGAAGAATTGATTTTTGGGGGTGGTGCCGCACCGTCTCCTCGAGGATGGTCCGGGCCGACTGGATATCGCCTTCCCGCTGGAGCAACGAGACCCATGGCATCACGAGCCCCGGATCATTCGGACTGAAGTTGAGGCCTTTTTCAAGGGCCGCCATCGCATCACCCGCTCGCCCTAAACGCCGCTGGGCATCGGCCAGACGCCCATAGGCGACCGGATCATCAGGCCGCAGGGAGATGGCCTTTTGGAAAGACTCCACCGCCGCCAGCGGCCGCCCCTCCTCCAACCTTGCCTCTCCCAATCCCAGATGGCCGGGCATCAGATTCGGGTCTCGCTGCACCGCCGCTTGAAAAGCCCTGCCGGCAGCCGCCCTCAGGGCCTCCCGTTGATCCGCGCCCGCCGAAGGGAGCCTGGAAGAGCGCAAATAAATCCGGCCCACGGTCGCATACGCACCAGGCAGGTCGCCATAGTGAATCGACCGCTCTGCGTAGAAAACGGCGAAGGCCAGGCGGCCCAGACGCTCCGCTGACTCCGCCATCGCCAAATAAAGATCGGCCAACTTCCTGGGATCTTCACCCGATTCAAGCAGCGGGGTCACTTCAGGTCGGGCCTGCAGGATTGCGTAGCGAATTCGATCGGGCGACCCCTGGACACGGCCCGCATAGAAATCCACCGGGCCCTTCACCTCCTGGAGCATGTTATCATCCGTGTTGAGGGGGGCATCGGCCGCCAGGTCACGGACGCCCCTTCCGGCGATTGCGAAGGAGGCGATCAGGTCCTCGGGGGCGTAGATGCGCGCCTTTTCCAGGTCGGCCCCCATGACCGGATCTTCGATGGCTTCGGCAATCCGCGCGGGATCCAGCTTCAATGGACGGCGCGAGCCGATCAATACCATGTCGGAGGCTGCCGGATCGAAGACGGCCACGTGAGGAAAGACCGATTGAAAGGAGGCCAGAAGCGATTGAAAGGTCTCCAGCGTGATCCCGTAAACGGAGACCCACTGGCAGAAGATCCCTTCCCGGTTCAACCTGCCGGCTCCCAGCTCGAAGAAGTCCTTCGTAAACAGGTTGGCCACACCGCTCAGGTAGGGAAGAGACGGCTGCGAAATGATCACGTCGTATGTTTCCCCCGAGATCAGCAGCTCGTTGCGCCCGTCGTTCACCGCCACCTCGAGCCGGGGATCCTCAAGGGGGTTCTCGTTCAACGCCTTGAAGTACGGAGAGGCCTCGAGGATGGCCGGCTCGATTTCGATCACGCGGATATGGTCGACCGGATGGGTCTCCACCGATCGCACCGTGACGCCCGTCCCGTAGCCGATGATCAGCACGCGGGACGGATCAGGATGGAAAAACAGCGGCAGATGTCCGAGCATGCCATGCAGCCGCATGTATCCACGGCCGCCTTCGGGACGGCCGTTGTTGCGAAGGAGCACATCACCATTGAGCTCTTCCAGAACCGCCACGGTGGAAGTCAGTCCCTCCCGGTAGAAGAGGATTCGATGCTGGAGTTGAAGAATTTCGCGAAACCTGCCCCACCCGTAGGATTCGGCGTTTTTCATCGTCTGGGCAAGCTTGGGATAGTCGATCCCGAAGGTCCGGGTCATCATCTGCACATCCCAGTCGGGCTTGGTCAGGATAAACACCAGGCCGAATAACCCCACCACCGAGGCCGCTGCGGGGCGGACCCAGGCATGCCGCAACGGGGCCCGGATCAACAAGGCCAGTCCCAGGATCAGGTTGACCGCGATGACGGCCAGCATGGTGCGCTCGATCCCCAGCCAGGGAATCATCAAAAATCCGCTGGCAAAGGACCCCAGGATCGCTCCCAACGTGTTCACGGCGTATACATCCCCGACGGTGCGCCCGATCCCCAACCGCTGCTCATGGTAGAGTTTGACGACGAACGGAAAGACACCCCCGAGCAGAAAGGTCGGGAGACCCATGAGAAGCAGCGCCGCGAGAAACCAGATTCCAGAAAAGGCAGCACGCTAAACAGGAGCAGCGTCAGGGCCGCGGCCACGCCGATCCCGATTTGCAGCGAGCCCAGGGCAAAAACGGAAAGCCCGACTCGATCCGCCACTTTTGAGAAGACATAGATGCCCAGCGCGAGGCCTAACAGAAAGGTCGTGAGGATCAGGCTGAAGGCGTAGATATTGGAGCTCAGGACCAACGAGAGCATGCGGGTCCAGGCCACTTGATAAGTCATCGCCGCAAAACCCGAAAGGGCGAAACCCCACAGGATGAGCCGCATCAGACCCTGTGAGACCGGGGCACCGGTCGAAGCCGCCGGTTCCGTGGGGGGAGGCGAACCCGCAGCATCGGTGCGATCCCTGACCGAGTATCCAGCAGACAGCCTCCCAAGAACCAGGACGCCCAATCCCAGAAAGAGATTGATCCCGGCCGCCAGGAGCGTCGTCCCCTGCACGCCAAGCGCCGGCAGGAACCAGAACCCGGTCAGGCCGGCCCCCAGGACCGCGCCGCCCGTGTTGACGGCATAAAGGAGGCCCGCGCGCCTTCCGACCTGCCGGGCTTCCCGCATGTAGAATTTGCCCAGGACCGGCAGGGTCGCCCCCATCAAGGTGGTTGGAATCAGGAGCAGACCGAAGACCAGCACGAAGCGGATCAGGCTGAAGACATAAAAGTCCGGATTAATATATTCCGAAACCAGCTGATAGACCGGAATCAATCGCGGGAAGAGCCAGGGAACCAGGAGCCCGTAGGCCCCGATGCCAATTTCCATGACGGCATAGGTCTTCAGGGGGTTTCCGCCCCGGTCGATGCGCCGCCCGTAGAGAAAACTGCCCAGGGCCAGGCCGGACATGAAGGCCGTCAGAACGGTGCTGATGGCGAAGGTGGTGGCCCCGAAAATCAGGATGAGCATCCGGGTCCAGACCAGCTCATAAACGAGGCCGCTCATGCCGGACAGAAAGAAGAAGAGCAGCACCACGGGGATGATCGGGGCCGTTGCAACCTTAGACAATTCTGATTTCTACCTCGTCAAAAATGGAATCTCAGAAAGGCCGTGACTTCAAGCCCGTCCAGCTCCAACGTCAGGTCCTCCTGCCGTCCGACCTGTTCCAGCCCCCTGGGGCTGGTTTGCGCCGGGGCCGTGCTCACCGTCTCCCCCTCCCTAGGGATGGGAAATGTCACCGGGATAGGGGTACCCACCTGGAGGGAGAGGGGCTCCGGGATCGGGATCTGCGGAAAGCCGGCCGGGAAATGACGCCGGACCTGGAGCTGGTTGATCTGACCGATGACGTAATGGGCGGACAGCGAGAGGGAGAATTTGTTTCCCAGAAAATATTCGCCGGTGATCCCGTAGCGAGATGTGTACCCGACACCGTTGGCCTCGGTCGAGCTGATCGATGCAAAGCCCCCCTCGGGCGCCTGCTCATGCACCACCTTGACCAGGCTGTCCATGGTCAACTGCCCCACGGCCAGCCCCAGAATCCCCAGATCCAGTGATACCCGGCCCGTGGCGGGGTCGTCCAGAAAGAAATAGCGCCACTCGAGGAAGATCTGGTTCAGGATCAGGTTATACCGCGCGCTGCGGGGAGCCAGGATCTCGGGCAGATTGGACCTCAGAAAGGTGGGGATCGAGTCGGTCACCAGCCGCTCCCCCCGCCAGACCCCGCCCGTCAGGCGCACCGCAAACGGCCGGTTGATCTGCCAGTTGGCCTCCATGCCCAGCCAGGGGGCCCCGCCGATCTCTCCCGCCGGCACGTTGCGGCGTTCCAGCCGAAAGTTGGGGTTCCCCGGCAGCAGAAAATTGGGGTCCTCCATGATGGCCTGGTTTCGGTTGTTGATGACCGAATTGAAGGTTTTCAGGGAAGGCTGATAGAACCCCGCCGCCAGGCCGACGCTGAACGGCCCGTATCGAACCTCATCCGGGGGCGGGGCCGGCTGGGCCTGAAGCGGAGATTGATCCCAGGTCAGGAACATTAATAGAAAGAGACCTCTCCGGGACCATTCTCTAAACGACACACCCTCCCCCATCAGGCCCTTGGCAAACCACCCGCCGCCTCAATGTGCCCGGATAATGAAACGAGGCTTCAGGACCATCACCAGGGCGGACAGCATCAGGAGAGCCCCCAGGCAGCTCGTGATCATCGCAAGCGGGACCAGGATGCCTTCCATGTGAAGATAATAGCCGGAAAACGGCAGAATCGCGTATCCCGCCGCGATCGAGAGGGCCACGAAAACCACGGCCTTGCCCGCGGTCAGCACGGCCCTGTGGACGGCGGTTGCCAAGGCCTCGTTTCCACCCTGCGGGCCGGCGACGCGAAACTCCTCACGGATCCGGAACAGCAGATAGATGGCGTAATCCGCACCGATCCCGACGGCCATGGCCGAGATGGCCGCGGTTCCGATCCCGAGGGTGATACCGGTCAGCCCCATGACGCCGAAGTTGATCAATACCGCCAGCGATAGCGGCAGCAGGACCATGAGCCCGCCGATCACCGACCGGAAGACGAACGCCGAGGCAATAAAAATGATCGCGGCGATCTGGAGGATGTTTTGGATCTTTCCCTCCACCATCGTCCGGTTCAACGCCACCGTCACCGGCGAGCTCCCCGCGACCCCCAGGGTGAACCCCGCACCCTGATCCGAAACCGGCATGGCCGCCGGTCCGGATTCCATCCGGAACAACTGCCCGTTCGCCCGGGCGTAATCCTCCACCCGGCGGATCAACTCCTCCGCCAGCACCGTGGAGTCGCTCTTCAGGTACGACCAGATGACCGCCTGCCGGTAATCATAGTCCACCAGCCGGGTGAAATCGGCCGGATTCCCCGAAATTGAATAGAGAAACAGGAAATCCTTGACCTGCTGGGGCTCGTCCGGAACCCGATTAAAGTCTTCGGCTCCCCCATGAAAGGTCTTGTTCATCATCTTCAGGTAATCCACGAATTATCTTTAAATCGCCCCGAGGATTTTGATTTCTTTGAACGGGTTGACTAGATTGAACGGGTTGACTAGG
>CAYGBP010000130.1:5349-5701 GCA_964348105.1 uncultured Nitrospirota bacterium
GCACGGTCTCAAGCGAGCGCTGAAGGCCGTCGATCGCCTTGAGCAGCGAGGGATCCTTGAGCGCGTTGTTCCGGTCGCCTTCGACGAGAATGTAGAAGGTGGAGGTCCCCGCGAAATGATCATTGAGGGCCCGTTCGTCGATCCTCAACGGGGTCGACTCGAAAAATTGCGACTTCAGGCTGTTGTCCACGCGAACCTGGAACGCCCCCACGGCCGCCACGATCAACAGAATCGCCACAACAGCGGCCGTCGCCCGGCGGCCCTCGCCGGTGGCCTGACGGGCCACCGCCGCGAGGAATCGGTCCAGGGAGGCCCCGCCGGAACCCTCCCGCCGGGCGGCCTTCGGGGGCAG
>CAYGBP010000131.1:0-4017 GCA_964348105.1 uncultured Nitrospirota bacterium
CGGTATCCGAAGCACCATCGACGTGACCGACAAGAAGACCAAGGAGGTCGTCGTCAAGGAGGGCGGCCGGTTAACCCGCGTGGCGGTCAAAAAGCTCAAGGCCTTGGGAGTCAAGGAGATTCCGATGTCCAAGGCCGAGCTGATCGGTCGGGCCGCCTTGAATGATGTGGTCGATCCGAACACCGGCGAGGTCCTGGCCGAGCGGAACCAGGAATTGACCGAGGAAGCGATCGAAACGATTCTCAACTCGAATGTTAATGATAGAAGCTTGCTTTTCATCGATAACATCCAGTTCCTCCCGGTCATGCGGGACACCCTCGCCACCGAAAAAGTCGGCTCCAAGGATGAAGCCATTGTTGAGATTTACAAGCGACTCCGGCCGGGAGAAACGCCGACCGTGGAAACCGCACGGTTGCTGTTTGAAAACATCTTTTTTAACAGCAAGCGCTACGATTTGTCTCCCGTGGGAAGGCTGAAGCTTAACAAGAAGCTGGGCCTTGATTTGCCGCTGGAGCAGCGGACGCTGACCGATCGGGACATCGTCGAGGTGGTTCGATATCTGATCAATCTGAAGACCGGCAAGGGGGAAATCGACGATATCGACCATCTGGGAAACCGTCGGGTCCGCTCGGTGGGTGAGCTGCTTGAAAACCAGATGCGTGTCGGGCTTGTCCGGATGGAGCGAACGATCAAGGAGCGCATGAACCTGCTTGACCTGGAGAACGTGCTTCCCCACGACCTGATCAATGCCAAGCCGGTGATCGCGGTGATCAAGGAGTTTTTCGGATCCAGTCAGCTTTGCCAGTTTATGGATCAGACCAATCCGTTGGCCGAGATTACGCATAAGCGGCGTCTGTCGGCGCTGGGTCCGGGCGGGCTGACCCGAGAGCGCGCCGGCTTTGAGGTGCGTGACGTCCACCCTTCCCACTACGGAAGAATCTGTCCGATCGAGACCCCGGAAGGGCCGAACATCGGACTGATAACCTCGCTGGCCACTTATGCCAGGGTGAATGAATTCGGGTTTATCGAATCCCCGTACCGGAAGGTCAAAAATGGGAAGGTGACGGACGAGGTGGAGTTTATTTCGGCGATTGACGGGGATCGCTACGTGGTGGCCCAGGCGAACACCAAGCTGGATTCCAGGGGAAGGATTATCGGGGATACCATTTCGGCTCGGTACGCGGGCGACTTCGTCATGGTCACCCCGGATAAAATCGAGTATATGGATGTGTCGCCCAAGCAGATCGTGAGCGTTGCGACGGCCTTGATTCCTCATCTCGAAAATGACGACGCCAACCGGGCCTTGATGGGCTCGAACATGCAGCGTCAGGCCGTTCCCTTGATCCAGACCGAGGCTCCGCTGGTGGGGACTGGAATGGAGTCCGTGGTGGCCAGGGATTCAGGTTATGTGGTGCTGGCGCGTCGGGGCGGAGTCGTCGAAAGCGTCGATGCCTCGCGCATCGTGGTGCGGGCGGATTTGAGCAAAAAGGAAAAAGAGGAGCAGGGGGACGATGGAAAAGGGACCTCGGTGAAAGCCACCGCACTGGATGTCTATCCCCTCATCAAGTTCAAGCGATCCAATCAAAATACCTGCATCAATCAGAAGCCGGTGGCCCGGGTGGGTCAGCGGGTGACGAAGGCGGAGGTCTTAGCCGACGGCCCTGCGGTGAGTCACGGGGACCTCGCGCTGGGGCGCAACATCCTTGTGGCGTTTATGCCCTGGGGCGGGTACAACTTCGAGGACGCGATCCTGGTCAGCGAAAAACTCGCCAAGGAGGACAGTTTCACCTCGGTTCATATCGAAGAGTTCGAAATCGAGGCCCGGGACACCAAACTCGGAAAAGAGGAGATTACCCGCGATATTCCCAATGTCAGCGAGGATGCCCTTCGAAACCTTGACGAGAGCGGGATCATTCGCCTAGGGGCCGAGGTCAAGCCGGGCGATATCCTGGTGGGCAAGGTCACCCCGAAGGGCGAAACCCAGCTGACCCCGGAGGAGAAACTGCTTCGGGCCATCTTCGGCGAGAAGGCGGGCGACGTCAAGGACGCTTCGCTTTATGTTCCCCCCGGAATCGAGGGCATCGTCGTCGATGTGAAGATCTTTTCGCGAAAAGGGGTGGACAAGGACGAGCGCGCCAAGACGATCGAAAATCAGGATATCGCCAAGCAGCAACGGGTTCATCAGGATGAATTGAGGATTATTGACGAGGAAAAGAACAAGAAGATCCGCCGGTTCCTGGCGGGCTGTACGAGGCGCAGCGGGTGCTCCTCGCCCTGGTGGGCAAGGGGGTGGGCCGGGACATTCTCGATTCCGAGACCGGGGAAATGCTCGTCAAGCGAAAATCAAAGCTCTCCAAGGACGTGCTGGACGGATTGAATGAAGACGCCATCCGCAATGTCGTCTTGAGCGTCCCGGATGAGCAGGAGCGGCTGGAGAATATCGAGCAGAACGCCAAGGAGCAGATCGAGGCGCTTCAGACGCTTTACGACGAGAAGATCGGGCGGCTGAAGCGCGGAGACGAGCTTCCCCCCGGTGTCATCAAGCTCGTCCGGGTCTACATCGCCATGAAGCGCAAGCTGCAGGTGGGGGACAAGATCGCCGGCCGCCACGGCAACAAGGGGGTGGTGGCGCGTGTGCTGGCCGAGGAAGATATGCCCTTTTTACCCAACGGGACCCCCGTGGAGGTGGTCCTCAATCCGCTGGGCGTTCCCTCGCGTATGAACGTCGGACAGATCCTCGAAACCCACCTGGGCGCGGGGCCAGGTCTCCCCTCTCCTTCCGGTGTGGCGGCCAAGGTCCTCGGGCTTCATGTCTCAAGCCCCGTCTTTGACGGCGCGAACGAACGCGAGATCAAGGACATGCTTGAAAAGGCGGATTTGCCGCTTTCCGGGCAGACGATTCTCTACGACGGGCGGACCGGCGAGGCCTTCCGGCGCCCCGTGACGGTCGGGTATATGTACATGATGAAGCTCCACCACCTCGTGGATGACAAGATTCACGCACGGTCCATCGGGCCTTATTCGCTGGTGACGCAGCAACCGCTCGGCGGGAAGGCGCAGTTCGGAGGACAACGTCTCGGAGAGATGGAGGTCTGGGCCCTGCAGGCGTACGGAGCGGCCTCTACACTGCAGGAGTTCCTGACGGTCAAGTCGGACGACGTCCCGGGGCGGGCCCGCATCTATGAAGCGATCGTGAAGGGGGAGAATTTCCTGGAGCCCGGGCTCCCCGAATCCTTCAATGTTCTGATCAAGGAGCTTCAGAGTCTGGGGCTGGATGTGGAATTGATTAAGGCGAGAGAATAGGCGGCGGTTTGATCATCACCCATTACCGAAATTAAAGGGAGGAGACCTTGGAAGGCATTTACAGTCTCTTTGAAAAACCAAAAGAGCCGATTTCCTTCGATGCGATCAGGATCCGGGTCGCATCCCCCGAGAAGATTCGTTCATGGTCTTACGGGGAGGTCAAAAAACCGGAAACGATCAACTATCGTTCATTCAAGCCGGAACGCGACGGTCTCTTCTGCGCCAGGATTTTCGGTCCGATCAAGGACTGGGAGTGTAATTGCGGCAAGTATAAGCGAATGAAGCATCGCGGAATCGTGTGCGACAAGTGCGGGGTCGAGGTGATCCAGTCCAAGGTCAGGCGGGAACGCATGGGCCATATCGAGCTGGCCTCCCCCGTCGCCCATATCTGGTTTTTGAAGGGCGTTCCCAGCCGGATCGGGATTCTGCTGGACATGACGCTCAAGCAGCTTGAAAAAATCCTCTACTTCGAAAGTTACGTCGTTCTGGACCCGGGCGAACTGCAGTTGAAGGAAAAGGAATTGCTCACGGAGGACCGATACCGCGAGTTGACCCAGCAGCACGGCAACCAGTTCAAGGCCGAAATGGGAGCCGAGGCCATTCGCGAGCTGCTCCGCCGTCTGAATCTGGATGAAGTGGCCGAATTTCTGCATGGCAGGATTGCCGAGGCCAGCTCCACGGCCGTCAAGAAGAAGCTGACCAAACGCCTCAGGG
>CAYGBP010000131.1:4027-4398 GCA_964348105.1 uncultured Nitrospirota bacterium
CCGGCCTCTCGTCCCGTTGGACGGCGGTCGGTTCGCCACCTCCGACCTGAACGATCTTTATCGCAGGGTGATCAACCGCAACAACCGTCTCAAACGTCTCATCGAGCTGAAAGCGCCGTCCGTCATCATTCGAAACGAAAAACGGATGCTCCAGGAGGCGGTCGACGCCCTGTTCGATAACGGCCGGCGGGGCCGCGCGATTCGCGGCCCGAACAAGCGGCCCCTGAAATCACTGAGCGATATGTTGAAGGGTAAACAGGGCCGGTTTCGCCAGAATCTGCTCGGGAAACGGGTGGACTATTCGGGCCGTTCCGTGATCGTGGTAGGACCCGAGTTGAAGCTGCACCAGTGCGGCCTTCCCAAGAAGATGG
>CAYGBP010000131.1:4514-5700 GCA_964348105.1 uncultured Nitrospirota bacterium
GAAGCTGGTGGAGCGCGAACGCCCCGAAGTTTGGGATGTCCTGGAGGAAGTGATCCGGGAGCATCCGGTCCTGCTGAATCGTGCGCCCACGCTTCACCGACTCGGGATTCAGGCCTTCGATCCCGTTCTGGTCGAGGGCAAGGCGATCAAGCTGCATCCGCTGGTGTGCGCTGCATTCAACGCCGATTTTGACGGAGACCAGATGGCGGTGCATGTTCCCCTCTCGATCGAGGCGCAGATCGAGGCGCGCGTGCTCATGATGTCGATCAACAACGTGTTGTCACCCGCGAACGGCAAGCCCATCATGATTCCTTCCCAGGATATGGTCTTGGGCTGTTACTGGCTGACCAAGGAGCGGGCGGGGGCCAAGGGAGAAGGAAAGATCTTCTCCAGTCCCGACGAGGTTCGCTGGGCGTACGACGCTCAAGAGGTCGAGGAGCACGCCAAGATCCACGTGAGGATCAACGGAGACCGGTTTGAGACCACCGTAGGGCGGGTCATTCTGAGCGAAATCCTTCCCCCCAGCATACCATTCGCCCAGATCAACCATGAGATGAATAAAAAGGAGTTGATGAGGCTTATCGACGCCTGTTATCGAGAGTCCGGCCACAGGCAAACCGTGATGCTGCTGGATCAGATCAAGGACATGGGATTCTCCTACGCCATGCGGGCTGGTATCTCGATCTGCATCGACGACATGCATGTCCCCACCAAGAAAGAGGAATTGATCGGCAAGGCCAAGAAGGAGGTCCTGGAGATCGAAAAGCAGTATGCGGAAGGCTTGATCACCAACGGCGAGCGGTACAACAAGGTGGTGGACATCTGGGCGCATATGACGGAATACATTGCCAGCGAAATGATGAAGGAGTTGGGCGCGGAGGAAGAGGCCATCAAGAAGGGCCACCGCAAGTCGCCCGCGAAGGAAAAGGGGGTCCCGGCGGTCAGGGGGGTTCACAAAGACTTCAATTCAATCTTCATGATGGCCGATTCCGGGTCGCGGGGAAGCACCCAGCAGATCCGGCAGCTGGGCGGAATGAGGGGTCTGATGGCCAAGCCGTCCGGGGAGATTATCGAGACCCCGATCACGGCCAATTTCCGCGAAGGGTTGACCGTGTTGCAGTACTTCATTTCGACGCACGGCGCCCGCAAGGGGTTGGCCGATACCGCGTTGAAGACGGCCAATTCC
>CAYGBP010000132.1:0-3695 GCA_964348105.1 uncultured Nitrospirota bacterium
GAAGGCATCTAAGCGGGAAACCCGCCCTAAGATAAGGGATCCCGGCACCGCAAGGTGCCCTGAAGGCCCCCCGTAGACGACGGGGTTGATAGACCGGAAGTGTAAGTCCTGCAAAGGATTTAGCTCACCGGCACTAATCGGCCGTGCGGCTTGACCTAATATTGCCTCTGATCCGTGAGGCCTTGCCCGAATTCCCGGCGACCATGCCAGAGGGGCCACACCCGTTCCCATTCCGAACACGGCCGTTAAGCCCTCTAGGGCCGATGATACTATGGCCGCGAGGCCATGGGAAAGTAGGACGTTGCCGGGTTGCAATCATAACTTATTGATATTTAATGATTTATGGCGAAGTATCCCCCCTTTTTTCGCCAAAATGCCTGTCTGATTGATTTTCTACTTGATTTTAGCCCCTTCCGAATGCTATATTTAAGCTTCGGGCGCCGCTCCTTACTCCGCCCAAGAAAACGAAAACTTGTTCGCTTTTTGCGAAATTACACCGAATTGGCAGTGATGGACCTGAGGTCCTGAGCCCGAAGTTACCGATTCGAACCAGAGCTAGTTTTCCAAAGAGCCATATCGGATGATTCGCAGGGCTGAATTCTCTGGTATGGCTTTTTCACCCCCAAATGGGTCTCTTTAGCTTTAGGTTGAATAATGAACGCGCGATCGACGTCGAAAGGTATGGTCACTAACGAAATGGTTGACGATAACGAGAAAGATCCCTTGCAGCAGGCTCTCCTCGATGCGAAGGAGGAGGATATTTTGACCTTTGGCACTCTGGAGCAGATCCTCCCGCGCCACGGTTCCGGCGCCCCGGATCAGGACGAAGAAGACGCCGGCCGGTCCCGGTACCGCGCCCCCGACGCCCTCCAGGGCAACGGGAGTCCGCAGGCGCAACCGGAGGCCGAGGAACACCAGGAAGAGGCCCAGGCCGCAGCGGTCGAGTTTGATAATCTCATCTGGACCTATTTCAAGTCGATGGGCCAGAAGGGATTGCTGACCCGCAAGGAGGAATGCGATCTTGCCAAGAAGCTGGAGGCCGGCCACCGGTTCATCCGGGATGCCCTGCTGACGAAGCCCATGAACCGGCGCAAATTTGCCCGCCTCCTGCTTTCACAGCCGGAGTACGACGCGGATCTCTTTATCCGAAGGGCCGTCAAGCGAAAGCGCATCCCCGCCGAGCTGATTGAGCGGGGGGCCGAGTTGGTCAAAGCGCAGGCCGCTTCCCTCAATTCTCGCAGCCGGAAGGGCATCAAGGGCGTCCTCACCTCCGCCGAACTGCGCCTCATTCATCAGAAAATCGCGGCCGGGGAGGCCATTATTCATGCGGCCAAGGAGGCCCTCGTCCTCTCCAATCTCAAGCTGGTCGTGAGCATCGCCAAGAAATATATCAATCGCGGGCTTCCCCTCCTGGATTTGATCCAGGAGGGAAACATCGGGTTGATGAAGGCGATTGACCGCTTCAAGTACCGTAAGGGATTCAAGTTCAGCACCTATGCGACCTGGTGGATCCGGCAGGCCATCACGCGGGCCATCGCGGACCAGGCGAAGACCATCCGGATTCCGGTCCACATGACGGAGGCTTCCCAGAAGATTTACAAGGTGGTGACCCGTCTCACGCAGGAGCTGGGAAGGCAGCCAAAGCCTAAGGAAATCGCCCGGAGGGCCCGGGTCACGACCAAGAAGGTGGACGAGATTTTGAGGCTGGTTCAGGAGCCGATCGCCCTTCAGTCACCGATCGGGGACGAGGACAGCAAGCTGGAGGACTTCATCGAGGACAAGACGGTGACCTCCCCCTTCCACCGGGTTCAGAATCTCGAGGTGAAGGAGTCCATTAAGCGGCTGCTTCACACGCTCACGCCCCGCGAGGAGGAAGTGATCCGGATGCGTTTTGGAATCGGGGTCAATCGCGAGCACACCCTGGAAGAGGTGGGGCATCACCTTTCGGTGACCCGGGAGCGGATCCGTCAGATCGAGGCCAAGGCCCTCAAAAAGCTCAAGCATCCATCGCGGCTCAAGATGCTGCGCATCCTGCTCAACTAGTCTTATCGCAGGGCCCGCCGGGCCTTACTCGGTCGATTTCAGCACCACGAAAAAGGCCCGGTTCTCACGAAGGATTCTCATCAGGACATTATCCCGGCCCTTGTACTTCTCGGCAATCCGGTTGAAGTCCTCGACCGACTCGATCGCCTCGCGATTGATCTCCTTGATCAGATCCCCCTCGCGCAGCTCCTGCTCGGCCGGGCTGTCCGGTTCGACCTTCGTGACCAGGACCCCTTTTTCGTCCTTCTTGAGTCTGAATCGCTCGGCCAGCTCAGGCGTCAGGTCCTGGACGTTGAGTCCCAGGAAGGTCTCGGGCTCCTTCGGGAGGGATGCGCGGACGGCCTCTTCCTTCTTCTCAGCCAGTTGGACCTTGAATTTCCGGCGTTTTCCATCCCGCAAGACTTCAACTTCCGCTTTATGTCCGGGGACGAAACCCGCGATGATCCTTGCCAGTGTGCTGGGAGTCTCTACCACAGATCCGTCCACCTTGATGATGATGTCACCGGGCTGAATTCCGGCACGGGCGGCCGGATCCCCCTCAAACACCTCGTTGACCAGAACCCCCCGCTGAGGATCCACTCCGAATTTCGAGGCCAGGTCATCCGTCAGCTCCTGAATTCCGACGCCCAGCCAGCCCCGGGTCACTCTGCCTTCTTTGATCAATTGCGGCATGACCTGCTGGACGATGCTGGAGGGGATGGCGAAGCCGATCCCTTGGGCAAAATTGATGATCGCCGTGTTAATCCCGATGACTTCCCCTTTCAGGTTGAAGAGAGGCCCGCCGCTGTTACCCGGGTTGATCGAGGCGTCCGTCTGAATGAAATTTTCGTATCGGGACAGATTCACATTTTCCCGTCCCAAGCCGCTGACCACGCCGATGGTCACCGTTCGATCGAGACCGAACGGATTTCCCACGGCCATGACGAGCTGCCCGACCCTGACCTCCTTTGAATTCCCCAGCGGGACGGAAGGCATCTTGCGCTCCGGCTCGACCTTGACCACGGCCAGATCGGTGTCCGGATCGCGGCCTACGACCTTGCCGGTCATATGGGATTTGTCCGAAAAGCGCACATCCACCTCATCGGCATCGCCCACCACGTGATTATTCGTGACGATGTAGCCGGAAGGGTCGATGATGACCCCCGATCCCGAGCTGGGGGCATTGGGCGGTCGCTGTCCCGGGCTCCTGCGGGGCGTCGCGGGGCCGCTGGCCGATTGGGAGACCGGCGAAATATTCACGACGGCCGGTTTGACACGGTCCGCGATATCGACCAGCACGTTCTCGAACGCTTCCAGGAGGGCAAGCCCCTCATCCGCCGGCTTGGCCCACGAGGAGGCGGCACCGAAGGTCAGCGCTAAAACGAAAAGGATTGCTGCGGGAACCCCCCTCCGAGTCATCTCTCGAATCCCCATTGAACGATTCTCCTTTCACTGATTCGATTGGATTGCTTTTGGTCAAACCGGAGCCATTTCTGAATATTGGCCAGACGGATGATGGGCGGCATAACAATATGAAAGGATTATAGCACAATTAACCCGGAAAAAACACCCGGGTCAGACGTCCTTTTGGATGCGGTGGAGAACTTCTTCGCTCAGGTGGGCCCGGTCGATATGCTCTTTTTCGATCTCTTCGATGTAATAGCGGTCCAAGC
>CAYGBP010000132.1:3705-5559 GCA_964348105.1 uncultured Nitrospirota bacterium
GGGGCAGAATCTCATGCGGATAGGCGCTTTCCTGGAACAGATCCCGGATGACCTTCTGCAGGACATGGTCCGGGATCTGCTTGGCTACGACCTGGCGCGCCACCATTTCGGCCGTCAAGTCCTTGCAGAGGGCGTCGCGTTCCTTGGGATTATTCAACTTGTCGAGAACCTGGGGCGACCGTTGCTTGATGGCCTGCCGCAGCTTGGCGTACAGCATCAGCTCCTGATTAATCGTGCTGATCTGCTCGACCACATCCGTCAGCGAAAGGTTGCCGTCCTCGATTTCCTTCAGCCCGTGAAACAGCCCGTAAATCTTACGGCGCCCGAACTCGGTGAGGTAACGATCCTTCAAGACCTTGTCGACGAAGATCTCCTTGAACAGCTTGGGCGACAGGCCGTCAAAGATCTTCTTGTTGTTAAAGATCGTTCTGAGCATCTTTTCGGTGATCTCGATATTGTCCATGAAGATGATCTGGTTGAGCGTGGTGTAGGTGGTGTCGCACCGGTCGAAAAACGTGATGATGTACCCGAACTTTTCCAGGATCTTGGTGTCCTTCTTCGTCCTGGAATGCTCATCGCAGGTCTTCCCCACCTCAAGCAACAGGCCCTCGAAGGTAAAGTCGCGTTTCTCGAGGGCCTCCAGCTTAGCCCGAAGCAGCATGATTAGATCCTCTTTCGAAACGACGATCTCCTCGTTGTGACTCTTGAGGAACAGGCCCTCGAGGATCTCCCGTGTCGCCGACAGGTATTTGGGCTCGTCGATCGGCTCGATTTTCTTTCCCTTGAGGAACAACTCGTCGAGCGTGAGGAACACCTCCATGGGGATGTTCTGGCGCACGCTGAGCGTTCGCAACCGATTCAGCCTCGCGATGTCGCTCGAATTCATCATGGGATTCTTGGACACCTCGACGAGGATATCCTTGTATTCGTCGATCAAGCGCTTGTTGTCCGGGTGTTTGTAGATCACATCGACGTTGATGCGTTCCTGCTGGTATTTGCTGATCTGGTTGGTCTTGGCGAGTTTTTCGAGCGCGACGTAGCCCTTGGGGTTGATCCCCTTGCTTTCGTTGTAGATCTTCCTGTACATCTCGTAATAGTTCTTGTTGGCCCGGTTGACGATCTTGAAGAGAAAAACGATGGCGTCGGGCATATTCAGACCTTCCAGGATCTCGCGCAGGACCTCGAGATCCTGCTCCTTTGCGACGGCCTTGGAATATTTGAGCCGCCTGCCCGTCACCTTCAAGAACAATTCCTGCTGTTTGCGGATATCTTTCTGACTCGGGTCATGGATGAAGAAATAGTAGTTGGCCAGCGCGCTTCCGTGCAGAAAGACCTCTTCGTAGGTTTCCGATCCCTCCGTCTGATCCGTGAAATAAATATGATCCAGGTTGGGCTCGTAGATGGCCCCGTTCATCACGAGGCGGTTGACCACCTCCTTTTTGATCATGTCCTTGATGGGCTGATTGATCCCGAACATATACTCGCAGAAGCTGCCGCCGTTGCCCTTGTAGGTGATGGCGTGCTTGCCGATGATAAACTCGCTGCCGGGACAGAAGAATCGGATGATGATGTCTTCATGGGGGGAGGCGGTTTCGTAGAAAAACCGATGGCTCACGCTGGGGCCGGCCACCGTGGCGAAGTATTCGATCGTCTTGGTCACCTGACCGTGCAGGCGAATGTCTTGGACCATGTGCCTATTTTGGGGTCATGGTGAATAGGAAAAATCGGCGTGGATCCGATTCGCCCTTAATTATAGCAGATTTTGGTGGATTTGCCTTTGCGCGGGGACTACCCGGGGGGAAGCGGATTGACCAGATGGGGAGGCACCTGGCCCCGGAGGCCTTCCCGGAGGTT
>CAYGBP010000133.1:0-5395 GCA_964348105.1 uncultured Nitrospirota bacterium
GACACGGCCCTGAAGACGGCCGATTCCGGGTACCTGACCCGCCGCCTCGTGGATATCGCCCAAGATGTGATTGTCAGCGAGTTTGACTGCAAGACCCTCGACGGTATTTTTGTCACGGCCCTGGTGGAGGGCGGTGAGATTATCGAGCCCCTCGAAGAGCGTCTCCTGGGGCGCGTTGTGGGCGAGGACATCCGCGACCCATTGACGAACGAAGTAATCTGCAATGCCGACGAGGAGATCGACGAGGTCAAGTGCCGGGCTATCATTGAAGCCGGCATCGATCGGGTCAAAATCCGCTCGGTCCTGACCTGTAATTCCCGCCGTGGGGTCTGTGCGCGTTGTTACGGCAGGGACTTGGCCCGGGGACGGATGGTGGAGAAGGGCGAGGCAGTGGGCGTTATCGCGGCGCAATCCATCGGAGAGCCTGGAACCCAGCTGACGATGCGGACCTTCCATATTGGCGGAACTGCCAGCAAGGTGGTGGAGCAGACGGTTCTGGAGGCCAAGCACTCCGGCAAGCTGAAGTATCAGGGCCTCAACACCGTGAAGAACCGGGAAGGCGATCGGATCGTGATGAACCGCAATGGGAAGATTGCGATCTATGACGAATCGGGGCGTGAGAAGGAAAAATATTCCGTCGTATACGGTGCCAGGATCAAGGTCAATGACGGCGGAAAGGTGGACCTCGGGCAAAAGCTGGTGGAATGGGATCCCTATTCCTTGCCGATCCTGACGGAAGTGGGCGGAAAGGTGGCCTACGGCGATCTGGAGGAGGGCGATACGATTCGCGAAGAGGTGGACGAGGTGACGGGGCTTTCCCGCAGGGTGGTGATCGATCACCCGGGCTCCAACCGCAGACCCCGCCTGTCGATCAAGGATGAGTCGGGCAAGACTTCGAAAGTATCCGGAACCAGTGCGGTGGCCCGCTATCTGTTGCCCGCCGGTGCGCACATCCTCGTGGAGCGGGGACAGATCGTCTTTCCCGGGGACGTCCTGGCCAAAATCCCTCGCGAAACGACAAGACCAAAGATATTACCGGTGGTCTCCCCAGGGTTGCCGAGTTGTTCGAAGCCAGGAAACCCAAGGAGCAGGCGGTCATCTCGGAGATTGACGGGGCGGTCCAGTACGGGGGGTTCGTCAAGGGCATGCGCAAGGTGACCGTCAAGAATGAGATGGGAGACGAGCGGGAGTACTATATCCCGAAGGGCAAGCACATCAATGTCCACGAAGGAGACTGGGTTCAGGCCGGCGAGCCCTTGATGGATGGATCTGCCAATCCCCATGATATTCTGGACGTCCTTGGGCCGAAGGAGCTGCAAAAATATCTTGTCGACGAGGTGCAGAAGGTTTATCGACTCCAGGGCGTATCGATCAATGGCAAGCATATCGAAGTGATTGTTCGTCAGATGCTGCGCAAAGTGAAGATTGAGGATCCCGGAGACACGGATCTGCTGATCGGCAGCCAGCTGGATAAATTCACATTCGCCGAGGAAAACGAGAAAGCCATGGCTACGGGAAATCGCCCGGCCGTGGGCAAGCCGATCTTGCTCGGGATTACGAAGGCGTCTCTCTCGACCGACAGCTTCATCTCGGCGGCGTCGTTTCAGGAAACGACGCGCGTTCTCACGGAGGCGGCGATCAGCGGAAAGGTGGATGAGTTGTTGGGCCTGAAGGAAAACGTGATCGTGGGCCGATTGATTCCGGCCGGGACGGGCCTGGCTGAGTACCGTGACACGTTCGTCAAGCTGCCTGAGGCCCCCCCGGGCCTGACGGAAGCTGTGGAAACCGAGGTGCCGGCGGTGAGCGATTCCACCCTTCAACCTTCCCCGGCGATCGGCGGAGAAGGCGGCGCCGAATAGTCGCCGACAGGGAGACCTGAATTTAATTCAGGAATTGCGATTTATGAATATAAAGGGATTGGGGATAAATTCAAAGATCGGCCAGCCGACGGCCCGCGGGGCCGTCGGGACAGTCCGGGCCTAGGAAGGAAACGAGAGTCGTGCCGACGATTAACCAGTTGGTCCGTTTCGGGCGGACGAAAGCGCTACAGAAAACCAAGAGTCCGGCGTTAAAGGGGTCTCCCCAGCGGCGGGGCGTCTGCGTGCGCGTCTACACCACGACCCCCAAGAAACCGAATTCCGCCCTTCGAAAGGTGGCCCGGGTGCGACTGACCAGCGGCATCGAAGTGAGCAGTTATATCCCGGGCGTGGGCCATAATCTGCAGGAGCACTCGATTGTTCTGGTCCGGGGGGGGAGGGTGAAGGACCTTCCGGGTGTCCGCTACCACATCGTTCGCGGGACCCTGGACACGGCGGGGGTTCAGAACCGCCGGCAGGGACGGTCGAAATACGGAACCAAGCGCCCCAAGTAAGCGGGCGTGGCCAATGATGGTTTAGGGAAATCTTTGGGGGAGGGTGGTTGTGCCCAGAAGGAAAGTCATTCAGCGTAGGAAGGCCGAGCCGGATGCCCGGTACAGCGATCGGCTGGTCGGGAAGCTCGTGAACTTGGTGATGAAGCAGGGCATGAAGAGCAAGGCGGAATCGATTTGTTACGGGGCCTTCGATATGGTGCAGCAGAAAACGGGTAGCGAGCCCCTGACGCTCTTCAGAATGGCCGTAGATCATGTCAAGCCGGTGGTCGAGGTCAAGTCCCGCCGGGTTGGCGGCGCATCTTATCAGGTTCCGGTGGAGGTTCGCCAGGAGCGTCGAATCTCACTGGCCTTGCGGTGGATCATCTCCAATGCCATGCAGCGACCGGGCAAGTCCATGCGGGAAAAGCTGGCCGGGGAACTGATGGACGCTGCAAACAGGACCGGTGGGGCGATCAAGAAAAAGGAGGATACCCACCGCATGGCCGAGGCCAACAAGGCCTTTGCCCATTATCGATGGTAAGCAGGGGGTGCGCGTAAGCGCCGGGTGCAGATCAAGGCAAGAGGGTGTGATGGCTAGACAACATTCAATCGAGAAGACCAGAAATATCGGGATCATGGCCCATATCGATGCGGGCAAGACCACCACGACGGAGCGGATCCTGTTCTATACCGGAATGACGCACCGCATCGGCGAGGTCGACGAAGGGACCGCGACCATGGATTGGATGGAACAGGAAAAGGAGCGCGGGATCACGATCACATCGGCCGCGACGACCTGCACCTGGAAAGGCCATCGGATCAATATCATCGACACTCCCGGCCACGTGGATTTCACCATTGAGGTGGAGCGCTCCCTGAGGGTGCTGGACGGGGCTGTCGCCGTTTTCGACTCGGTCCAGGGCGTGGAGCCCCAATCGGAGACGGTCTGGCGGCAGGCCGATCGGTACCGTGTGCCGCGAATTGCATTCATGAACAAGATGGATCGGGTGGGCGCCGATTATTTCGAAAGCGTTCAGTCCATGGTGGACCGACTGGGTGTTCGGCCGGTTCCGATCCAGATCCCCATCGGAAAAGAGGCCGAATTCCGTGGACCGATCGATCTGATCAACATGAAGGCCGTTTTTTTCGACGATGAAACCCCGTACGCCAAGTTCGTCGTGGTGGACATCCCTGCGGAACTGCAGGCTCAGGCCAATGAATATCGCGAGAAGATGATCGAGGCCGCGGCCGACTTTGATGAGACGGTCATGGAAAAATTCCTCAACGGCGAATCTCCCGCGCCGGAGGAAATCATGCGCGCCCTGCGAAAGGGCGTTTTGTCCATGAAAATCACGCCGGTCCTGTGCGGGGCCTCCTTCAAGAACAAAGGGGTGCAGCTTCTCCTCGACATGATCGTGGACCTGCTGCCCTCTCCGCTGGACATTCCGCCGGTCAAAGGCGTGCTTCCGAGGGATGCGGGTCAGGAGTTGAAGCGGGACCCCAAGGACGATGAGCCCCTTTCGGCATTGGCTTTTAAGATTACGACCGATCCGTTCGTCGGGCATCTGACATACGTCAGGGTTTATTCAGGCATCCTCAAGGCGGGGACTTACATATATAACGCCACCAAGGATAACAAGGAACGAATCGGCCGACTCCTTAAAATGCATTCCAACAAGCGGGAAGAGATCAAGGAATTGTACGCCGGCGAGATCGGGGCGGTCGTGGGTTTGAAGAACAGCACGACCGGCGATACGCTTTGCGAGGAATCCGATCCTATTCTGCTGGAGGTAATGAAGTTCCCGGAGCCAGTCATCTCGATGGCGATCGAGCCGAAGACCAAGCAGGATCAGGAAAAGATGAGTCTCTCGCTTCAGAAGCTGATTCAGGAGGATCCTTCGCTTCGCGTGGCAACGGACGAGGAAACCACCCAGACGATTATCTCGGGGATGGGCGAGCTGCACCTTGAAATTATCGTCGATCGCCTCCGCCGGGAATTCAATGTGGAGGCGAATGTCGGCAAGCCCCAGGTTGCCTATCGTGAGACGATCCGGGCCAGGGCCGAGGCCGAAGGCAAATATATCCGTCAGACGGGCGGACGGGGTCAGTACGGACACGTTGTCTTGGACGTGGAGCCGAACGAGGTGGGCAAAGGATTCGAATTCGTCAGCAAGATTGTCGGCGGGGCCGTTCCCAAAGACTATATTCCCGCGATCGAGAAAGGCATCCGGGAGGCGATGGACAACGGGGTGCTGGCCGGCTATCCCATGGTGGATATTAAGGTGACCCTCGTGGACGGGTCCTATCACGAGGTGGATTCCTCCGAGATGGCCTTCAAGATCGCGGGCTCCATGGGTTTCAAGCAGGCGAGCCGGCAGGCCGATCCGATCATTCTCGAGCCGGTCATGTCGCTGGAGGTCATTGTCCCCGAAGAGTACATGGGCGATGTCATCGGCGACCTGAATTCGAGGCGTGGCAAAATCCAGGAAATGAAGGTGAGGGCAGGGGCGCAGGTCATCAAGTGCGAAGTGCCGTTGGCCGATATGTTCGGCTATGCAACCGACTTGAGGTCCCGTACCCAGGGTAGGGGAACCTTCACCATGCAGTTTTCGCATTATGAAATGGTGCCCAAGGGAATCGCGGATCAGATCATCGCCAAAGTGCAGGGCGGTTGATTTTCAGGACGTCGTGGTTTGAAAGGTATTTTTTGTCTATTGCCGTTTTTAGGCGCAGCAGGAGGGTAATGAAATGGCCAAGGCGAAATTCGAGCGAACCAAGCCGCACGCGAACATCGGGACGTGGATCACGGCAAGACGACGCTGACCTCGGCGGTGACGAAGGTGCTGGCCGAGAAGCAGATGGCCAGCTACATGGCGTATGATCAGATCGACAAGGCGCCGGAGGAGAAGGAGCGGGGGATCACGATCGCGATTGCGCATGTGGAGTACGAGACGGACAAGCGGCATTACGCGCATGTAGACTGTCCGGGCCACGCGGATTACGTGAAGAACATGATCACGGGCGCGGCGCAGATGGACGGGGCGA
>CAYGBP010000134.1:0-246 GCA_964348105.1 uncultured Nitrospirota bacterium
GCTACGATGAAGCCGAACCCATTCTCCTGCAGCTCGTGACACAGCGGCCCGAGGGGTTTGCCGACATCTACAACAGCCTGGGCTTCATTTATCAATGGCGGGGCGAGCTTCTCAAGGCCTCCGAATTTTACCAAAGGGCCCTGTCCCTCAATCCATATTATACGGAAGCCGCCCTCAGTCTGGCCGTCACCTACAGCGAGATGGGATTGTACGACAAGGCGCTGGACACCTCCATGAAGGCGGCCA
>CAYGBP010000134.1:256-1536 GCA_964348105.1 uncultured Nitrospirota bacterium
ATTTCGTCAAGAATCATCCGAAGTCGCTGGACCCCTACATCCGGGGCAAACTGGCCAATGAGCATGCCATGCTGGGAGACCGATACAGAGAGCTTGGCTTATTTGACGAGGCCCTGGAGGAATATCGGAAAGCCTTGACGCTCAGGCCTAATCTGGTGGATATCATCACCAAGATCGGCATTGTCTTACGAGATCAAGGATTGCTTGACGAGGCGATCCGAATCTTCATGCGCGCCAAGGAAGTTCATCCTCGCTACAGTCAAGCCTTCATCCACCTGGGAATCACCTATTACATGAAGGGCTTCGTGGACGCAGCCCGCAACGAGTGGGAAGCCCTAAAACAGGTGAACCCGGATAGTCCGTGGGCCAATCCGTACCTGGCCCTGGCCGTCAAGGAAGAGCACCATTAATCATCATGGCACTGGCTCGAACATGCCTGACATACCCGGCTCCGGCCCGATGATCCGCTCCCTCCTCGCCATGGTTTTTTCGATCGGGCTTCTCTCATCCTCCGAAGCCGCTTCCGGCCAGGAGGGCCATGGCCTTCAGCCCTTGGGCGGCGGCGTCTTTGCCTATATCGGGGAAGACGGCAACGCCAATTCCGGATTTGTGATCACGGATGAAGGAGTCGTCGTTATCGATTCACAGATGAACGAATCCTTGGCAGGGAGTATGATGGACGCCATCCGGCGGGTCTCCGATCGCCCCATCACGCATCTGATCAACACCCACTACCACGGGGACCATACCTTCGCGAATCACGTATTCGAGCCACAAAAGGGGATCATCGCCCATACGGAGACCATCCGCTTTCTCCGCCGTCATGGCGATGAGCATATCGAGCAGTTCAAACGCTTTTTCGGGCCGCAGCAGTCCAAGGGTATCCGGATCACCATTCCCACCGTGCCAATCCGGGAGCGTATGACGCTTGAGCTCGGCAAGCGCACCCTGGAAATTTTTCATCCAGGAAAGGGGCACACGAACGCTGATCTCGTCGTGTTTCTGCCGGATGATAAAATCCTCTTCTCCGGCGACCTGGTTTACAACCGAAGGTTACCCTGGTTGGGCGACGGCAATACGGCCGCTTGGCTCGCCGCCCTGGAACGCCTGGAGGCCCTCCCGTTTGATACAATCGTCCCGGGCCACGGGCGAACAGGCGGTCGAAGGGAGTTCAGCCGTTTCGTACAGTATCTGCAGGATTTACGGGAGGCCGTCGCATCCGCCATTCAAAATGGCCACTCGCTTGAGACCGCAAAGAGCCAGGTTCGACTCCCGCAATA
>CAYGBP010000134.1:1702-5328 GCA_964348105.1 uncultured Nitrospirota bacterium
TCCTCGGCGGCTTCCCTCTCTTTGAACATCCTCCTGAGCTGTCCCGGCGAGAGCTTCTTCAGGCCTGCCGGAAGCTCCTTCTCCGAAAGATGGCTCCAGGGTCCGCGAAAATTCGCACTTTTAAACCATGAACCCTCGCTGTAATAAAACCAGGTCCCATGATCGAAATAAAGGTCTACCTCAAGATCCGGCGCAAAGTAGACGCCGTATCCTGCCGCGAACACGAGGCGCGGGCGCTCGCTGACGATCACGGTGGGAGGGCCGGAGGGGGAAACCATGACCGCTGCCCGGTCGTTCGTGCCACGGCCGCTCCCCTGGCAGGCCGATATCGAGAATGATGCCGCGAATAGGATTAAGATCACCGCAATGGAATGCATGCCAGCTCCTCGGGCAAACCGCTTGTTTCAATCCGTCAAATACTTACGGTTGAGTTTATCATAGAAGCCGGCGTTGCGCCAATCAGCGCCCCAGCCGATCCCATAGGGATTTGACGATCTGACGGGCTTCGATTAAGCTTAGTGAGCAAGGAAGGACGATATGCCGCCCCAGCAAATCCAAGGCAAAAGTCTGAATGCGATCGCGAAGGACCTCGTGGAAGGCTTCGCCTACCTCAACCCCCTCTTCCTAAAAAAATTCGAGCAGGATACCTTCAAAGCCTTGCATCAAATGCTTAAAAAGACACAGCGAGAAATCCGATCCGAAAAATTTCCCCTTCACGACACGCAGAAGCTGAGAGCGAGGAACCAACGGCTTCAACGCCTCCACCAGGCCCTGAATGTCCTGGAACATGCCGCCAAAGAAAAAAAATTCCAACTCTAGCTCAGGAACCCTCCCGATAAGCGACAAAAGACTTCAAGCCTTCACGGTTCTCCAGGCGCTCGGCCAGCTTTCGGGCATCCTGCTTGTCGGAGAAAGATCCCACCCGCACCCGGTAACGGACCTCCTCCCCTCCCAGATCGGCCTTGACCCAGTAGGCGGGATATCCTTTACCCACCAGGTGACGCACGAGCCGTTGAGCCGATTGCTTTTCCTGGAAGGATCCGACCTGCAGGGTGTAGCCTTTGGAAGGGCCCTTACGGGGAGAAACCGGGCTCTTTGCCGCAGCCTTGGGCGAATCGCCCAATTCGGGACGATCAGCCGCATCGGGTGAAAATCCCTCCTGGGGCTCCGTCAGGGAGCGGTAAAATGTGAAATCCTGCCGCCCGGAAGAGACGCCCGCGGGATCGCGGTTTTCGGACGAATTGGATGAACTCTCCGACGTCTCCGGCGAGATGAGCATTTTTCCGGGAGGATCGGTCCATTTCGCCTCGGGAATCGCGCGAAGCGAGCCGCCCCCCTCGACCAGGAAAAGCAGGATCATCCCTGCCAGCCCGCACAATCCCAGGCCGATGAGCAGAATCAGGGCCATCCCCGACCGCGGGCTTCTGCGTGCGCGGCTTGTCCTCACCCTCTTCGGCACATTGACCTCCCGATTTGCCGGCCGATCGACTACTCCGGGCCGGATATGCGCTGCCTATCGGATCAACATGGCATCCCCAAAACTGTAAAAACGATAGCCCCTCGCCATGGCCTCTCGATAGGCCTTGGAAAGACATTCGGCCCCGGCAAAAGCCGATGTCAGGAGGAGAAGACTGGAGCCGGGAAGATGAAAATTCGTGATCAGCCCGTCCACGATCCTGAATCGGAATCCCGGTTGAATAAAAAGTCCCGTCTCCCCTTCCGCGCCTTCGCCATGAGCGATCGCATCCGCGGCCGACTCCAAGGCCCTCGCCGTCGAAGTCCCCACCGCAATAATCCGCCGCCCCCTTTGCTTGGCCGCCAGGATGGACCGGGCCGTTCCGCCTGGAATGCGCAGGTATTCCCGATCCGGGGGGGCCGGCTCCGTATCGGGCTTCAGCGGTCTGAAGGTCCCCGGTCCGATATGAAGAGTGACGGAGGCGATCTGGACACCCTTCGAACGCAGGCGATCGAGTAGCTTGCCTGTAAAATGAAGCCCAGCGGTAGGCGCGGCGATGGAGCCCGATGCCGTCGCATAAACGGTCTGATACGAGAGCCGATCCTCCAGGTCATCGGCTTCGCCCGCCGCATGGGGCCGCTTAATATAGGGGGGAAGCGGCGTTTTTCCGACCGCATCCAGCCATTTTTCAAAAGGCCCGTTCAACTCGAACATGACCCGCACCCGCCCTTGTACCGGCGCATCCATGACCCGACCCATGCTTCCGTCCTCGACGATCAGATCCTGGCCGGGGCGGACCTTCGCCGAAACAAGCGCCTCCCAGATCCCCGATCCCACCGGTTTGATCATCAGCAACTGAAGCCGCCCACCCGTGCCGCGCTTGCGGGCCAAGATCCGGGCGGGAATCACCCGGGTATCATTGACCACCACCAGGTCTCCGGGGGCCAGGAGTCCCGGGAGCTCATGAAAGTAACGATTCTGAATTTCATTCCCGAACCGCGAGAGAACCATCAGCTTCGCCCCATCCCGGCGTTTCAACGGGCGTTGGGCGATGAGGGAGGGATCCAGTTCGAAATCAAAATTTGCATTTTGCATCACGGACGATCTCCTCGCCCAATCGGCAGCGTACGGTAATCCACGACTTCAACCCCGGGATAGTAATAGGCCAGAATCTCAGGAAAGGATCGGCCCTGTTCCGCCTGGACCTTCGCTCCCCATTGACAAAGCCCGATCCCATGACCGTATCCCCTGCCCACAACACGGATATCCCGACCGATCCCAACGACTTCAAACCGGGTGCTGGGCAGAATCCGGTAACCGATCACGCGACGAATATCCTCGCCCCGGAGAAATATCTCCCCCAGGGCGTGAAGGATCCGCACCTCTCTGACCCTGCCCTGTGAGGTTTTCATGGAAGGGCTGAAGGTGGCCATGGGTCCCATCTGGGGAAACTCGCCCCCCAGGGCCGATTCGACTTCCTGAAAAGGAATGCTGCGCTCCCACCGGTAATAGGGAGAATCCTTATCAAAAGGACAGGATACCCCCCGAAGATAAGGGATATCCTTGTCCCACACCTCCCGAATGTCTTGGGTCCGGCCCGCCGAGGTGGAATGGTACAGGGTCAGGGCCAGCTCCCCGCGATAGGTGACCACCAGACCGTCGGTCATCGCCACTGCCAGGGAACTCTGGGCCTTTTCCTGATCCACCCCTTCATAGACCTGGTCCTGAACCGTGGAAACCAGGTCGAACACCCTTCCCCGATTGAACCTCTTTTGATACAGGGCGTAAGTTCTGGCCACCACGGCCTGAACCTTCAACGCCTCCGGGTGCCAGTCGTGAGCCATCTCCTTGGGAACGACCCCTTTGAGGTAATCCTCCAGATCAAGTTCATTGATCACGATCAATCCCTCTTCATGCCGTCTGACCTCGAGAAGACCGCGGAAGCTCCGGCCATCCGCCTGCAGATCGTTGCGCCTCGACACGATCCGAACCCGGTCGGCTCCGATCCTTTCGCCGTTGATCCACAGGCCGCCGCCATCGGGCATCACGTTTACCACGCCCGTTCGGTCGGGGTAAACCACCTTCCCGCCGGCGTCCTTGATCAACAGAGGAGATGCGGATCGAACCTGCACCGAAGAGGCGTCCTGCTCCACCGCCACACGAATGGACT
>CAYGBP010000135.1:0-2369 GCA_964348105.1 uncultured Nitrospirota bacterium
TCCTGTCGTGAGCTCCTGGGAAAATACAAGAGGGAAACCCGGCCAGGAAACCGGGCTTGTCGGGGAGCCCTCCCTATCCCTCCGAAACCAATTTGCTACCGATTTGCTACCAGCCTATCATAATCCAACCCCACTTATCCACAGGCAACAGGAATTAATGCCATTTTAACCCTTTGATATATGGTGTTGTGTCTTTTTAGGTATATACCTTTACGATCTTTTAAGCCGGGTGTCCTCGGTTCGATCCCGAGGCGGCTCAGAATTTTTGATTCTCAAAAATTCGGAGCATTGGAGCAGTGGAGATTGGAGCAATCGACACTGCTCACAATGCGGTCCACTGTTCCATTGCTCCACTGCTCATGCAGTATCGAACCGGAAACGATCGGGATGGGCTCAACAAAATCTGTATATATCGCCTTTCTTCCATGAGCTAGATCGGGGCCTCGGTCGTGAAAGGAAGCCTTCGGCGTGTTTGGATTCCGCCCCTTCGGTTGGGCCGATGTGTGATCCGACTCGTCTGGGCCAACCGGTGATCCCACAAATCTATTCAGTTTTCATCTCCCGCATCGGCTTTTCCTGGTTCCAGACCAGGCGGCCCAGTGCGGCCAGCTCGACGCCCAGGACTTCGATGATATCGTCCAGGGTCACCAGGCCGACCACCTCCCCCGCGGGGGATACGACCGGAAGCCGTCGGACGCCATGATTCTTCATGAGCCGGATCACGTCCCAGATGTCAGACTTTTCTTGAATGGTGATCGGGCGGGGCGACATCACCTCTCGGACAGGTATCCGATCCGGTCCCGCATTCCCGGCAATGACACGAACCACGATATCACGGTCCGTCAGAATCCCGACGGGTTTGTTTTCCCGGGTGATGACGATCGAGCCGACCCTGGCCCGTTTCATGAGCTCGGCGGCTTCCTGCACGGACTGATCGGGGGAGATCGTCACCACGGGCGAGCGGTATAGATTCGAAAGCTGCATTCGGGCATCTCCCCTTTGTCGAAATGAGATTTTTTTATTATTGTGACAAAGACACCTTCAAATTTCCAGTTTTTCCCGGGCTCCGGGCCGTCCCCGGTACTTTCGCCCGAGCGCGGGTTGGCCGATTAAGCCAATTGCCCCTTGACAGGACCGGGGCGGTCGAGATTATAGTGTGGGCGGGGGGGGAGGACCAGTGGGTATCTTGAGGGCGCTTCTCAAGCTCGTGGTGGGGGTAGTGCTGTTCGGTGCGGGGCTGGTGGGCTTGGTGGCCCTCTTCGAATTGCCCCCGTTTCTGATCAAGGTGACCTTGGGACCGATGCACCCGGAGTTGGCCCAGGTCTATACCATGTTTGAGATCGGAATCATCCTGTGCATTGTGATCTTCCTGACCCCCGTGGCCTATGGCTGGTACAGTCGCCGGTGGGAGCGATGGATGGCGAAGGATCCGAATAGAGGCGCTTAGGATGGATAATTGGAAGGATGCTAACGGGCGGGGGCAGTGTTTGCCCTGTCCAAGGAATGAGACGGTTCCGATCGGGCGTGCCGGCCTGATGAAGCGGCCGCATGCGATGCGGCTGTCCAATTTTTTGGACAACGAGGCAGCGCAGGGAAGCCACGCCCGTGCCCGTCCGGGGAGCGGCCTATAAAACTTATTGATACAATTGAATAAATACACCTCTGTTTATTGAGTGGAATCTGCGAAAATGGCATGGGCCTTGCGTATTTTTAAAAATAGAAGGGAAACGTATAATCGAATGGTGCGGCCATGCAATTCCAGAGAGCCGATCAGGATATGCAAAGGGGGGTGAGTTGGATGGTTTTGAGGATTCTCCCGGTAGCGGCAATCCTGCTGCTACTCGTGTTTCCCTCCACCCTGAATCGAATGGGGATGGAACGCAGCCCGCTTTATACCCCGGAAAACGCCGGGGTCATCCCGTCAGCGGCGGCCTTCAATGACCAGGGCGTCGAGCTATACTTCGACGGAAAACTGGAGGAGGCGCTGGCCAACTTCGTGCTGGCCTCCGAGGCCGATCCCGGATTTGCGATCGCGCATTACAACTGTGCGGTCGTTCTGACCACACGCGGTTACGGGGGGGATCTCGCAGAGGCAATGCGCCACCTGGAATGGTCCTATCAACTCGATCCGGGCAATGCGCTGATCCAGGAATTCTTGCTTGAACTGGTTCAACAGGCGCCGCTCACGGCATAGGGTAAAGTGACACTCACGAAATCAAGCCATAAAGGTTTTTCCGTCCCGCAGTCCGGTCCTCTGTGTCCGGAGGGGCCGGCTCGCGCCGATTCCTTTCATTTGATGACACCCTGGGAGGAGCGATCCATGAAGGTCCCACTTCAAATCACCGTGCGCAATGTAAATCTTTCCGAGG
>CAYGBP010000135.1:2379-4713 GCA_964348105.1 uncultured Nitrospirota bacterium
CCAAGCTTGAATCGTTTTATGATCGCATCACCAGAGGCCGGGTCATGGTGGAGGCCCCGCACCGACACCACCAGCACGGGGTGCAATTCAATGTACGGATCGATATCACGGTTCCCGGTGGGGAGGTCGTAGTCAAACGGGAGCCTCACACCGACATTTATGTGGCGATCCGGGACGCCTTCATCGCGGCCCGTCGCCAGTTGCAGTCGCATGCCAAGCGTCAAAGGGGAGATGTGAAATCGCATGCCCCGCAGCCCTACGGTCGCGTCAGCCAGCTCTTTTTGATGGACGGGTACGGATTCCTGACGGCCGATGACGGGCGTGAGATCTACTTTCACAAAAACAGCGTCTTGAACGGAGGGTTTGAAAAGCTCGAGGTGGGTTCGGAGGTCAGATTCGCCGAAGAGCAGGGGGATCAGGGGCTGCAGGCCAGCACCGTCGTCCCCGTCTGATGAGGGGGCTGACCAGCCCTCGTCCGTCTCGAGGCGGGCCTCATCCCTTCGGGGGCCGGCCCGCCTCCCGGACCCTGGATTCCAAAAAGATGTTGAACCCACCCACCGTCTGTGTTAATACATTCATCGCTTGACCGGCTCTCCCGCCCCTTTCGGATCGGAAGCGATACGCTGCGATGATCAAGACCCCATCCGGACCCAGAGAGGTCTGGGCGACACAGACGGGTTTCATCCTGGCCGCCGTCGGCTCGGCGGTCGGACTGGGAAACATCTGGAGATTTTCCTATCTGGCCTACGACAACGGCGGCGGCGCCTTCCTCCTTCCCTATTTTCTCGCCCTTTTTCTCGCCGGCGTTCCCCTCTTGATCCTCGAATTCGGAATCGGGCATGAGCGCATCGGCAGCGCCCCCCTGGCCTTCGCCCGGATCAGCCCGCGTTGGGAATCCCTCGGGTGGTGGGCCGTCACCTTCGTCATGTTCGGAATCGTCCTGTATTACACCGTCATCATCTCCTGGTGCCTGAACTACCTCGTGTTCTCCTTTTCGCTGGCATGGGGTAGCGACCCGAACGAATTTTTCTTTCAGCGATTTCTGGCTGTTTCGGAGGGGCCGCAGGAGGTGGGCACGATCCGCGTTCCCATTCTGGTGGGCCTGGCCGTGATCTGGTTTCTCAACTGGGTCGTCGTTTATCGCGGGGTGCGCCGGGGGGTCGAGCTGGCCAACCGGATCTTCATGCCCCTGTTGTTCCTGCTGGTTGCCGTTCTGGTCTTCTGGAGCATGACCCTGGAAGGAGCGGCGCAGGGCCTTCGAGCCTATCTGATGCCGGACTTTAGCGCGTTGAGCAATACGCGCGTTTGGATCGACGCCTTCAGCCAGGTCTTTTTCAGCCTCAGCCTCGGTTTCGGAATCATGATCACCTATGCGAGCTATCTGCCGCGCAAGGCCAACCTGACCCGCAATGCCTGGATCACGGCGCTGCTGGACAGCGGATTCGCCGTCTTCGCCGGACTGGCCGTCTTTTCGCTCCTGGGATATATGGCGTTTCAGACCCAGCAGCCCATCGGGGAAGTGGTCACCCAAAGCATCGGCCTGGCCTTCGTCGCCTACCCCCAGGCGATCAGCCTGCTGCCCGGCGGGGCGGTCTTCGGCGTCCTGTTTTTCGCGGCGCTCGTGGTGGCCGGCCTGTCCTCGTCGGTCTCCATTATTGAGGCCTTTACCTCGGCCGTGATGGACAAATTCGAGGTGGATCGCCGCCAGGTGGTGACCACGATTTCGGTCCTCGGCCTGCTCGGCGGGCTGGTCTTCACCGGCCAGGGCGGCCTCTTCTGGCTCGATATCGTGGACCATTTCCTGACCCACTTCGGCCTGGTGGTCGTCGGCTTGATGGAGGCCGTCCTGGTGGGTTGGCTGTTTCAGACCGAGGTCCTTCGAAAGCATATTAACGCGGTGTCGGAGCTCAAGTTGGGTGTCTGGTGGACCTATGTCATCCGCTTCTTCGTTCCCGCAAGCCTGTTGGTGGTCCTTGTGGCCGACCTGGTGGCCGAGTTTCGGGCGCCGTACGGCGGCTATGCCTGGAGCGCCGTCCTCTCGATCGGCCTGACGTGGCTGGTGGCGACCTTTCTGGTCGCGCTGATCATCTCCTGGTGGCCCTGGAAGCGCTCGCCCAAGCCCATCAAGGCCTGAGAGCGCGTTATTTTGGGTCAGAACCGGAGGCTTTTTCCCGGACCGGCGCCCTCCCTGCCCGATCTTTTGGCACGATACAATGGATGTCCATTACGGTGTGCCACTGCCATGATGTCTCTTGAATGAAAGTATTCGCCGCAGTTCGTGATAGCTTTGGATCTGGCGCCCGAACGGTGTGGGTTCTACACATTTGTTCGTAT
>CAYGBP010000135.1:4750-5306 GCA_964348105.1 uncultured Nitrospirota bacterium
GGGGATACTTCGGAAGCGGGAAGCGGGGAAGAGGGCTTGATCGTGACAGGTCTTATGGTACAACTAATTGATAATAAAATGCAAAATAGGATTCTGGATGCAGGGCGAGATACCGGAAAAGGCCCGTCGTTCAGGAATACGAATTGCAAGGAAGCCCCCACGGGGTTATTCAGGCATTTACGGGCCTGCTCAAATCCGTCTGTCGCGACAACAGGCGGGTTTGCCCTGAAGCCTTGAAATTTTTCTCGGGGAAATGCTTATATAAGGGTGGGATTTCCGATGACGAAGAAATATAGAAATATGGAATTCGGTCGATACGCCTTGCTGCTCGTGTTTATTGCATGGCTGGGGTCTGGTTTGTCGTGGGCCGCAGACTTTCATGTGAGCGAAACTGGCACGGGAGACGACTGCTCCGAACTCTCCCCGTGTGACCTTCAGACGGCTCTCACAGCGTCAGGAAACAACGACGAAGGTGACACCATTAACCTCAAAGCTGGAGTTTATGTCCCGCCTCCTGTCGGGTGAGTTTCTTTGACCTACCGAACGAGCCCATGAA
>CAYGBP010000136.1:0-1388 GCA_964348105.1 uncultured Nitrospirota bacterium
CATCACCCTCATGGGCGGGCTGTTGGCCTGGCTGTTCATCATCCAGGCGGTGCTGATCGGCGACTTGTTCTTTGCTTCGGTCTACTACCTGTTTAACGGGATGGAACGAATGCGGGGGGCCGAACGCTACCAAAAGGCGATCAAGTATATCCTGTTCGCCATGACGGCCGCCTTCCTGGTATGGCTCACGCCACACACCCTGGTCATGAAGGCCGCCGAGCTGAAGGCGATCGGAGGACAGCAGCATCCCGTCATCGGCAATTACGGCGTGATGTCGGCCAAAAACGGCGCGGTTAATACGATGATCATTACGACGATCATCGCCTTCATCCTCTACCAACGAGCCAATAAGATCATTACGGTCAAGTGGGCGCCGCTCGGCAATGCCATGCTGGTTTCCATGTTTGCCGTCGCCCTGCTCAACAACTGGTGGCTGGCCATTTACGGTTATTACATACCCGCAAACGTTCGGGTGGGGCTCTCGGTGCCACAGGTTATGGGGACCCTAACCTGTCTGGCGGTAGGGTGTGGTATCAATATCGCGATGCTCAAGGGGGCCAAGCAGACCGGTCCCGTGGAATGGGGGCGGATATCGGTGCGATCCCAGTACGCCCTGTTCGCCCTGGCGGTGTCCTTCACCTGGCTGATGGCCTTGATGGGATATATCCGCTCCTCGGTGCGCCTCTTCTGGCACGCGATGGAAGTTTTCCGGGACAACTCTCCGTGGGCCTTCACGCATACCATCGGCTTCGCGGCGAACGTCATGTCCTTTAACGTTCTGATATTCTGGCTGTTCAGTCTGTTCGTTTTCTGGCTCGGGGAGTTCTCTTCGCACAAGGAGGTCCCCTCCATGGCGGAGAAGGAGGTCCCGGGCCGGGCCGCTCAGCCGGCCATTGCCGGCGGTTCGGAATAAATTCTGTCATTCAGGAAAGAAAGGTCTGCGCAAGGTCGAAATAAATACCTGAAAATCGGAGGCCGGCCGGGAGTTGAAGGATTCCCGGCCGGTCCCCACCGAGATATCCAACCATTCTGCTAGGATAGGAGAAGCGACGTGACACAAGTCGGTGTTGCTATTCTGATCATCTCAAGTGCGATTTTGATCATGGTCCTGGCCTACAACCTTCCCAGGAACCGTACGATCCTCATGAGCGTCGGTTTTTTTACGCTGATGAGCGGCGCCTTCGCCGGCTATTCGAACTGGCTGCCGCAGACGCGCGGTGAAGTTCCGGAGCCGGTGGAAGTGGGTGACTTCGATGCCCTCTCGGTCGAGGACCGTTCCCACGTCGTGCGGGTGGACGCCCTCCATGATGCGCTCACCGTCCTCCCTGAGCAGCACCGCGCCCTCGCCGCGCACGGCCTCGGAGATCAGGAACGACTTCGCGTGGGGA
>CAYGBP010000136.1:1398-5151 GCA_964348105.1 uncultured Nitrospirota bacterium
GATGCCCTCTCGGTCGAGGAGATCGCGGCGCTGGGGGAATTGATCATCTTCGGCGAAGAGGGCCTGGCACATCGCGGGATCGGTAAGGGTCAGTGCCCGCTCTGCCACACCTTCAAGGCGGGTGACGTCGGTGACCGGGCCCCCAATCTGATCGGCATCGCGACGACGGCCGACGCGAGAATCCAGGATCCCCGGTACAAGACCCCGGATACGGTTCAGGTGGAGTCGTTCCCCAACAGCGGCCGGTCGACGAGCGGTATTGAGTATATCGCCGAGTCGCATGCCTGCCCCGATTGCTTTGTTGTGGCGGGCTTCGGAACGAAAGGCAGTAACGACCGTCAAAGTCCGATGCCCAAGATTCACAAGCCGCCGATCGCACTTTCCATGAATGAAATGATCGCTGTTGACACCTGGATGTACTACCGGGAAGGCGTCGAGCCCCCGTCCCCGGACGAAATCCGTGTGGCTTACGAAAAGTTCATCCCGCCCGCCGAGCGGATCGAGGAAGGCCCGGAGACCGCCGAAGAAAAGCCCACCGGGATCGATCCGGCCAAGATCGCGCTACCGGAAGACGCTCCGGAAAAGATGCTGGCCAAGATGGCCTGCGCGGCCTGCCACCGTATTCCCTCGGTGGAGGGCGCCACGATGGGCGTGATCGGTCCGCTGTTGATCGAGGGGACGAACGCCGCGAACCGGGTCAAGTCGGCCGAGTATCGGGCGGCCGTCAGGGCGGGCAAGGCGAGCGCCCAGACTGCCAAGGATTATGTGATCGAATCTATCATAGACCCGAGCGCGTTTATCGTGCCGGGCTTTCCGGCCCCGGGCGGGAAGAGTCTGATGCCTGCTGACTTTGCCAACAAGTTTACCTACGCCGCGGTGAGCAAGCTGGCCGACTTCCTGCTGTCGCTGGATGCCCAGGCCGCGATCGACCAGAACCTGGATCGCGCCCCGCAGGAAAAAGAGGGTAGCCTCTTGAAGGCGCAGATCGAACCGCAGGAGGCCCAACAGATGGCCCAGGCGGCGAAATAATGCAATCAATGACCGAATAAGAGGATTTGAGTCTTGTGAGAGAGACCCCCCGCGCCAGGCGGCGGGAGCCGATTGAGGAGGATTAGCGGTGATTCCGAAAGATTTTTGGGTTCACGGGTTAATGCCCATGCAGTTGTTGTTCGTGCTGACCGCCGCGTTCGTCATCTTCGTGGTGGGCAACTACTTCTTGACGAAGCGGTTCGGGAAGGGCGTTCCGAAGTTCGGTCAGGCCATCCTGATATGGCTTGCCGCCTACTTTATCCTGAAGTACGTTATCGCGCCGCCGATCCCGGTGAGTCTGCTCTATACCTACATGGGGCTGATCACGATCGTGCTGTTTCTGCTGGTGTCCGCCACGGAGGCTTCCTGGAAGGAGTTCCGGGAGCCGATCGTGAAGACGCTCGGCGGGGAGACGCCGGTCTATCGGGGAGCGAGGACGGCGGCCTTCGTCGCCGTTCCCATCGTCTTCGGGTTCGGCACGTACGACTTCCTGAAGCCGAAGTTCGAAGAGCCCATCGAGCTGAGGACGGTGCATCCCGCTCCGCCCCAGAGCGTGAAGGTGAAGGGAAGAACCTTCACGCTGCAAACGGCCCAGAACCCGTACCGCGTCGACGACCAGGGCGAATACCTGGAAGTGGGCGCCGAAACGAAATACTTCGGGACCAATCCGTTCGCGCCCGATGCCCCCAAGTTCATGCAATATGTCCGTGAGGGCGGGGCGATCTTCTTCCAGAACTGCCATTTCTGCCATGGGGATAATCTCGACGGCCAGGGAATGTTCGCATTCGCCTTCAATCCGATCCCGGCGAACTTCGTCGATTCGGGAACCATCGCCCAACTTCAGGAGACCTTCGTGTTCTGGCGGGTCGCCAAGGGCGGACCGGGTCTGCCGCGGGAATCCTTCCCCTGGGCATCGGCGATGCCCCCGTGGGAGCAGCACCTGACGGTGGACGAGATGTGGAAGGTCATCATGTTCGAATACTGGCATACCGGCTTTTATCCAAGGACCTGGGACTAAGAGCGTAGAGAGGAGACTGAGGTACCATGATGCGAATGTTGGGAATTTTCAAGAGCAAAGGCTTGGTCCTGGTCGCCCTGCTGGCCTTTCTGGCGACGACCGGCGTGGCCGCCTACCTGAGCCTTGGACAGGCCCAGGAAGAAGAGGAAGCAGCCCCGGCGAAAGAGGAGAGGCCGAAGGAAGCCAATCCTGCCGATATCGAGGCAGGGAAGGCCATATATTTCACGAAATGCGTCTGGTGTCACGGTGAAAAGGGCGCGGGAGACGGGCCGGGCTCGGACCGTCTGTGGCCCCGGCCCAGGGACTTCACCCAGGGCACCTTCAAGATCCGCCACACCGACAGCGGATGGCTGCCCACGGACGAGGATCTTTTCCTGACCGTTACCCACGGGCTTCCGGGTTCGGCCATGCCGCCCTGGAAGGGAATCCTGAGTGATGCGGAGCGGCGCAACGTCGTGGAATTCGTCAAGACCCTCGTGGTCGACCGCGAATTCAGTGATCCGGACGAGGAATTCGTCGTGATTAATTACGGCCAGCAGGTTTCCACCTCGGAGGACAGCATCGCCAAGGGCCGGGAAGTCTTTATGAGAAAGGCCAAGTGCGTCGAGTGTCACGGCGAGGCCGGCCGCGGGGACGGGAATGCCACGCAGAAGGATGAGTGGGGATTCCCCATCATGCCCGCCGATCTGACCAAGTGCTGGAACTTCAGGGGCAACCGCTCCGAGCCCTACAACCCGGCGAACGTCTTCCGGGAGGTTTCGACCGGCTTGAACGGCACGCCGATGCCGAGCTTTTCGGACATGTTGTCAGTAGAAGAGCGGTGGGACGTCGCCAATTTCGTGATGTCGCTCTGCCCCAAGATGGACATTGATCCGCTCACGAACAAGCCGAAGCTGAGCTTCGTTCTCAAGTCGACCTTCAACGAGGGTGAACTGCCGACCAGCTTCGACGATCCCGCTTGGGAGACGGCAAAGACCTTGTATGTGGGCCTGGGATCGCAGATCACCCACAAGCCCCGCAACTTCGTGCGGGTTGTGGATGACATGTGGGCCACCTCCCTGTACAACGACAATGAGATCACCTTCAAGTTCGAGTGGAATGACCGGAATGAAAGCCACTTGACGAAGGAGGCCGCCAGGTTCCTTCCGGACGGCGTCCAGGAAACGCCGCCGAGCGGCGACCCGGTGGCCGATAGGGGGTTGAGCGAGTGGCCGATTTTCAATGATGCCATGGCCATCCAGTTCCCGACCGACTGGCAACATCTTGTTCCGCCCGAAAAGCCGCGGTTTATCTTTGGCGACAAGAAGAACGCGGTTGACCTGTGGAAGTGGGAAGCGGACGGGACCCTCAAGGAGTACACCGGCGAGGGCTGGGACAGCCTCAACTTCCGCGATTCGGACGGCGTGCAACTGGTGGCCTCAGAGTTCAAAGATGGTCGGTGGCGGGTGATCCTCAAGCGGACCCTGCAGACCGAGAATGAGAATGAGGTTCAGTTCGAGACGGGTCAGTATATCCCGACCGTTTACTTCGTCTGGGACGGCCACAACGGCGAGGCGAACCGGAAGATGAACCTGACCACCTGGACCTATACCATCCTCGAGCCGCCGGTACCGATGAAGGTCTACCTGTATCCGCCCATCATAGCCCTGGCGGTGATCGGGCTTCAGTTCTGGGTGGTCTCGAAGGTCAAGAAGAACGGATCGAAG
>CAYGBP010000137.1:0-1105 GCA_964348105.1 uncultured Nitrospirota bacterium
AGATCGCTCAAGAGTCCTTCCCGCACCGGCCCGGTGAAGCCCATGGCTAGGAGCACCAAGTCGGCCTCGAAATGCATTTCGGTCGCGGGAAGGTCTACGATCCGGGGACGCCCCGAGTCGTCCTTTTGCATCTCGACCCGGACGGCCTGAAGGCCGGTGACGCGGCCATCACGACCCGTGAAGCCTTTCGTCGAGATGCTCCACTCGCGAAGGCATCCCTCTTCATGCGCGTGCGAGGAGCGAAGCTGCATCGGCCACAACGGCCACGGGGTGGATGCGTCCCGATCCTGGGGAGGCATCGGGAGAAGCTCAAACTGATGAATCTGGGCGGCCCCTTGCCGGTGCGCCGTTCCGAGGCAGTCAGACCCGGTATCGCCTCCGCCCAGGATGATGACCTTCTTGCCCTCTGCGCTGAAATCCTCGGCGGGATCCAACGCGTCCCCCGCGTTGATCTTGTTCTGGCGGGTGAGATAATCCATGGCCAGATGAATTCCGCGAAGGTTCCGCCCGGGGACCGGAAGGTCCCGCGCAGCCATCGCACCGCCGGCCAGGCAGACGGCGTCATACTCGCGGCGCAGGACGTCGGCGGGGATGTCCTTTCCCACCTCGGTGTTCGTGATGAAATTCACCCCTTCGGCCTGCATCTGGTCCAGCCGGCGGTCCAGCACCCATTTTTCCATCTTGAAATCGGGGATGCCGTATCGAAGCAGTCCGCCGATGCGATCGGCCTTTTCATAAACCGTGGCGGAATGACCAGCCCTCGCCAGCTGCTGGGCTGCGGCCAGGCCGGCCGGTCCGGACCCGACGACGGCCACCTTGAAACCCGTCTGTCTTTTCGGCACTACGGGCGCGACCCATCCCTCGTCGAAGCCGCGATCGATGATGTTCCACTCAATCACCCGGATGGAGACCGGTTTTTCGATGATCCCCAGGACGCAGGCCGTTTCACAAGGGGCGGGACAAAGCCGCCCGGTGAATTCCGGGAAGTTGTTGGTGGAGTGGAGCATCTTGAGCGCGTCCTTCCACCTTCCTCGATGGACGAGATCATTCCAGTCCGGTATCATATTCTTGACGGGACAGCCGTAATTGCTTTGGCAGAAAGGAA
>CAYGBP010000137.1:1115-5049 GCA_964348105.1 uncultured Nitrospirota bacterium
TCCATGCAGCGCGCCCCCTGCTGTCGGAGCTTGTCCTCGCTGATGGGCTGGTAGAACTCCTGCCAGTCGTGCACCCGCTCCTCGACCGGTCTTCGCTCGGGTCCTTCGCGATTAAATTTTAAAAAGCCTTTGATATCGGACATTCTGACAGTCCTACTTTTTCCGGGTTGAGGATATCGGCGGGGTGCGGGTGGGCCTGGCCTGTGCCCGGGCCTGCCTCTGCGCCAGAATGCGCTTGTACTCCACCGGCATCACGCGCACGAATTTGGGCAGCATGGCGTCCCACCGGTCCAAGATGAGCCTCGCCTTCCTGCTGTCGGTGAAGGCGGCATGCCGCTCGATCATCCCACGAAGCGAGATCTGGTCTTCTTTCTCCCGCACGGGCTCCAGCTCCACCATGCTCAAGTTGCACCGGCGCCCGAATCGGCCGTCTTCGTTGAGGACAAAGGCGACCCCGCCGCTCATGCCGGCGGCAAAATTCCGGCCGGTGCGTCCCAGCACCGCCACCCTTCCCCCCGTCATGTATTCGCAGCCGTGATCGCCGACCCCTTCCACTACGGCATGCGCCCCCGAGTTTCGAACGGCGAAGCGCTCCCCCGCCATTCCGCGGAAATAGGCCTCCCCCATGATGGCACCGTATAACGCCACATTACCAATGATGATGGTCTCTTCTGGAACGAAGTTTGAGCCTCCGGGCGGGAAAACGATGATGCGGCCCCCCGACATTCCCTTTCCGAGATAATCATTGCTTTCACCCTCGAGCACGAGGGTAATGCCATGCGCGAGCCAGGCGCCGAAGCTCTGTCCCGCCGTCCCGGTAAACCGGAACCGAATGGTGTCGTCCGGGAGTCCTTCCAGTCCGTACCGCTTCGCGACCTGTCCGGAAAGAATGGCCCCCACCGTACGATTCACGTTACGGATCGGGATTTGTGCCTCCACCTTCTGCCCGGACTCCAGGGCAGGGCGCGCCAGGTCGATGAGCTGATAATCCAGCGCCCCCTGCAGCCCGTGATTCTGCTCCTCCACACAGTGCGTCGCCGTGTCTGGCGACACGGAGGGCATTTGAAGGATCGGGGAAAGATCCAGCCCCTTGGCCTTCCAATGATCGATGGCCTTGGTGAATCTGATTTTGTCCATCCTGCCGACCATCTCGGCAATCGTGCGGAATCCCAGTTGCGCCATGATTTCCCGGGCTTCCTCGGCGACGAAGAAAAAGTAGTTGACGACATGATCCGGTTGTCCGGTGAATTTTTTCCGAAGCTCGGGGTCCTGCGTTGCCACCCCCACGGGACAGGTGTTTAAGTGGCATTTTCTCATCATGATGCAGCCTTCGACGATCAAGGGAGCGGTGGAAAAACCGAACTCCTCGGCCCCCAGCAGGGCCGCGATCACAACGTCGCGCCCCGTTTTCATCTGGCCGTCCGTTTCAATGCGCACCCGCCCCCGCAGATTATTCAGCACCAATGTCTGCTGCGTCTCGGCCAGCCCAAGCTCCCAGGGGATGCCGGCGTACTTGATCGAGCTCTGGGGAGAGGCTCCGGTCCCGCCGGAATCTCCCGAAATCAAGATCTTGTCTGCGTGGGCCTTGGCCACGCCGGCGGCTACGGTGCCTACACCCACTTCGGCGACCAGTTTGACCGAGATGGCCGCATCGGGATTCGAATTCTTTAGGTCGAAGATCAGCTGCGCGAGATCCTCGATCGAATAGATGTCGTGATGAGGGGGGGGAGAAATCAGCTGAACTCCCGGGGTGGAGTATCGCAGGCGGGCGATATTCTCATCCACCTTGTGGCCCGGAAGCTGCCCGCCCTCTCCCGGCTTGGCCCCCTGGGCCATCTTGATCTGAAGCTCCCGCGCATTGACCAGGTAATGGATCGTCACCCCGAATCGTGCGGAGGCGACCTGTTTGATGGCGCTGTTCTTGGAATCGCCATTGGGAAGTGGAATGAATCGCTCGGGGTCTTCCCCGCCTTCGCCGGTGTTGCTCTTGCCGCCGATGCGGTTCATGGCCACGGCCAGGGTCTCGTGGGCTTCCTTGCTGAGGGCGCCGAAGGACATCGCGCCGGTCGTGAATCGCTTGACGATCTCGGCGGCCGACTCCACCGCCTCGATCGGGATCGGGTCGGGGAGCGTCCTGAGCTCGAATAGTCCCCTCAGGTTTGATCTGACCTTGGTCTCGTCGTTGACAAGCCTGCTGAATGTTTTGTAGCTATCATAGCTGTTTTGCTTCGTGGCGTGCTGAAGCCGGGCGATCGTTTCGGGGTTCCAGTTATGATGCTCGCCCTGGATCCGGTAGTGATACTCGCCCCCGAAGTCCAGCTGCCGCATGGCGCCGCCGAAGTAGGCCTGGGTATGTCGGCGCAGGGTTTCCTCCCCGAGGGTTTCGATTCCGATGCCCTCGATCCGGGAGGGGGTTCCGGTGAAATATCGATCGATCAACTCGTGGTTGAGCCCGATACATTCAAAGATCTGCGCGCCGCAGTAACTCTGAACGGTGGAGATCCCCATTTTGGAGAAGATTTTGAGCAGTCCCTTGTTCACCGCCTTGATATATTTGGTCTCTGCCGTGTTTTCGTCGATTCCCTCCGGCAGGTACTCCTCCCGCACCATGTCGGTCAAGGTTTCGAAGGCGAGATAAGGATTGACGGATCCGGCGCCGTAGCCGATCAGGCAGGCAAAGTGATGCACGTCGCGCGGCTCGCCGCTTTCCACGATGAGTCCCACCTCGGTTCGGCTGTGCTGGCGGATTAGATGGTGATGAACGGCGGCGATGCCCAGCAGGCTCGGGATGGGGGCTAGGGCCTCATTGACGCCTCGATCGCTCAGAATGATGAATTTGTAGCCTTCCCGGATGGCCTCGGAAGCCTGATGACACAGCGCCTCGATTGCGTTCGCCAATCCCTTGGGCCCCTTCGCCACCGGAAAGAGCATGGGCAGTGTAATCGTTTTGAAATGACCGTCCGTGATGGTGCGGATCTTCTCCAGGTCGGCGTTTGTGAGAATGGGCTGCGGGACCTTGATCCGCCGGCAGGATTCCGGCTCTTCGCTCAGCAGGTTGGCCTTGGGGCCGATGTTCGTCGCCAGGGACATGACCAGTTGTTCGCGAATCGGATCGATCGGGGGGTTGGTGACCTGGGCAAAGAGCTGCTTGAAGTATTTAAAAAGCAGTTGAGGTCGGTTGGACAGCACCGCGAGGGGGGTGTCCGTCCCCATCGATCCGACCGCCTCCTCGCCGTTGACCGCCATCGGCGTGAGAACGAGCTTGAGCTCCTCGATGGTGTAACCGAAGGCCTGCTGGCGACGGCGCAGCGTGACGTGATCCGGTTGGAGGACGTTGAGAGGCTCGGGCAGATCCTCGATATTAATCCGATGCGTGGCAACCCATTCCCGATAGGGTTTGCGAGCAGCCATCGTGGCCTTGATCTCATCGTCGCCGATGATCCGGCCTTCCACCGTATCCACCAGGAACATCTTCCCCGGCTGCAGGCGACCTTTGGTGAGAACCTCCTCGGGCCGGAAGGAGAGTACGCCGGCCTCGGAGGCCACCACCGCCAGATCGTCGTGCGTCACCAGGTAACGGCAGGGGCGCAGGCCGTTTCGGTCCAGCGCCGCCCCGATGAGCTTGCCGTCGGTAAATAACACCGCCGCAGGGCCGTCCCACGGCTCCATCATGGCGGCATGGTATTCGTAGAAGCCCCGTCGATCCAGGTCCATGTCCGGGTCGCCGGACCAGGCCTCGGGGATCATCATCATCATGGCGTGCGGGAGGGTTCGCCCTCCCATGGCCAGGAACTCCAGTCCATTGTCCAGTGAGGCCGAATCGCTCTGGTCCTGATCGATGATCGGATAGAGCTTGTTGATGTCGTCACCAAAGAGCGCCGATGATAGCCTTCCCTGACGGGCCCGCATCCAGTTGATGTTGCCCTTCAGCGTG
>CAYGBP010000138.1:0-1118 GCA_964348105.1 uncultured Nitrospirota bacterium
CTGCTCTGGTCGGCGACGCTGATGTTCGACGCCGTCACGGTCGCCGTCAACTCGGCGTGGCGGACCTCGCAGGGCGTGGCCTTCCTCGCAGCCAAGCTGCGGAGTCTGGTGGTGGTCTCGCTGATGGCCTTTGCGGTGGGTCTTTACGCGCGCAGGAGCGTTCTGGGCGAGCTGGGTAAGGCCAAAACAGGGGTTTTCTACGCGCTCTATCTCCTGCTTTCGGCCGGACTGATGGGGATCGTGGCCACCGGGGACATCTTCAATCTTTATGTCTTTCTGGAAATCTCCGCCCTGTCGGGATATGCCCTGATTGCAGCCGGCCGAAAGAGAGAGGCCCTCATGGCCAGCTTCAACTATCTCATCCTGGGAACCATCGCGGCCACCTTCATTCTCCTGGGCATCGGATATCTCTATATGGTCACCGGCACGCTGAACATGGCCGATTTGAAGCAGCGGCTGCCGGAGCTGTATCAAAGCAAGGTGGTGCTGACGGCTTTCGCCTTTTTTACGGTAGGCCTCAGCATCAAGCTGGCCCTGTTTCCCTTTCATGTTTGGCTGCCCAACGCCTATACCCACGCGCCCGCCGTGGTGACGGCCTTCATGGCAGCCACCTCCACCAAGGTGGGTGCCTATGCACTGCTTCGGATCATGTACTCGGTCTTCACCCCCGATTTTTACCTGCAGGACGTTCCCCTGACCGACCTGTTGCTCATCCTGGCGGTCGCCGCCATGATCGCGGGGCCTGTTCTGGCCCTGGGGCAGACGGACGTTCGCCGGATGCTGGCCTACTCCAGCGTGGGGCAGATCGGCTATATTGTCCTGGGAATCGGGATGAGTCACCCCACCGCGATGTCCGGCGGGCTCGTCCATCTTTTCAACCACGCCCTGATGAAAGGCGGGCTTTTCATGGCGGTGGGGGCGATCGTCTATAAGACCGGCGCGCACCGGATCGAGGAATTCAGGGGCCTGGGCCGGCGGATGCCGCTGACGATGGCCGCCTTTACGATCGGGGCGCTCTCCATGGTGGGGATACCGCTCACCGTGGGATTCGTCAGCAAGTGGTATCTGGCGGTGGGGGCGCTTCAGGCCGGTAAGGGCGCATTGCTGGCAGCGATCCT
>CAYGBP010000138.1:1128-1951 GCA_964348105.1 uncultured Nitrospirota bacterium
GCTCCGTCCTTACGGCCGTCTACTTCTGGCGCGTCATCGAAACGGCGTATTTTTCCGAATCGGCTCAAGAAGGAAAGGGTCAACCCGCACGACAGGACCCGGGCGGCCTCATGCTGGCGGCGACGCTCGGCGTCGCCGTGCTTTGCGTGATCTTCGGCATCCTGGCCTTCATCCCGGTAACGATCAGCGAGCGGGCGGCCGACCTGCTGTTGGGAGGCGGCGTGCCACGATGACCGAGGCTTTTGCAGCCATTCTCGCGATCCTGATTCCTGCGGCGGCCATACCGGCCATCGGCTATTCGAGCCGATGGCCAAATCTCAGGGAATCTTGGACGCTGACCGCCTCGGTGATTACCTTCGTCCTGGTGGCCTCCCTGATCCCGGGCGCATTGGACGGAAAAACAGAGTCGATCACGCTATTGAACATCGTTCCCGGCCTGGGATTGAGCCTTCGGGCTGCTCCCCTGTCCTTCCTGTTCGCCGCGACGGCCTCCTTTCTGTGGATTCTCACATCGGCTTATTCCATCGGTTACATGCGGGCCAATCGGGAGGCCGGCCAGACCCGATACTACTGTTTTTTCGCCGCCGCCATGACGGCCACTCTGGGGATCGCATTTTCTGGAAATCTCTTCACGCTCTTTTTTTTCTACGAGGCCCTGACCCTCTGCACCTATCCGCTTGTGAATCATCACCGCTCGACCGAAAGCAGCCGGGCCGGCCGGCGCTATCTCACCTATCTTTTGGGAACGTCGCTGGGCTTTTTCCTGGCGGGTATATTCCTCACCTATCACCTGAGCGGCAGCCTGAGCTTTACCGAGGGGGGC
>CAYGBP010000138.1:2060-3819 GCA_964348105.1 uncultured Nitrospirota bacterium
CCCACGCCGGTGAGCGCGCTTTTGCATGCCGTGGCGGTGGTCAAGGCGGGGGTCTTCACGATCCTGAGGATCACCCTGGATGTCTTTGGGGTGGACCTGCTCCAGACCGTCGGGCTCGGATCCGTCCTGGGCGGCATCGCCTCCGTGACCATTCTGGCCGCCTCGATCGTGGCCCTCCGCCAGGACAGCCTAAAGCTGCGCCTGGCTTATTCCACGATCAGCCAGTTGGCCTATATCGTGTTGGGAGCCGCCTTGCTCACGCCCGGCGGCGTGAAGGGAAGCGCCTTTCAAATCGTGGCGCATGCCTTCGGCAAGATCACGCTTTTTTTCTGCGCCGGGGCCATTTACGCCGCGCAACACAAAACGAAGGTTAGCGAGTTAGACGGAATCGGACAGCGGATGCCGTGGACGATGAGCGCCTTCGCCGTCGGGTCACTTTCGATGATCGGAATCCCGTTGACGGGTGGCTTCCTGGCCAAATGGTATCTGGTGATCGGGGCGGTCGAGGCGGACCAAATGATCGCGGTGAGCGTGATTATGGCCAGCACGATTCTAAACGCCGGTTATTTTCTGCCGATCGTTTACGCGGCCTTCTTGAAGGAGCCCTCCGCCGGCGAGCCGGGCGGCAAGGGTGAAGCGCCGCTCTGGATGCTGATTCCGCTGCTACTGACGGCCTTGGGCACGGTCCTGTTGTTCTTTTTCCCCAACGGGCCGCTGGCCCTCATCGATCGAATCGTGGATCAATCCGTGACCGGGGGTGGATGATGAAAAGAAGAGAATGGGACTTTTTCGACAAAAAGAAGAACATCCGCCTGCTCTGGCGGGGCCTGATGGCCGTCCTGGCGATTCTGGTCGGCCTGGATTTCCTGATCGAGAAGCATGCCGCCTTCACCTGGAGCATGACGCCCGGATTTTATGCAGCTTACGGCTTTATTTCCTGCGTCGCCATCGTGCTGTTTTCAAACCTCCTCGGCAAATGGCTGAAGCGAAAAGAGGGATATTATGATTGAGGCGGTCCCCCCGTTCCTCATCTTTCTGGCCGGGGCCCTGCTGATCCCTTTCCTGAATGGTAACGCCCGCCGCGGGCTGATGTTGCTGGTCCCGGTCCTGGCATGGATCGATCTGATGGGCATGGGCGAAGGGGTCATCTGGGAATTTGATCTCCTGGGCCACACCCTGGTCCTCGGACGGGTAGATGCCCTCAGCCGAGTTTTCGGTCACATCTTCATCATCATGGCCTTTGCCGGAGCGCTGTTCTCTCTGCATGTTCGGGAGGCGCGCGAGCAGGTCGCGGCCTTTCTGTATGTCGGCAGCGCCCTGGGGGCGGTTTTTTCGGGGGACCTGCTGTCGCTCTTCATTTTCTGGGAAGTGATGGCCCTTTCCTCCGTCTTTCTGGTCTGGTTTCGGAACACGCCGGCCGCGAGCGATGCGGGTTTCCGATATCTCCTGGTGCATCTCTTCGGAGGCGTCTGTCTGTTGACCGGGATCATTCTGTTCTATGCCCGCACCGGCTCCCTCACATTCGGCCTGATGACACTGGATGGGTTGGACACCTGGCTGATCCTCGTCGGCTTTTTGCTCAACGCGGGGGCTCCCCCCTTGCATGCCTGGCTGCCGGACGCCTATCCCGAGGCAACCGTGAGCGGAACGGTTTTCTTAAGCGCCTTCACCACCAAGACGGCCGTCTACGTCCTGGCCCGGGGCTTTCCCGGCGCCGAGGTGCTGATCTGGGTCGGGATAATCATGACGCTCTACGGGA
>CAYGBP010000138.1:3829-4811 GCA_964348105.1 uncultured Nitrospirota bacterium
CGTCTACGCCATCCTGGAAAACGACATGCGAAGGATTCTGGCCTACAGCATCATCAACCAGGTCGGGTTCATGGTGGCCGGTATCGGGATCGGGACCGAGATGGCCATGAACGGGGCGGTGTCTCACGCCTTCTGCCATATCCTCTATAAGGCCCTGCTCCTGATGTCGGCCGGCGCCGTCCTTTATCAGACGGGCAAGACCAAATGCACCGAGTTGGGCGGTCTTTATAAGACCATGCCATTGACCATGCTGTTCTGCGTCGTCGGGGCGGCGTCCATCTCGGCCTTCCCCCTGTTCAGTGGGTTCGTGAGCAAGGCGATGGTGCTGACCGCCGCCGAGCACGAAGGAATGGTGGTGGCCTGGCTGTTGTTGACACTCGCCTCGGCGGGGGTGTTCCTCCACGCCGGGATCAAGTTCCCCTACTTTGTCTTTTTCGCCAAGGACTCCGGGCTGCGCCCCCCCGAGCCGCCTCGGCATATGCTGTGGGCGATGGGTCTTCTGGCGTTCCTGTGTGTCTACCTGGGCATCTTTCCCGGGTTGCTGTATCGCATCCTGCCGTACCCGGTTGACTTCCACCCCTATACGGGCGAGCATGTGGTGGGGCAGCTGCAACTCTTGATGTTCTCGGCGCTTGCCTTCTTTCTTCTGCTCAAGCAGCTTCAACGCACCCCCACCCTTTCTTTGGATACGGACTGGTTTTATCGCAAGGGAACCGAGGCATTCCTGTGGTTGATCAATCAGCCCGGGGCCCGGTTCGGCCGTCGAGCGGCCCGCCTCTTTTTTGATCAGGTCCCGGACGCGCTGGCCTGGTTCAGCCGCAATCCCCTGGCAGCGGCCCGGATCGTCTCGGAGGAGGTCATGGTCATCTGGGGTCCGACGTCGCAAGCATGGGGTCGTCCTCGCGCGGGTCCGCCGGCCGGGCCCGGCAACTCCTACCCGCCCCCACCGCGGCCGGCCCGCTCTCTACCCATGCAACTCTTT
>CAYGBP010000139.1:0-945 GCA_964348105.1 uncultured Nitrospirota bacterium
ATGACCTTCCGTGGCAGATAATGGCGAAGTACGACGTAAGATCTTTTTACATTACAAAGGTGAGAAGAATTTCCCAGGCGCATGGCAACCATCTTCCATTTATAGAGAACGCGACAGGAAAGAGCAATCCCTGTATTCAGGGATTTATCGATCCGCGCATTATCATTGACTGAACAGTCCTTCTATCCCCCAGAAACCAGGGGGCCCAATTACCGCCAAAAACCCTGGAAACGGGGCCTTCCTTCAGAAAATGTTATTGACATCACATTCAATGGATAGGTATAGTATTTATAGAGACAAAGCATACAGTCCGGTTAATTCCGCAGAGGGGGGTATGCTCCGGTCTTTCCTATTGTTCTTAATTCTCAGGATTGGAGTCTTAGATGCAAGATCAAATCCCTCCTCTCTTTGAATTTTTCCAACCCCCTACTCATGGCCCTAGAGAAACAGGAAAAAGGAGTTTACCTGAGCTTGTTGCACAACGAAGCACCCCAGGAATCCTCATTTTCAACGTTTCGAACAAACTCATCTATATCAATTCCGAAGCCCGCGAGGTACTCCAGACCCTTGGGCCCCATGCAGATGGCGATGGCCAAAACGATTCGGAATCTCCGGCCATCCCGGAAACGGTTACTAATCTTTGCAACCAGCTTAAATTAACCGTACTTTCTTATAAGACCAGGCGAGGGCAGAAAGAACCGAAACAAACTCCATCGGTATTGGCGCTAGCGTCAAACAAGATTGACACCTACACATTCCGAGGGCTATTTCTGAGCAATAACCACCGCGGACGCGGAGAAGATGCCTATATTCTTGTTTTAGTCGAGCGGGCCTCTCCATCAAAAAAGCTGGATCTTCAGAAAGCCTTGCAGGCATACAAGCTTTCCAAGAGAGAAATGGATGTGGTTGAGCTTCTGATATTGGGACATAAGAACAAGGAAATTG
>CAYGBP010000139.1:955-4773 GCA_964348105.1 uncultured Nitrospirota bacterium
TCGGGATAATCGTGATCGAAGGGTTCTCCTGCAAGGAAATTGCCGATAAGCTTTTTGTCTGTGTCTATACGATCGAAGATCATATTAAGAAAATAATGAAAAAAATGAATGCGCCAAACCGAACCAGCATTATATCGAAGGTTTTGCTCCCCTAGAGGATATCAAGGGTTATCCTGTCTCACAGATTTTATGTTGCCAGTCATTTCCAAAGGCTGGGCACCCCGCTTCGGTTTTCTTATTAAGGATAACCTATCACTGTCTTTGGTCCTTCACTGAGCCAATTTCCAGAAAGCAAATCGTCCTGATGCGCTTAAGAATCGGCCGTTGTCCTGGACGCTCGCCCACCATAACCATCCCTGCCAAAGCGTCTCCCTTTCCCATTTGACTAAAAAGCGAATGGAATGATAGAATGAAAAACCAATGAAATCACGGAATTCTGATCATAGGACTCAATCGGCGCAGTCGGATCGCTTTATCCAGGCCTGTAAAAGACAAACGGTGGACTGCACGCCGGTGTGGTTCATGCGGCAGGCCGGCCGGTACATGAAGGAATACCGCAAGATTCGGGAAAAACACGACATCCTGACGATCTGCAAGACACCAGACCTTGCCGCCGAGGTGACCCTGCAGCCCATCAGGGCCTTGGGGGTCGACGCAGCCATTATTTTTGCCGATATCCTGCTTCCCCTTCAAGGCATGGGCATCGACTTGGAATTCGCGAAGGGCGAGGGACCCGTCATCCATAATCCCGTCCGATCGATGGCCGACGTCAAGGCCTTGCGAACGCTGGAGCCCGAGACGGCACTTGGGTTCGTTCTGGAGGCGATCAAGATCGTTCGCAAGGAGCTGGACGGGAAAGTCCCCCTCATCGGTTTTGCCGGGGCCCCGTTCACGGTCGCCAGCTATCTGATCGAGGGCGGCCATTCCAGCCACTACATCAAGACCAAGCAGATGATGTACGGCGAGCCGGATGCCTGGCAGGCCTTGATGGAAAAACTCTCCCGGGCCACCTTGGGGTACCTGACTCAGCAGATCCGGGCGGGCGCGCAGGCCTTTCAGCTTTTCGACAGTTGGGTCGGATGCCTCAGCCCCGGAGACTACAGCCAGTTCGTACTGCCCTACAGCCGCCGGGTCATTGCCGGGCTGAAGAAAGAAGATGTCCCTGTCATTCACTTCGGAACGGGGACATCGGCCATTCTGGAGCTGATGAAGTCCGCCGGCAGCAGCGTCATGGGACTCGATTGGCGGATCGACTTGGACGATGCCTGGGACCGCCTGGGCCCCGACGTGGCGGTGCAGGGAAACCTCGATCCGGTGGCTCTTTTCGGACCACTCGGGGAGATCGAAAAGCGCGTCGATGATATCCTGAAACGAGCCGGCAACCGCCCCGGTCATATCTTCAACCTCGGCCACGGCATTCTGCCCAAGACGCCGGTGGATCATGTCGCAGCAGTGGTCGAGATGGTCCACCGAAAAAGCCGGCGGGCATCCTGACCCTCCGGCTGACGCGAGTCCTGAACGATGAAAACGGAACTGAACGGAATTCTTTTGATGGCTTACGGAGCCGCCGGCTCGCTCGACGAGGTGGAGCCCTACCTGGCCGATATCAGAGCCGGCAGGCCCCCGAATCCACAGCTCACCGAAGAGGTCAAGGATCGGTACCGCCAGATGGGAGGAAAATCACCCCTGCTGGAAATCACCCGGCGCCAGGCCTCGGCCTTGGAGGAAGAACTCAACCGTCAGGCGGCCGCCCGTTCACAAGGCCACAAGGTCTATATCGGCATGCGCCACTGGCATCCTTACATCGCGGATACCGTCGCGGCCATGGCGAAAGATGGAATCCGACAATTTACCGCCGTCTGCCTGACTCCTTATTTTTCCCGGCTCAGCATCGGCGCCTATTATGAGAAGCTTGACGAGGCGGTGGCCCAGGCGGGGGTGCCATTCGAAATCACGCGGATTGAAAGCTGGAATGACCACCCCCTCTATATCGCCGCCCTCGTTGAAAAACTGCAAAAGACTCTCGCTGCGCTGGATGATACCGCCCGAAAGGACCTTCCCATCCTGTTTTCGGCCCACAGCCTGCCTGCCAGAATCCTCAAGGAGGGTGACCCCTATCCGGAGGAGCTGCAGGAAACGATCCGGGCGGTGATGGCGAAGGTGGGGCCTTACCCTTGGCATTTCGCCTACCAGAGCCAGGGCAGGACACCCGAGCCGTGGCTCGGACCTGAGGCGGGCGAGGTCATCCGGGAGCTTTCCGGGAAGGGCCACCGTGATCTCGTCATGGCGCCCATCGGTTTTATCTCCGACCACATGGAAACCCTTTACGACGTCGATATCCTTTACCAGGGAATGGGCCGGGAAGCCGGGATGCGGATTCACCGGGTGGAGTCACTGAATGACAGCCCGAGCTTGATCCGCGCCCTGGCCGCGGTTCTCACCGATCAAAAATGAGCTCGACCATTTCCCTGAAAGGCATTCCGCCTTAACCGATGAAACGAATCGTGATTGTGGGAGGGGGAATCTGCGGGCTGGCCGCGGCCTTTCACCTGCAGGAACGCTTCCGGGACGCCTCCGAACCCCTGGCCTGCACCCTGATCGAGCAGCAAGATCAGGCAGGCGGCAAGATCCTGACCGAAAAGAGCGACGGATTCACGATCGAGGCCGGCCCGGATTCCTTCATCACCCAGAAGCCCTGGGCACTGGAACTATGCCGCAAGATCGGTCTTTCCGATGAACTCATCCCGACCAACCAGGTCCAGAAAAACATTTATGTCCTCTCAGGCGGCCGGCTGCATCGGCTCCCCGAAGGGCTCGTGCTCATGGTCCCCACGCGACTGGGGCCTTTCCTGAGGTCCGGCCTGATTTCTCCCTTGGGGAAGGTGCGTATGGCTATGGATCTGCTGATCCCCGCACGCAGGGACGTGCGTGACGAATCATTGGCCGCATTCGGAAAGCGCCGCCTCGGGCGGGAAGCCCTGGATAAGATCGTGGAGCCCTTGCTGGCCGGGATTTACGCGGGAGACGCGGAAGCCCTGAGTCTCCAATCCACATTTCCCAGGTTTGTCGAGTTGGAGCGAAAATACGGCAGCCTGATTCGCGGGATGCTGGCCAGCCGGCGGGCCGCCACATCTACGGGGGAGGCCCCGGCGGCCATGTTTATGACCCTTCGCGGGGGCATGGGAAGGCTGGTCGAGGCCCTCGTGGCCCGACTCGAGGCAACCGAGATCAAATTGGGGCGCGGTGTTACGGCAATCCGATTGGGACCGGATGAATCGGGATATCGGGTTGTCACAGATCGAGGAGACCCTGTGCAGGCTGAGGCGGTCATCCTCACCGGGCCCGCATTCAGCTCAGCCGAGCTGCTCGAACCCCACAGCGAACCGCTGGCCCAAGTCCTCCGACAGATCCCATATATCTCCACTGCCACGATATCCGTGGCATTCCGTCGGTCGGATTGCCCCCATCCATTGAACGGATACGGATACGTGGTCGCCCGCAACGAGCAGTGCCGCATCATGGCCTGCACATGGATATCCACAAAGTTCCCCCATCGCGCCCCGGAAGATCGCGTCCTGGTCCGCTGCTTCGCGGGTGGCGCCGGGCGTGAGGATCAAGTTTCTCTGGACGATTCGACACTGATTGGGATGGTCCGGGAGGAGTTGAATCGAACCCTGGGGATCAAGGCGTCTCCCCTGTTCGCACGCGTCTTTCGGTGGGAGCGGGCAAACCCCCAATACACGCTCGGCCACGAAGAAAGGCTTTCCGAAATAGACCGGCTGCTCCGGGACCTGCCGGGGATCTTCGTCGCGGGCAGC
>CAYGBP010000140.1:0-670 GCA_964348105.1 uncultured Nitrospirota bacterium
GCTACTCTACGCCCCCGCCGGTGCACTGTCAAGGCGGGGGGAGAGCCGTAAAACGGCCTCCGAAGCGGGCCTGAGGCTCGACGGCAGGGAGCCGGCAGGGTGTCTCCATCACTTTGAAAAGTAAGAGAAAATAATAAAAAACTGGCATGTCGCGCCGGAATCCGCTACTATTATAATAAAGGGGTTGGAGCCTGCCTTTCCCTCCCCATAACCGGGCGGCATGACGGGTCGTGCGACCCCCCCGAACAGGCCGCCCCGCATTGAGCATGACATTGAGCATGAAAGGAGCAAAGAACGGAATGAAAAAGCGATCCCCCTTGTTATACGTGATCCTGGCCTTACCCCTGTTATTGACCGCCTGCGGTGGGGGGGATGACGGCCCTGCGGCGGGGGTGGTCTCGAACCCGTGCGCCGGCGGCGCCGGAAGCTACTTTGATGATCCCGGGGACGTTCCATCTTCAATCATTGACATGACGGATCTTAAGGTGACACTCACAGACACGGATATTACGGCTGAAATGGTATTGCTCAGCGCACCCGATCCAATAGACATCGACGATCCGGGAACGCCCGACAATGCGAAGGAATACGGATGGGAAGTGACGTTCGATATGAGTGGTGATGGCGACTGTTATTCGGCTGGTGATGTGGGACTTGGGGTGCTGTACTT
>CAYGBP010000140.1:717-4605 GCA_964348105.1 uncultured Nitrospirota bacterium
GCCCGCCAATGCCACCCTTAAAGGCAACACGTTAACTTTGAGTGTTTTAAGGACTGCCGATATAATCTTGCCGAGCATCAACACCATTACGCCGATCCGTTTCGAGACGACGCAGATTTCGGGCGGGACGACCTTTAAGGATCACCATCCGGACTAACAATTCGACCATACAGCCGATTCCATGGGCCTGCCGCCCCTCCTGGTGAGGGGCGGTCGCGCATCGGGGTGCCTTCCAATGACCTTTCGACGAGCTTAGGCGGTGATGTGCTCCGAGATCAGGATGCGGCTGAGCATCCCTTCGATGGCGTGGGTCTCGGGCTTGCCGAAGCCGACCTCGGCCAGCATTCGCCCGTAGACCGAGGCCGGGTAGACCTCGCCCTGCGGCGTCCAGGCCAGCATCAGAATGGAGAAAAGATGGGGCGCGAGGCTGTCGGGGCCGGTGGGTTCATCCAGGACGAATTCATGGATCACGATGCGCGCCCCGGGCCGGGCGGCACCGGCATAGCGTTTTAAAAGCTCGATCCCGCGCTGCTCCGAGAAGTGATGCAGGATGTGGCTGAAGATCATGACGTCGTACGGGCCCCCCGGGCTGACCTCGAACATGTCCCCCTCGATGAAGGACACCCGGTCCATCACGCCCAGCCGCTCGGCATAGCCCCGCGTGATGGGCAGCACCGTCGTCCAGTCCAGGGCCGCGACGCGCGCGTGCGGCTGCTGGCTGGCCAGCGTGAATCCGAACAGGCCGGTGCCGCAGGCCACGTCCAGGATGTCCAGGGTCTTTCGGCTGGCCGCCCAGGATCCCAGGAGGTTTGCCACGGCCTCGCTGGCCGGGGCGGCCATCGCGCCGCTGTAGCGGGCGAAGTCCTCCCAGAAGGGATGCTCGGGCGTTTCGGCATGCCGCTCCATCACCGTCCCGCCCTTGCGCACGGCCCCCGGCAGCAGCTTGAGCCCGTCCCACAGCTGATCCGCCGCGAAGAGGTAGGAAAGATCGCCGAGATACCCCGGGCTATCCTTCACCAGGTGCGTGCGGGCCGGTTCCGTAAGCCGATAGACGTCGTTTGATTTATCGAGCATCCCGAGCGCGGTGAGCGAATCCAGGAGGATGCGCGTGCCCCGGGGATCGGCCTCGATCGCGTCGGCCACCTTTTTCGGATCGGACGGGCCGGAGGCCAGGGCGTCGAACACGCCGAGCTGGATGCCGGTCCTGAGCACCGCGCTGATCTGGTACCCCTGCAACATTTGCAAGATCTGTGCGGCCGAGAGTGCCATCATGAGTCCTCCTCATTTGCTCCTTCCCAGCCCGCAGGCGGCTGGCCCGGCCCGCTTCAGGCGTATTATGGTGAATCGGAAGGCCGAATTCAAGGCGGGGGCGCGCCGTGGGGGTTTGCAAATCCCGCCGGATTCTTTTAAAGTCTGCCACCATGACCCATCTCAAGGAATCGATCCGGCCGGCAACGGCCCGGGCGGGGACGGCGGCCCTCGTGGCGTTGCTGCTGGGCCTGCTCGCGGCGGGCTGCGCCGCCACCCGGGAGATGACGGTCGAGCACCGGGACTCCTTCACCCCGGCGACGGTGGCCGTCATCAAGGCCGGCGACCGGGCCTTTGCCGAGGAGCTGGTCCGGGCGATGAAGGAAAACCGGCCGTTGCCGGCCGATGCCGAGATCATCCTGATCCGCCGCCTGGACACCCTGAGCCCCGCCCTGGCGCGGGAGGCCGCCCGGCTTCAGAGCTGCGAGGTGAGCGAGCCGGTCCCGCCCTGGGATCAGACGGCCTATGCCGCCTACGTGATCCTGCAACGGGGCGGGGAGCCGGGCAGCCCCTGCCGGGGCGGCAAGAAGCAGCGAAATCTCGCCGAGCTGTATCAACAGGTCGAGGAAAAGGCGGGCGAGATCTTCATCGGCCTGCTGGCCCTGGCCCTGGTCGCGGCCTCGATCGCCCTTCCGATTATTTTGTTGGATTGAGCTTCCAGGTGGATGTCTTCAAGGTGCCGGCGGGCGGCTCGGCTTGCATCGCTTTACTTTTTGTGATAAAGTAAAGTGTGATTGGATTCCGCGCGGAGGGGTCGCCGATGGCCTATTTGAAGCTGTCCTCCAAAAACCAGATCGTCCTGCCGAAAGAGGCCCGCAAAGCCATGAAGGTCAAAGGAGGGGATGAACTACTGGTCATCGTGAAAGGCGACATGACCTTGCTGTTGCCCCGGCCGTCGAAATACGAGCGGGCGCTGTACGGCAGGGGCAAGGGGCTCTATCCGAAGAAATATCTCGGCAAGGAACGGCGCGCGTGGTAGGTCTCCGGACCCTGGGAGGCTTCCTGAAAAAGCACAGGCGCGTCGGTCTGGACTCCAGCATCCTGATCTACCACATCGAAGGCCATGCCCGGTTCGGGCGTGCGGCCCGGAAAATCCTTCAATCCATCGAGGCGGGCAGGAATACCGGGATCTGCTCCCACCTTTCCTTGATGGAGGTCCTGGTGGAACCCTACCGGCGGAATAAAGAGGATAAGGTCAATCTTTTCTATGCCCTCCTCACCTCTTTTCCGAATCTGAGTTGGGAGGAACTGTCGGCCGAAATAGCCGATACGGGCGCCCGCCTGAGAGCCAAATACAGGCTGCGCACGCCGGATGCCGTCCTGATTGCCACGGCGATTCATGGCGGAGCCACGGGATTCATCGCCAACGACCGTGATTTCAAACGGGTTTCCGAGTTGGAGGTGCTTTTACTGTCCGGGTAGCGCGTTTTGCCATGTTTGGCCTCTTCCTCGGACGGCTTTTTCCCATTCCACCAGGACTCAGCCCCACCTCGGGGCCGTTTGACGCGCGAGCGAGTGAAATGATATCCTCAAAGGAACGATCATTCCGACGGCCGGGCAGCCGTTGGCCGAATCACACGGTCCCTCCCGCCGGATGTCATTGGGGGCGGCCATGAATGTGAATACGCGATTCGCGCAATCCGAAGTGAGCGTTCTCCCCCATCCGCAGGACCTCGATCGTCATCCAGCATCGGTATCCTGGTCCCTGCTCGTCGTCTCTGCCATCCTGTTCTTCTTCGCCTCGGGTTGCACGCTGTTGTATCCGGGAGCCGCTGCCCCCCAGCCGGATTCCCCCCAGATCGCCAAGAAAAAGCGGATGCCGCGTGACCTGCCGGGACCGAAGGCGCAGCCCTCTTACGAATCGCTCCGCGCCCGGATCAACCAGTTCGACGACCCGGCCGACTTCCGGGAGCTGCGGCTGGCCTATACCCGCACCGACGCCTACCACCCCCGATGGGTCCCGGACGATCTCGAAAAGGCCATGCTGGCCGCCCTGGACCGGCACGATTACGAAAAGGCCCTGGACCTGGCCACTTACCGCCTGGAGGAGAACTACGTCGACATCAACGCCCACGACGTCTTGAGCGTGGCCTACTGGGAGCTGGACCAGCCGGAGCTGGCTACCTTCCACAAGTTCGTCAAATACGGCCTGATCGACTCCATCCTGAGCTCCGGCGACGGCAAGACGCCGCAGAGCGCCTACGTGGTGATCGACGTGGCCGAGGAGGCCGTCGTGCTGGACGTGCTGGGCTACGAGGAGAAGGAGCGCCGGCCCAGCATCGTGAAGAACGGCATTCTGTACGACGAGCTGCAGGTGAGCAGCCGCAAGACGGGTGAAACGCGCGTCGTCTATTTTAATATCGATATTCCGAAGAAGAAGATGAGTGGAAGGTTTTAATTTTTTTTTGGAGTTCCCTGTTAAGGATCCCGCCTATCCTTCCTCGGTTCGACTGCTAGCATTCTCAATATAATCTTTTTACATGTGGGGGCGCTGCCCCCACACCCCTGGGAAGGGGCCTGCTTCCAGGCCCCTTTCCAAACCCCCGAATCTAGGGGGTTCCACCCCCTAGAGACCCCCAC
>CAYGBP010000141.1:0-353 GCA_964348105.1 uncultured Nitrospirota bacterium
GATCGGATAGGTAAGCTCGATCAACTCCTCGCCGTTCGGCTTCGTATATCTGTGTATTCTGGATTCTTTCGATTCCAGCGCCATCATCGTCCTGTCATCCGACAGGACACGCCCCACCTCCGCGAGCTGGGTGTGGGCAAGGACCTGGCCGTTCGCATCGAGGACCACGGCATAGGCAAGGTCGGGCTCCGATCCCAGCGTGCCCACCAGCCGTTCCAGGGCCTCGGTATCCGAAACCATCACCCCGTAGATGCTGTTGGCCGAGAGATTTCTCGCCAGAGAAATCCCTCGCGATTTTAAACCCTCATCCAGCAATCCCTGGGTCTTCTTGAGGTAGAAAAGGCTAAGGCCGG
>CAYGBP010000141.1:363-4575 GCA_964348105.1 uncultured Nitrospirota bacterium
TCAGAACGAAAAAGACGCTCATGAGAAGGGTGAACTTCAGCCTCATCCCGAACCACCCCACCGCCCTTACGAATTGATGAGGGTTCGTGCTCGATTTTATCAGCATGGCGCGTTGTCCCTCAATCGAAACGCAACAGGATCATCCGACTCGGTCGATCCTTGCTTCCTAGGGAGCATAGATCCTTCCCAGCTCCTGGTCTATTTCCCCAATATACTGCAAAACCCTGCCGCCGCCGTTTTGGACCCCGGATTCAGAGGATTCAGGGGTATCTTCGGACGACAACGACTCAAGGGAAAAGATTGCTTTTCTAAAATTATTCTTGATCCTCTGATCGGATGAAAACCTGCTTCTCTCAAGCTCCGGGCCGATGACCTGATAACTCAGGTAGGCCGATTTCATCTGCGTAATGGCTTTTGCCTCCTTGCCCCGGACTGATGCGGCGGCCTCTCCCATCAGGTCCCTGATATCCATGGCGATCAGCCGCTCGACGGCGCTCACCATTTCCGCAACGTTTCCCGAACCCAGAGAACGCTCGATTTCATACTGGACATCCGAACCGTATTGATCGCCCAGGGCCCGGATCATGGGTCGGATCATCGGCATGATCTGTCTGATCATATCGGATTCGCCGGCTTTGGCATAAGACATGAGGTCCTGGCTCAACTTCCAGGTCGGAAGCGGCAGATCAAATCGCTCAGCCCGTGCCTGTCCGACGACGATTCCCGTTGCGATCATGACCCCGCAAAGAACCGCGATTATCCTCAGCCGAACCATGATTTCTCCTGGCATTGCGCGGCCTAGAAGTCAACTACCGCCGTGATCAAGAAACCGTCGTCATCCAATTCGTTTCGATCTTCGTTGTTTGCCTGCCATTCGGTGCCCATCTTGAGGTGCGGGTAGGGCGAAGTGTTGGCACCGACCGAAATCCGCTCGCGTTTCCCTTGCGGGCTCGCGCCGACTCCGGGATTGAGGATTTCATGCCGTAAAACCGGCTCGACGTAATTGAACCAATCGATTCCACCGCGGGGCTGGTATGTTGCCTGCACATAGTACCCGTAAGCGTCCAGTGAAGTAGCGGTCGTCACATCCACACGACGCTTAACCCATTCACCCCGCAAATCCAGCCCATTCAAATTCCATTTAACATCCAATCCCAAAAGTGAAAAGTCCAATCCTGCGACACCCGAATCCGAATACCGGCCTGGACCCATGGAACTCTCAAATTCGATCTCACCCAGGACATGGATATTGTGTCGAATCCTCGCGAGGGCATTGAAGGTAAAGTAGTGCTGGTCGAAAGAGGAGTCCGCCCGGTTGTTGCGCTCCCCCCCGTGCTCAAAATCGCTATACACGGTGCTCAGGAACCCGTGAAACTCAGCAAACGTATCCGGGCTGCCGTATCGAATCCCATATGGCGTTCTGTCCGATTCGCCCGCCATGACAATTCCTGTTCCGAGCAGTGTCCAAAGCCAGATCAGCGCAAAGAGTCCCCAGCTCCATTTCCCCTTTTCCATTCCGCCCCCATTTGAAGGTCAGCCGCGGAAGAAACCAAGCAGTATAGAGTTTGCAAAGAAAATGCCAAATTCGGCCAATCTGGGGATTTATATCCAGATGGTGGAAAAAACCTTTTCATTTAAAGGGATTATCAAATCCTGCCGGGATAGTTTAGACGCGGCCAGACCGTGGACCGATGTCATTTTGCCGTAAACGGCTGAAGAAAGGCCGGTTGTGAGCGACAAAAAATGTCACTCTGACGAATTTTGAACAATTCCGAGAAAAGGGAAAACCCGAATCACAAGCGGAGAACAATGGGGTCGGATCTTCATTGCGGTGAGGGATTGTCTAAGACTGAGTGAACCGTACCCGCGTGCTTTCTTCAATCAGGGTCCCGACATCCAGGACAAGTATGGTCCTTCGATTTCCGAGCTCCGTCGCGCCAGCAATTCCCGGAATCGCCTTGAGCGTCTCCCCGATTGACTTGATCACGATTTCCTGCTGCCCCTCGATGGCATCGACGATCAGCCCCACCCGCTTTTCCGCCACCCCGACCACGATGATGTAAACCCGTTCGTCCGAGTGGGCTGAAGGGGGAAGCGCGAATATATCCGAAACCCGCAACAGCGGGAGGGTATGATCGCGTAACTGGATGACTTCCTTTTCTTCCACCGTTTTGACTTCCTGTCGTGGAATCATCAGGCTTTCGGAAACCGCATTGAGCGGTATCGCGTATTGCTCCGTCCCCACCCGGATGATCAGGGCCTTGATAATCACCAACGTGATGGGAAGGGTGATCGTGAATTTGGTGCCCTTCCCCTCCGTGGTCTCGATGTCCACCATCCCGTTCAACTTCGAGATGTTCTTGCTGACAACGTCCAGGCCGACCCCGCGGCCGGACCCCTCGGTGACCTGGCTGGCAGTCCTGCAGCCCGGGAGAAACAAAAAATTCAGTAAGTCCTCCTGAGAATAGGACTTGCCCGCATCGGCCAGTCCGCGCTGAACGGCCTTTTCCCGAACCTTTTCGAGGTTGATCCCTTTCCCGTCGTCCGCCAGCTCAATCGCCACGGCGCTTCCCCGCTGAACCGCGTTGAGACGGATCGTCCCCGTCTCGGGCTTGTGCGACTTCCTGCGCTCAGCCTTGGATTCGATCCCGTGATCCAGCGAATTGCGGATCAGGTGCAGGAGAGGGTCGGCCACCGCCTCCACCATGGATTTGTCCAAGCGGGTTTCCTCACCGCTGACGATCAAGTCCACATCCTTCCCCAGCTCCCTGGAGAGTTTCCGGGCGGCCAGCGTCAGCTTCTCGAAGACCTGGGCAACAGGAATCATTCTGATCTCGATGAGGCCCTCCTGAAGCTCCGTGACCCTCCGGTCCAGCTCCTGCGAGGCCTTGAAGATCTCGGCCACGCTTCCCACCAGACCCTGGGCCTGCATCATTTCCTTTCCAATCTGATTGATCACGGCCTTGTTTAAAACCAGCTCGCCCACGATATTCAGAAGGCTGTCAAGCTTTCCAATGTCCACGCGGATGTTCTGGCTCATCCGCTTCAACGAGGCGGCCGGATCCGCCGCCGTCGTCGGTTTTGGCGCCGCCGATTCCTTCCCCCCCGCACGGGTCTGAATCTGCTCCACGCGCACCTCATCGCCGGGAAGCTCCCGCCGGATCGATTCTTTGTCCGCCTTGGTCCCCAGGATGATATTAAATTCAATCCCCTTGTCGGCGGTGGGGTTCGTACTGGGCAGGGTCGTAATGACTTCACCCAGTTTTTGAACCTTCGCCATCACGGCCGACAACTCCTTATCGAAGCTCTGAAGGCCGAAATGGGCCTTGACCTCGAGGATCTGATTTCCCTGGCGGATGTTTTCGATCAGACGATGGCTTTCATACTCCGTTAATACCTTTGCCAAATCCGGGCTGATGCCCATCTGCTCCAGAGAGGTCTGAGTCGCCGGCTGGTCCTTCGCGCTGACCAGCAAAGCGATCTTCTGGTACAACGAATCCAGGCTGCGTTGTGCCGCGCCAGGCGATTGAATGCCATGAACCAAGTGGCGCAAGGTCTCGACGCCCTCCATGAGCGTGGACACCGCGTCTTCCGTAAAAGTCAATTTTCCCATCCTTAGGCGGTCCAGCATCTCCTCCAGCGTGTGGCTCAATTTGGAGATGCCATCCTGTCCTGCCATCCCCGAGATTCCCTTCAACGTATGGGCACCGCGAAAAAGCGTATTCACCACCTCGGGCTTCGGATCCCCGCTCCCTTTCATCGAGTCAATCTCGATGAGACACTGATCCAGCCCGTCGAGAATTTCTTCGGCTTCCGCCACAAACTCTTTGAGAGATTCCGTTTTTTTATTTCTCATCTGAATTGACCCCTAATTTTTCTTCTTCCCTCCCTGAAGCAGCTGCTGAACCTTCTGCCGAAGATCCTCCGGCTGGAATGGCTTCGGGACGTAGGCGGATGCGCCCAGGGACAAGCCCTTCTGGACATCTTCCTCGCTCTGCTCGGTCGATACGATCACGAGCGGAATGGACTGATAATCCGGATGATTCTTGACGAAATTCACGATCTCAAGACCGTTGATGTCAGGCATATTGATGTCGGTGATGATCAGGTCTACCGTGTGCTGAGGAAGGGCCTTGAGTGCCTCAAATCCGTTTCGGACCCCTATCACCTTGAGTCCGTCGATCTCTTCGACCGTGGAGATGATCAAAGATC
>CAYGBP010000142.1:0-606 GCA_964348105.1 uncultured Nitrospirota bacterium
AAAGCCCTCGGCCTCAAAGTTGCCCGTCGGACCTCCATACGGCGAGGGCGACCAGTGCTTGTCATTCAGAAAACCGGACGGAATCGGGCCGTCCACGTTCGTAAAACCGGGCGCGTCGTAATTGTTGATAATCACGGTCGGCGCCACGTTATCCTCCGTCCCCGTCACCTGGATCACCGCGTTGACCACCTCCATCGGGAGCGCCGGGGCCGCCTCGACCACCACCGGGTCGAACTTCATCGCCTCGCGCAATTCCGCTTCACCACGCACCCCGCCCTTGCCAATCCGGTCACAGGCAGATTTCAGGACGCACGGCTCCAGCGTGGGGCTCCCGTCCGGATAGCCTTCATCGCCATCCAGATCATCCGTATTGGCCAGATTGCCCACTGTCCAGGTTCCGGACGCACCGCCGGTATAGCTGGTGCCGGCCTACGGCGTGATCGAATCGATAGTGACCCCGGCGGGAACCGTGATCGCCTCAGACAACACGACACCGGTGGCATCGCCAGGTCCGTTGTTGGTCACTGTCACAACGTGCGTCAGGTTCCCTGTGCCGGATCCGGCGACAACCGGCAGGTACTGCCGGATTCGGATACGATCCACTGT
>CAYGBP010000142.1:616-2624 GCA_964348105.1 uncultured Nitrospirota bacterium
GTATTGGCCAGATTGCCCAGGAACTTCTGGGCCACGACCGCCTCGAATGATTGGAAATAAACCGTGGCCGTCACCGCGATCGGTCCCACGGCGCCCGCCGGCACCACCACCGAGTAGCGATTGGTATTGATCGTCGCATCGGCATGCGGCAGCGGCCGCAGCCGCGTATCCACCAGGAAGGAATCATCATACAAATCTCCGTCCCCGTCAAGGTCATTATAGCCGGGGATGCGCGTCGGATTGGCTCGATCCACCACCAAGCCGCCGTCCGTCACCGGCAGACCTTGCGCATTGGTCTTCAGGTTCAGTGGCGTGGCATATGGCAGATCCAGCGTCGGGCAGGTCAACCCGGTCGCCGGGTCCTGCCCCAGCGAGGCCACCGCCTTGAACTGGATCGAGTACGGATCGGGCGTCCCCGGCGGAATCAACCAATTGCAGCCCGCCGGGTAGTTGGGATCCAGCATCTCGGCATCGGTCAGGTATCCCACGCCCAGCGAGCGCCGGTTGCCCCAGCCGCTATCCTGAATCTCGAGCTCGGCATCATCCGAAATATCGGCGGTGTTCCTCGTGTCCCAGGCCTTCAAATGCACCCAGGCGATCCGGCCTTCCGGAAAACCGGTCGGGAAGTTATGCCCCGAGCCCGCATTCTCCATGAATAGATTCAGGTTGGCCAGCGTCTCCGTCGCCGAGCTGACCGATGCCGGACCTGTCAGCGACATGTTCAATACATTGCGAACCCGGTCCCACGCAAACCGCTCGTGCTGCGTGGCATCCGCACCCCGGCGTTCCACCGTGTTGTCATATCGGGCATAATTGTATCGGCTGGTCTTCTCCGCCGATGAAAAACTCGTGTTCAACAACTCCGGATACGGCGAAACGGTTCCGCCGCTGTCCGTATCCGACCCGATCAACCGGGTGATGTAGCCGTTGCCGCCCACGAAATGATGCGAATAGCCCGGATTATGCTCGATCCGGTCGCAGGAAGGCTCCGTCAGCGGCGCGTCCGGCGTCACCACCCCGCCGGCATCCACCGTGTACAGCGTCAAGGCGGTTCCCGGCTCCCCGAAGCTCTGCTGCATATGGCAGGTCATGCAGTCGCGCTTGTAATTGGCGTCGTAATTCGGATTGTTCGGACGGTCGGCAAACCGGCTGTCTCTCCACTCGGTATAGGTCCGCTCGATGGGAAACCCGCCCACCCAGTGTCCGTATTGGTTTTTGATCGTCATCGGATTGGTTACGTCGTGGCAGGCCGCGCAGAACTCCGAGCGTTCGAACTTCACCTGATAATAGGTGTCATGTCTTCCGGGCGGATTGGCCTGCTTGAAGAATACATTCGTCACCCGGGTGCCACCCGAGAACACGTCGCTCACATAGGCATCCAGCGTGCTGGTGAAATCGTTCCACGATAACGGCCCGAAGCGCTCCGGGAAATACAGCGCGTGCGGCGAAAGCCGGAAGGCCCCCGCCCCCACGGCATACCCGAGGTTATTACTGGCCGCGTCCGGAACCGTCAGCATATCCGCCTGGTTCGGAGGGAGCTGCTCGAAACGACCGATGTTCTGAGGCGCCGGGAAGTATTCCGCCCCGGATTGATTGTAATTGTGAAAAGGCGTGTAGCGCGTCTCCACGTTGGTATGACACACCTCACAGGAAATACCGATCTTCCCGCTGTTGCTGTTCACCGCGCGTGTCACCCCGCCGTCCACATAAGATCCTTCCCCGAAGGACTCGGGCGTGAGGTCCCCCGTGGCCGGATCGACCGTCACCGGCGTCCCGGGCCTGTTGCAGGGCGCCGGGCCAACGCAATCAGTCGGATCGTACAGGGGACTGATCCGACCGTGCTCCTGTCCTGACGGCGCATCGGCAGTTACCGATACGACGCCGTCAATGTAGTTGGTCGGCATGTGGCAGCGCGAGCAGAAGTCATCCATCAACGAGCCGGAGCCGTCGTACGTCGCCGCAGTGACCCCCGGGAAGGGCTCACCCGTCGCCGGGTCCACGTTGAACA
>CAYGBP010000142.1:2634-3751 GCA_964348105.1 uncultured Nitrospirota bacterium
GGATTCGGAATGTCGGCATCCCCGTCGGTTGAAGTCAGCCGCGCCACCAGCAGAAACGCGCCTCTCCATCCCGGATCGCGCCAGGCGTTGGACATCATGGCGCCGTTCCATTGATCGAATAATCCGGTGTGGCAGCCGCTGCAGCCCCCCACTTCATTACTGGAGTTCCACAACTCTTCAAACGGCACACCCGTGTGCGGCGCCCCGAAATCGCCGCCGGCCGTCGTGGTCTCCGATACCACATACGGCGCCGGCTCCGGAATCCGGTTCGTGAGGATGTCCTCCTCCCCATGGCGGGCCATGACTCCGGGCGCCAGGACCCAAAGAAACAGGAACCCGAAGATCCCCGCGGACAATCCCAAACGTTTCATGAGAGACATGGCTGACCTCCCTTGCTCAGATGAATGTGTCAGGTTGAGGAACTTCCGCCCAGGCTCACGTGGAACAGTCAGCCATGCATCATGCCCGAAAGCATTCCTCTGTCTATTGGCTTTAAATTTAACGGTGTTTATGGTTGATGCTTGCCGGATCACCTTGCGGAAATCCGCTTCTACATTTGATTCCTATAATCTCCATCCCTTTCGCCTTCAGGCGGATGGTGCGGTCAGAGCAACCCGAAGAGAGGAGGTTAATGATTATGACAAAAGGGATGAGGACGGCTGACTAACAGTTCTGATGTTCCTCCAAGCTATCCCGAAATGCTGTCAGGTGTCAATCCGTTGGCGGGTGTAAAAAGGTTGTAATTAGGTATTAATCAATCGGGGGATCAAAAACCGCGTCGCTCAGCAGGCCTGTCCCTCGCCTAATGCTCCATGAGATCCACCCGGCTCTTGATATTCAGCTTCTTAAAGATCCGGTTGACATGGCACTTCACGGTCGCTTCGCTGATATTCAGGCGCCCTCCGATCTCCTTGTTGCGAAGCCGGTGGCGGATCAGGTCCAGGACGCGGATCTCCTGGGCGGATAGGCAGCCGTGAGGGTAAGCGCGTCCATTGGGCACCCGCCTTTCCGGGATAAAAGCGTCAGCTTCCCACTGAAACCAGGACCGGCCGGCGCGGATTTCCCGAATGGCGTGGATCAGATCACGGGATGGAATGTTGATCGGAACCCTTCCTTT
>CAYGBP010000142.1:3761-4571 GCA_964348105.1 uncultured Nitrospirota bacterium
CGGGGAGATCCTCGGCCTGATCGGCCCGAACGGGGCAGGCAAGACGACCACCCTCAAGGTCATGACGACCCTCCTCACGCCGTCCGCGGGGCGCGTGCTGCTGGACGGCGACGACGCCCACCGGGACCCGATCCGCGCAGCTCAGGATTTCCTTCCAGTTCCCGCTGTCCAGGACGACCGCCATGTCGCCGGCCGTCCGCAGGACGAGGCACAGCCCTTCCCGGTAAAGACGGTTTTTTTCGTAGATGACGATCCGGGTCTTCTCGGCCATGCGAACACCCCGCGGAAAGCCTGGGAAAATGTTCTGGTCCCGTCTCACTGGGGAAACGGAATGAAGCCTGACCAGGATGCTTATGAAGGGCTGGATCGGGTTCGGCCCGGTGCGGGTGATCAAAAAATTCGGGGTCGGCGCCGGAAAAGATACGCGATTATGACTTGATCGAAGCGAACACGAACAATATTCATTGCTAGCATGTTTTCAGGCTCTCTGTCAAGGGGGGGCCGGGGCGGGCTTGACCGCCACGCGGTTTTTTTTATATTATCAATGGGTAAGAATGCGGATGGGCATGACACGGCAGGGGATTGCGGCAATCATCTTTCTGATGGGAATGGGAGCGGGAATCGCCTCAGTGGACGGGTCCCCCGTTCCATCTTCGGCTCAAGAATGCAGGGAGTGCCACGTCGCCGCCCCCGTGCAGGATCGGGAAAAGTGCCCGATCTGCCATTTCTCCGCGACCCCGCGTGACCTTGTGGCGCATCCTCCCACCCCGACGGCCGACGCCAGCCCCATTTCCCAGAAAAAACCGCCCC
>CAYGBP010000143.1:0-1001 GCA_964348105.1 uncultured Nitrospirota bacterium
TTGCCGGCCAGGATTTCGTCGAGCTTGTACAGCGTCAGGTTGATGCGGTGGTCGCTGATCCGGCCCTGCGGAAAATTGTATGTGCGAATTTTCTCGCTCCGGTCTCCGCTGCCGACCTGGGCCCTGCGATTTTTCGCGATATCCGCTTCCTGCTTTTCCTTTTCCAGATCCAGAAGTCTGGATCTGAGGATCCGCATGCCCTTGGCCTTGTTCTTGATCTGGGAACGCTCGTCCTGGCAGCTTACCACCAGGCCTGTGGGAAGATGGGTGATCCGGACGGCCGAATAGGTCGTGTTCACGCTCTGGCCTCCGGGGCCGGATGAGCAAAAGGTATCAATCCGCAGTTCTTTGGGGTCAATGGCGATTTCCACTTCCTCGGCCTCCGGCAGGACCGCAACCGTGACGGCCGATGTGTGAATCCGGCCGCCGGTCTCGGTGACGGGGACGCGTTGCACCCGGTGCACGCCGCTTTCATACTTCAGACGGCTGTAGGCGCCCCTTCCCTCGATCAGCACAATCACCTCCTTAATGCCTCCGATTCCGGTGGGGTTGGAGCTGACCATCTCGACGCGCCACCGCTGGCGTTCCGCGTACCGGGTGTACATGCGCAGCAGTTCTGCGGCGAACAGGGCGGCCTCCTCGCCTCCTGTGCCGGCCCGGATTTCCACGAAGATGTTTTTTGCGTCATGGGGATCCCTGGGGAGCAGCATCTCCTGAAGCGCCCCTTCGCGGGCGGCGAGCTGCACTTCCAGTTCCTGGAGCTCCGTCTGGGCCAATTCGCGCAATTCCGGCTCGGATTGCTGATCGGTGAGAATCTGACGCGTCTCATCGATGCGTCCGGAAAGCGCCTGCACCTCGACGTGGGTCCGGATGATCTCGGCTAGCTCGGCGCTTTCCTTTGAGTATTTTTGAAGCGCGGCTGGCCGGGCGTGAACCTTGGGATCCATCAGGAGACGGTCCAGCTCGGCAACCAGTCCGTCTGCGGTAAGGCGTTCATCCGG
>CAYGBP010000143.1:1011-1304 GCA_964348105.1 uncultured Nitrospirota bacterium
CGCGCGAATGGCTTCCAAGCGCTGGACCAGAAGCCCTTTGTTGGCCGTCGGCATCTGAAAAACCCTTTATTTTTTCTTCTTGGACGCGGCCTTGGAGGATTTGGCGGAAGCGTATTTTTTCTTGAATCTTTCGACGCGTCCTTCGCTGTCCACCAGTTTCTGCGTGCCGGTGAAGAAGGGATGGCAGGAAGAACAAATTTCGACGCGGATCTCCCTGATCGTGGACCGGGTCTTCAGTACGCTCCCGCAGGCGCAAACGGCGGTTGCCTCTTCGTACGCGGGATGAATTTCCT
>CAYGBP010000143.1:1381-1618 GCA_964348105.1 uncultured Nitrospirota bacterium
GTCGGTTCCGCGCGCCGGGGGGCCGACCGTTGGCCGGACCACCGCCCCCAAGTCGCGATAACCCATTGATCGCAAAAAGATATTATATCAAAAGGGTGGGGATTTTCAAGGAAAAACTGGGAGAAACGGGCCTTATTTGTTCATCGATTCCAGGAATTCCTTGTTGGTTTTGGTGCCCCTGATCTTGTCCAGGAGGAATTCCATGGCGTCCGACGGGCCCATCGGCATGAGGATGCG
>CAYGBP010000143.1:1643-3499 GCA_964348105.1 uncultured Nitrospirota bacterium
TTCCGGGTTCCGGAGAGGTTGATGTCGATCGCCGGGAACACCCGCTTGTCGGCCAGTTTTCTCTCCAGGTGAAGCTCCATGTTACCGGTGCCCTTGAACTCCTCGAAGATCACGTCATCCATCCGGCTTCCGGTGTCCACCAGGGCGGTGGCGATGATGGTAAGGCTGCCGCCGTTTTCGATGTTCCGGGCGGATCCGAAGAACCGTTTGGGCCGTTGAAGGGCGTTGGCGTCCAGTCCGCCCGACAGGACCTTGCCGCTGGAAGGGATGATGGTATTGTAGGCCCTGGCCAGCCGGGTGATGCTATCCAGGAGGATGACCACGTCGCGCTTGTGCTCCACCAGACGCTTGGCCTTCTCCAGCACCATTTCGGAGACCTGGGTATGACGTTGGGCCGGCTCGTCGAAGGTTGAGCTGACCACCTCGGCCCGGACCTGGCGCTGCCAGTCCGTCACCTCCTCGGGCCGCTCGTCGATCAGTAGCACAATCAGGGCGATGTCGGGGTGATTCTTCATGATGGCCTTGGCGATGGCCTGCAGCAACATCGTCTTACCCGTGCGGGGCGATGCCACGATGAGTCCACGCTGCCCCATGCCGATCGGGGTGATCAGGTCCATCACCCGCATGGAGTAATCCTCGTGATCGTGCTCCAGGCGGATCTTCTCCATCGGGTAGAGCGGCGTGAGATTGTCGAACAGGATCTTGTCCCGGGAGACCTCGGGATCCTCCAGGTTGACCTTTTCTACCTTGAGCAGCGCGAAGTATCGCTCGCTTTCCTTGGGCGGACGGATCTGACCGGACACGATGTCTCCGGTCCGCAGGTTGAACCGGCGGATCTGAGAGGGAGAAATATAAATATCATCCGGACCCGGGAGATAGTTGTAGTCGGGGGATCTGAGGAACCCGAAACCGTCGGGAAGCGTCTCCAGCACCCCCTCGCCGTAGATCATGCCGTTCTTTTCGGTTTGTGCCTGGAGGATGGCAAAAATCAATTCCTGCTTTCTCAGGCTGCTGGCCCCCTCGATCTTCAGATCCCTGGCCAGGTCGTTGAGTTCACTGATGCTCTTGGTCTTCAATTCCGCGAGATTCATTGCCCCTCCTTAAGAACCGACGGTTTCTCGTATGTATGTCTTTATGCCGCGATGCAAATGTGGAATTCGGAGACGATTGGCTCCTTGGAGCGCAGGCTCCGACCCTGTGGCGAGACTGGCCATCCTTCCACTGGCTCGGCCCGGCAGGATCCTTTGGATCATTCACTCTTTCTCTGTTTCACTTCCGATTGCGATCCAAACACGAAAGTGTGCATGATGGTCAGGCTTCGGCGAATTTGGGAATAGTCAAGGCTTGAAGGGAAATATTTGGATAGACCTCAGAATTTAACTGGAGATACTCTCCCTGAGTGGAACTAGCCTAATTATAACGGCTGCCCCCGTTCTTGTCAAATTATTTTTTGGAGCGGAGGCGGGCTGCCAGCGACCCTGGGGGCGCGCTGCGGGCGCAACGGAATCCGGCGTCCCCGAATCGCTGCTCGGGGACGGCGAAGAAGCGATGCGCCGCCCTGTAAAAGTCCGCCAGCGCATAGTGGCCGATGCCCCCGAAGCTGCTTCCCCGCAGGATCTTAAACCTCTCGCCGAATGCGTCGCTTTCATAACGATTCCCCGGGTAGGCTTGATACCAGTCCTGCGTCCATTCCCAGGCGTTGCCGGCCATGTCGTATAGGCCGTAGGGGCTGCGTCCGGATTCATAGCTTCCGACGGGCGCCAGGTCCTTCCTGCCGCTGTCTCCGGCGTTCACTTTGGCGCTATCGTATTCATTGCCCCACGGAAACTCCCGCCCCGCCGGGCCGCGGGCCGCTT
>CAYGBP010000143.1:3509-4313 GCA_964348105.1 uncultured Nitrospirota bacterium
ATGTTGCACCATTCCGGAGGCCACTCGTTGCCCCACGGGTAAATGCGCCCGTCCGTGCCGCGGGCCGCTTTTTCCCACTCCGCCTCGGTGGGTAGCCTGTTTCCCTTCCAGGCGCAGAAACGCTGCGCCTCGTACCAGTTGACATCCGTGACGGGATAGTTTTCGCGCCCCGCGGGAATTGCGCCCTTGGCCCAATGAGAGGGGGCCCGGGAGCGGGTGGCCTGCACGAATTCCAGATACTGCGCGTTCGTCACCTCGTACAAATCGATATAAAAGCTCGGGAGAAACACGGTCCGCTCGGGATGCTCGTCGAGAAACAGCGGCTTGGCCATCCCGAATTCGGCTGCCTTGCCCTGGGTATCTCTCTTGTTGCTTCCCATGATGAAAGAGCCCGCGGGGACCAAGGCCATGCCGGTGAATTCCGGGTCCTTCCTCTGAAGACATCCGTGAGAGATGAAGAGCAGGAGGGAGAGCCCTAGAACCGTGATGAATCGGCAACTGGGTTGCACGCAAGCAAGTATACGGGTGGACCTGTCTAAAGTCAAGAATCCAAAGGCGTTTTCCGGTCCGCCATTGTTGACTAATATCGCGAGCGCATGCTAATCTAAACCAGCCTTTGAGCCGAGGGACGGCGAACGTCTTCGAATGGCGGCCCGGCCGGCATTCCGAAGCTTAGGTTCCGTGGGCAGGCTTTTCCTATGCTGGATACGAGATATATCAGAGAGGATCTTGCGATACTTAAAACTGCGGTGGCGAACCGGGGCGCGAGATTCGACCTGAAGGAGCTTCTGGACCTGGATGTGC
>CAYGBP010000144.1:0-351 GCA_964348105.1 uncultured Nitrospirota bacterium
GATCGGCATCGGCATGGCCCTGTCGGCGCGTCTGGACCGCAAGGACTACCGGGTCTATGTCATGACGGGCGACGGCGAGCTGGACGAAGGGCAGGTCTGGGAGGCCGTCATGTCGGCCGCGCACCACAAGGTGGACAATCTGACCGCCATCGTGGACCGCAACGGCCAGCAGCAGGACGGCTGGGTCAAGGACGTCCTGGACACCGAGCCGCCGCGACCAGACATTCATCAGCGGGACGCCGCTCCTGGAATCGTGGGAGTCACCCATCAAGCGGGGCCCATCGAAGTCAGCCGCTCCGGTGGGATCGCGCGGTGCGGGACCCTCCTGAAGGCAGGGCCGACTCCCGGAAG
>CAYGBP010000144.1:361-4297 GCA_964348105.1 uncultured Nitrospirota bacterium
GTAATCGACTTAAACGGCCATGATCTGGCGAAGGTGGTGAAGGCCTTCGACGAGGCCAAGACCGTGAAGGGAAAGCCCACCGTCATCATCGCCCGCACCGTCAAGGGCAAGGGCGTCGCGGAGCTTGAGCACAACATGAAATATCACGGCGTGCCGCTCAAGCCGGAGCAGAAGGAGCAGGCCTTGCGGGATATCGAGCAGGGAATCAAGGCATGAAGCCCGAGAAAAAAATGGGGGCCGCAACGCGTGACGCCTACGGCCAGGCACTCGTGGAGGTGGGCCGGACGAACCCCAACATCGTGGTCCTGGACGGAGACGTCTCGGGATCCACCAAGAGCCGCGCGTTTGCCCAGGAATTCCCGGACCGGTTTTTCAATTTCGGCATCGCGGAGGCCAATCTCGTATCGGCCGCGGCCGGGTTTGCCAGCTGCGGCAAGCTCCCGTTTGCCTCCAGCTTCGCCGCCTTTCTCATGAACAAGACCTTTGAGCAGATCCGCATGTCCATCATCAATCCGTTTCTCAACGTCAAGCTCTGCGGCTCTCACAGCGGGATCAGCCTGGGAGACGACGGCGCCTCCCAGATGGCGGTGGAGGACATCGCGTTGGCGCTGGCCCTGCCCAAGCTGGTCGTCCTTTCACCTTCCGACGAGCACTCGACTCGGTCCCTCGTCAAGCTCGCGGCGCACTATTCCGGCCCGGTCTATATCCGGACCAGTCGTCCCGCCTCTCCCCTGGTATACACCGAGGGACAGGATTTCATGATCGGGCGCGCCAAGACGCTCCGGCAGGGGGGGGATGTCTCCATCATCGCCAACGGGTTACTGGTCTGGGCGGCGATCGAAGCGGCCGCGATGCTGGAGGAGGCCGGGATCAATGCACGCGTCATCGATCTTCATACGATCCGGCCGCTGGATGAGGAAACGATCCTGGCCTCGGCCCGGGAAACCGGGGCGATCGTCACGGCCGAGGAGCATTTGATCAACTGCGGCATGGGATCGCAAATCGCCTGCCTGCTGGCCCAGCATCATCCGGTCCCCATCGAGATGATCGGAATCCGGGACTGCTACGCGGAATCGGGCAAGCCGGACCAGCTATTCGAGCGCTACGGCCTGACCGCCCGCCACATCGTCTCTGCCGTTGAGCAGGTCCTGAAGCGAAAGAAATAATCCAACAGCATCTTCCGGGTCGTACCGGGAAATCGTCAAACCGAAGGTTCAATGCCGATGGGATCGATCAAATCGCCCGAACTCGTTCAACTCTTCGTGGGCCTGCTGGCCACGACACCCGAGCGCCTGGGCCAGGCCCAGGGAATTCTGGAAGGGCGTTTCGGACCGGTCGCCTTCGCCAGCCTCCCGACCCCCTGGGAGTACAGCCGTTATTACGCGGAAGAGCTGGGCAATCCCCTGCTACGACAGTTCCTCTTTTTCAGGCGCAGCATCCGGCCCGAGCGGCTGGCCTCCATCAAATCCAAGACGAATGAGATCGAGGGCCAGATGGGCGTGATCGAGGAGGGCCGGCTTCGGCGCTCGGTTAATCTGGACCCCGGGTACCTTTGCGATTCGAAGATCGTCCTGGCCACCACGAAGGATTATTCCCACCGGATCTATCTGGGGGAGGGAATTTTCGGCGAGGTCACCTTGATTTATCAGGGAAGGGGCTTCCAGCCGCTCGCCCATACCTATCCGGATTACGGATCGAAGACCTACCTGGAGCTATTCAATCAGGCCCGGGCCGTCTCCCGGGGAACCGCCCGGATCATCGAGTAGAACGCCGCGGAAGACACAAACCTCTATTATGATAAACGGCCCTGGTACTGGCCGCGCGCCCGCATCCGCTCCTGGAGCCGATGGATGACGGCGGTTTTGCCCGTCCCCCAGTCCGGCGCCAGCACCCACCGGCCTGGCGTCTCGCCCATCAACCGCTGAATGACCACCCGCTCGGGAAGGCGCTCCAGAAAATCGGCCAGCAGATCCAGATACGCTTCTAATTCAAGCGTGCGCACCTCGCCGCGGCGATAGAGCGCCTCCAGGCGGGTATTGCGGGACACGTAGAGGTGGTGGATCTTCACGGCATCCACCCCCAACGCGGCCAGGCGGCCGGCCGTCCGCATCATCATCTCCGGGTCCTCGCCCGGCAGGCCCAGGATCACGTGGGCGCAGACCTTCAGCCCCCTGCGCCTCGCGCGGCCGATCGCGTCGGCCGAGGCGGCGAAATCATGACAGCGGTTCAGGAACCGGAGCGTCTCGTCATGCGACGACTCCACGCCGATCTCCACCCAGCGATCGGCGCGGGCCCGGTACCCTTCCAGCAGGTCCAGGCAGTCCTCCGGGAGGCAGTCGGGCCGTGTCCCCACCGAGAGGCCGATCACCTCCGGGAAGGCCAGGGCGGCGTCGTACAGCGATTGGAGCCGCCCGGTCGGGGCATAGGTGTTGGAGTGGGCCTGAAAATAGGCGATGTAGCGAAGCGTCCTGCCCGTGCGGCCGTAATGCGAGATGCCCTCCCGGATCTGCCGCTCCACGGACAGTCCGGGCTTCCCGGCGTTGGGACTAAAGCTCAGGTTGTTGCAGTAGACGCAGCCGCCGGTCCCGGCGGTGCCGTCGATATTCGGGCAGGTGAATCCGGCCGCGAGCGGGATTTTCTGGACGCGAAAGGGATACCGCTCGCCGAGATATTCTCTGAAGGAGTAATAGAGCCGGGGCACGGCCTTTACATGCCCTGGTAGCGGGGAACGGATTGATCCACCCGGACCGACCAGCCGTCGATGCCGCCGGCGAGGTTCTGGACCTTCGGGAATCCGCGGTCGCGAAGATACATCGTGGCATGGAAGCTTCGCACGCCGTGATGGCACATCACGATGATCTCGGCCTCCCGGTCCAGCTCTTCCACCCGGCGCTCCAGCTCGCCCAGCGGGATCAGCGTGGACCCCTCGATCCGGGCCAGATCATGCTCCCACTGCTCGCGCACGTCCAGCAGGATGACCTTTCCGCCGTTGTCGAGCTTGCGCTTCGCGTCTTCGGGGAGGATTTGAATATCCATTCAAGACCTCTTCTCAATGCCGTATGGCCGATCCCATTCAACGATCGGTCAACTTTGTGATTTTATCACGACTCTTTCGATCCGGTCAAACCGATTCCCGCCCAAGGACTTTACTTCGCCGACATCGCGCAGCGGAATCCGACGTCCAGCAGCCGCACCTCCGGCACGTCGTAGGAGCGAAAGGAGGCGCGGGCCACAATCGAGGAGACCTTGGCATAGAGCTTCTCCGGGTAATGCCCCACCGCCACGAAGGACAGCCCCCGCATCACCTTGAGCTGCTCGCCGAACTTTTCGTTCGCCGTCCGGTTGCCGGGATAGGCCTCGTACCAGCTCTCGGTCCATTCCCAGACGTTGCCGATCATGTCGTGGGCGCCGTACCGGCTGCGGCCGTCCTTGAAACGGCCGACCGGCGCGGTGGCCCCGAACATCTCGGCCTTGCGCGCCAGATGCGCCCGGTCCGGGTCGAAATCATTTCCCCACGGATAGATCCGCCCGTCCGGGCCCCGCGCGGCCTTCTCCCATTCCGCCTCGGTGGGCAGGCGCCGCCCCTTCCAGGCGCAGTAATCCCGCGCGTCGTGCCAACTCACATGGGCCACCGGATGGCGCGCCCGCTCCGGCGGGTATTCGCCGCCGATCCAGTCGGGCGGGGCCGGATGCTCGGTCGCCTCGACGAACTTTTCGTAGTCGGCATGCGTCACCTCGTAGCGGTCGATAAAAAAGAGCGGAAGGATGACTTCATGCGCGGGCCGCTCGTCCTCGTACCAGGGATCCGGCAGGCCGAGCATGAGGGCCTCTCCGTCCCGGTCCTCCAGATCCGTGCCCATGATGAACTTGCCGGCCGGGACGGCCACCATATCGGACGGAGGCTCGGCGCGGGCATGGACGGCCGCGATGCCAATG
>CAYGBP010000145.1:0-429 GCA_964348105.1 uncultured Nitrospirota bacterium
GAGTTAAGCCCGGAGCTGCGGGATATGACCCGGCGCTTCTGGGGCGGGGTCCTGCTGGCCATTCCCCTCGTCGTTGTGGCGATGGCCGATATGATACCGGGGCAGCCCGTATCCCAATGGCTATCGCCCCGTACGGTCTCGTGGATCGAGCTGTTGCTTGCAACCCCCGTGGTGCTCTGGGCGGGGCTGCCCTTCTTCCAGCGGGGATGGGCGTCCATCGTCAACCGGAGCCTGAATATGTTCACCCTGATCGCGATCGGCGTCGGGATGGCCTATGGCTACAGCCTGATCGCAACGATTGCGCCTCAAATCTTCCCCGCCTCCTTTCGCGGCCATGGGGGACAGGTCGGACGATATTTCGAGGCGGCGGCGGTCATCACAGTTCTGGTGTTGCTTGGGCAGGTGCTGGAACTGCGGGCCCGCAGTCGG
>CAYGBP010000145.1:457-4296 GCA_964348105.1 uncultured Nitrospirota bacterium
CTGGGTTTGGCTCCTAAGACCGCCAGGCGGATTCGAGGGGACGGCCAGGAGGAGGATATTCCGCTGGATGAGGTGAAGCCGGGGGACCGATTGCGAGTGCGTCCCGGCGAAAAGATTCCGGTTGATGGTGTCGTCGTCGAAGGCAGGAGCAGCATCGATGAATCCATGGTGACCGGCGAGCCGATCCCGGTCGAAAAAAACCCGAAGGACAAGGTAATCGGGGCGACCGTTAACGGAACTGGCAGCTTCATCATGCGGGCCGAGCGGGTTGGGGCAGAAACCCTGCTCTCCCAGATCGTCCAGATGGTCAGCGAGGCCCAGCGAAGCAGGGCGCCCATCCAGAAGCTTGCCGACGTGGTGGCCGGTTACTTTGTGCCGGCCGTGGTTGCCATCGCGGGAGTCACGTTCATCGTCTGGAGTGCAATCGGGCCTGAACCGCGGATGGCGTACGCATTGGTCAATGCGGTGGCCGTTTTGATCATCGCCTGCCCGTGCGCCCTGGGGCTGGCCACTCCCATGTCCATCATGGTTGGGACCGGTCGGGGCGCCACGGCCGGGGTCCTGATCAAGAACGCCGAGGCCCTGGAAATTCTGCAAAAGGTGGACACCCTGGTGGTGGATAAGACGGGCACCTTAACCCAAGGAAAGCCCCGGCTCACCTCGGTCGTCGTCCAGAACGGAATGAGTGAAACCGATCTGTTGTCCCTGGCGGCCAGCCTGGAGCGCGGAAGCGAGCATCCGCTCGCGGGTGCCATTGTGGAGGGTTCCAGGGAAAGGGGCGGCAAGCTCTTCGAGGTGCAGGATTTCCGATCGGTTACGGGCAAGGGGGTCGCGGGAACGGTGGACGGCCGTTGGGTGGCCCTCGGTAACCGCAAACTTCTGGAAGAGTTGAACATTCAGTCCGGAGGACTGACAGAGCGCGTGGAGGCGTTGCGGCGGCAAGGAGAGACGGTTATGTTTGTTGCCGTCGACGGCCGGCCTGCCGGGTTGTTGGGAGTCTCGGATCCGGTGAAGGCATCGACGCCTGAGGCCATTCGGAGGCTCCGCGACGATGGCGTCCGGATCGTCATGCTGACCGGTGACAGCCGGAGCACGGCGGAAGCGGTCGCGGCCAAACTCGGCCTGGATGAGGTGCAGGCGGAGGTCCTGCCGGATCAGAAGGGCAGCGTCGTCAAGCAATTGCGTGCCGAAGGGAGGATTGTGGCCATGGCGGGCGACGGAATCAATGACGCCCCGGCGCTGGCCGAGGCCCACGTCGGGATTGCCATGGGAACCGGCACGGATGTGGCGATGGAAAGCGCGGGCATTACCTTGGTCAAGGGAGATCTGCGCGGAATCGTCAAGGCGCGTCGATTGAGCCGCGGGACCATGCGGAACATCCGCCAAAACCTCTTTTTTGCCTTTGTCTACAATTCGCTGGGCGTGCCGGTCGCGGCGGGAATTCTGTACCCGGCATTCGGTCTGCTCCTCAGCCCCATTATCGCGGCCGCCGCGATGAGTTTCAGCTCCGTTTCGGTGATCGGTAATGCCTTGAGACTCCGAGGATTGAGGTTGTGATGGTTCGCGCAACAGTGATTTCTCAGGGTCGGTTTGAGCGCCGGCCCTAACTCGAGGAGGTGGGTGGATGGCAAAAGATCCGGTATGCGACATGGACGTCGATGAGACAAAGGCGGCCGGGAGCAGCACGCATGAGGGGGTGACCTATCATTTCTGTTCCGTTCCTTGCAAGGAACAATTCGATCAGGATCCCGAAAAATATCTGAAAAAGAAGTGATCGAAGACTCTCATTCCGGACGGTTGGCATTGACATCTCGAGGAAGACCGGATGAGGTTACTGGTTTTTAATGCGGGCAGTTCCTCTCTAAAGTTTCGGTGGTATTCGACCGACGGGAAGGAAGCGCTCAATATCGTGGGGAGGGGCGCCGTGAACGGGATGGGTCCCCTTGCCGACTGCCGGTGGGAGGTTTCGGGGCGGGCCTATCGCGCGCAGGAGGACCTGCAGGACCATGCGATGGCTGCCTCCTGGGTTCTGGATCTCATTCGAAGCCCCCGGAGCGGACCGAAGAGGGGGGACTCCGTGCCTGTGGTGGGTCACCGGGTGGTGCATGGCGGTGAGCGGTACACCGGAGCAATCAGAGTGACCGACGAGGTCTTGTCCGAAATCGAGCTGCTCAACCATCTGGCGCCGCTTCATAACCCTCCGAGTGTTGCGGTCATGAGGGTCTGCAGGCGGGAGCTGGGCTCGGCCGCTCCGATGGCGGCCGTTTTCGACACCGCCTTTTTCGCAAAGCTGCCGGCGTCTGCCCGGGGGTATGCACTGCCCGCCGACTGGCGCCAAGCGCATGGCATCAGGCGTTACGGATTTCATGGAATCGCTCACCGCTATTTGTACGAGCGGTTTCTGGAAATTGCCGGGGCCGGTTCCCGGACGAGCCGCGTCATTACCCTGCAACTGGGGCACGGCTGCTCGGCGACGGCCCTTCACGAGGGCACGCCGCTTGAGACCAGCATGGGATTCACGCCGCTGGAAGGACTCATCATGGCGACGCGGCCGGGCGATGTGGATCCCGGTGCCCTCCTGCATCTGGCCAGGACGGCCGGGCTGACCTTTGAAACGCTGGATGATGGGCTAAACCGCAGGTCCGGCCTTCTGGGATTATCGGGGACAAGCGCGGACATGCGGGAGCTGCTGGAGCTGGAGGCTGGAGGTCATGCCGGGGCGCGCTTGGCGGTGGAGGCCTTCTGCCACCGGGTTCGAAAGTATCTGGGGGCGTACATGGCAGTCCTGGGCGGGGTGGATGCTGTATTGTTCGGCGGCGGGATCGGGGAGAATTCTCCCGTGATTCGGGACCGGATCTGCCGCGATATGGAATGGTGCGGGATCCGCCTTCAGCGGGAGCAAAACGCTGCCAGCCTGGGAACCGAGGCAAGGATTGATTCAGGAGAACTGCCTTGCCGGGTTTACGTCATTCCCGTCGACGAGGAATGGCTCATTGCCCAGGAGACGCTTCGATGCTTGACTTAAACAAGCGAGGGCCGAGCAAAAGGCCCGGTTGCCATCGAAGTCCTGAAAGGTTTCCTCATGCCTGACGATCTGAAAGCGGATCTGGAAGCCCTCACGCCCGATATCGACCCCCGCGTGCGGGAAGATTTCATCGCCCGTATGGATTTGGATTATTTTTCGAGCCTTCCGGCCGAGGAGATCGCCACACATCTCCGGATGGTTTGCGCCCTGACACCGGATGATCCCGTAAGGACCCTCATTGAGATACGCGGGGAGGGCCGGGTCGATATTGCCATCGTGGCCTATGACTATTTTTCAGAGTTTTCGATCATTTGCGGTGTCCTGGCGGCGTTCGGAATGGATATCGAATCGGGGCATATCTACACCTATTCGGAGCGCAAAGAGACACTGCCCAAAACTACACCCCGGCGCGGGCGGCGCCCGGTCGGATCCCGCAAGAAGATCGTCGACCTGTTCACCGTCCGGATCTATCCGGGCAGTCGTTTCGACGAGACGCGGAAAAATGAGTTTACGAATGAATTGAAAGCGTTGATCCTTTTGCTGGATCAGAACCAGATTCAGGAGGCCAGGGGCCGGATCAACCGGAGGGTGATTGAATATCTTTCGAGATCGAAGGGGGTCTTTCTCGGGAGAATGTATCCGGTGGAAGTCGGTTTTGATAATTCATTATCCGACCGATGGACCGTGATGGATATTCGGGGAAAGGACACTCCGGCCTTTCTTTACGCCTTTTCCAACGCCCTGTCCATGCAGGGGCTTTATATTCATAAGGTGATGATCGAAAACGTTGGAAATGAGGTGCATGACCGGATTT
>CAYGBP010000146.1:0-4252 GCA_964348105.1 uncultured Nitrospirota bacterium
TAGGCATCTTTTTTTAGCGTACGCGCACGCTCTATATTTCCAAAATATCTTTTACTAATAAGTGGTTTTTTCTCTATTATTGGTTTTCCATCGATTCCCCGCGTCGTTATTCTCCCATCTTTTGCTTTTATTAGGATTTTCCCATCCTTTGTGACCTCAATTGAATCTTTGGGATATTTTTTCTGGAACTGGGTAAGAAAAAGTCGGGCCTCTTGTTCCGTCAATTTTTTAGGACTATTTCTCATCAGATACGTAATGTTTGTCATACTAGTTGCAGAAGGTTGTAACTCTTTTTGGGGGCAGTGTCTAAAATTTGGATCGAGTGAAGACCCACATTTCTTGCATCGTGGTGTTGTAAATTCGCTCATCAAATTACCTATAAGATTTCCTACTCCTTGAGAACTAGATCCCGTCATGCCTCCCATAAGCATCCCAAAGACATTATCTAATATCGTTTCATTTCCATCTTGACCGACTAGATTAGCAATCCCCTGCGATCCCATTCTCCCCTTATCCCGCTTTTTCGTTAATGCACTTAAAATAAATGGAGCTATGATAGATATGATCATCATCATTGTTTTCGAATTTATACTAAATCGTTTCGACATACCCTCTGCAGCTTAGATTCCCGATTCTCCAAGAAGTCCACCGAGACGAGGATCTGGGGGCCGAGCGACTGGTTCATGTCGCATCGGGCGACTGGCAGGTTGTGGCCCGCATACCCCGTTCGGACCGGAAATTCGGGGAGGGTGAGATGACGCTCTACCTGCCAAAAAGCCGGATCCACCTGTTCTTGGACGGTCAACGGGTAGAGCCTTTCGAATAGCGCCGGGTCCTGCCGGCGGGGTTTAGCATCATACGCAGGCGCCGGACTCCGCTTAGACGTCCTTGTTTTTGTCCCGGGCGGGGGAAGCGGCCAGGACATCCACCGAGGCCCGCTCCGCCGTGATGCGCGTGTACAAGCTTGGCCGCCGGTTCGGGTAGATGCATTCCTGCATTCTCCAAGAATCGACTTCCAGAAGATCGATTTCGGCCACCAGGATCTCCTCCTTCTCCCCCACCCTGGCGACGCAGTCCCCATGAGGATCGAAGATGGCGCTCTGCCCCCCGAAATTCATCCCGGCGCGGTTGGCGAACAGGCAGTAAACCTGGTTGTTTAGCGCGATCGAAGTGATTCGTCTGTGAAGGTATTTGATATCGAAGGCGCGGGGAACGGCCGCGATGTTCACGATGATTTTTGCCCCCTGCAGGGCGAGCACCCGGGAGGCCTCGGGAAAGGCGGAGTCAAAACAGATCAGGATTCCGATCCGGTCCAGCGGCGTATCGAAGGCGACCAGTTCCGATCCCGCGTCGAAGTTCTCCGACCAATGCACGTGGGTCTTGGCGTAGCGCTCCACCTTGGTCCGGCTCACATAGACCCCCAGATTGTAAATCTTATCACCGACGCGGTCAAACTCGCCGAAAATGACCCGCGTGTCGTTTTCCTGGGCGAAGGCGTAAAGCTCGTCCTTCAGGTGAGCCGGGGTGCGCTCGATCATTTCCAGGATTTCCTCGCGGGGTGCGCTGGAATAGATATGACCGTGAACCACCAGCTCCGGGAAGACGATCAGGTCCGCATCCCTGTGCTCATGGATGATCTTCTTCATTTTTGAGATGTTTTCCGCGGGACGGTGTCCGTCAATGTCGATCTGTGCAATGCAGACGCGCTTTCGCATCGCGCTCACCCCTTTTTGGATGTATGAATCTCCTGCCCGACCTGGCCCGCAACCGCAATCCAACGACTTTCATTTTAATATTATATCATCTTGGTCACGACATTCGAACCCTTACAAATCCTTTCTGGAGGAAGACCGCGGCCGCCGCATCCTGTCGAGCCTGCCTTGACATGCGGCATTTCCTATGGTTAGATATAGAAAGATTTTGGTGCTCAATTATCCCACAGTCAAAGGCTTCCGATCTGTGCTTTTACTCCACCCGGCCATGACCGGGTCCCTTGCCGTAACAGAATCGCCCGTTTCGAACGTTACCCAGGCAGATCACCAGGATTCAGAACGCCGTAGGCCCGATCTTTTCTGCTTCCCCAGGGGATCAGGCATCCGGAATCACAGAGGATAAAAAGGGACTTCGATGTGCACAATCTGCGGACATTTCGCCCCTGACGGCCGGATCAAGTCCGGCGATATCTACGACATGCTGGTCAAAATGCACCATCGCGGGCCCGATACGCACGGCATCTACCTCGATGGCGAGATTTCCAGGGCGCAAGAGCTCAAGGATTTCCGGGAGCGCATCACCTCCAGCAGGATCGCGATGGGTCACTCCCGGCTCAGCATCATCGGACGCGATCAGACGACCCAGCCTTTTCTTTCCTGTGACGGCAAGCTTTCCCTGATCCATAACGGGGAGATCTACAATTACCAGAAACTCAAGACCCTGCTCTTGAGGCGGCATGACATCAAGACCGAGAGCGACAGCGAGGTGATCGTCCACCTCATCGAGGAGACCTATCAGGGGGATCTTCTGGACGCCGTCAAGAAGGTGATCGGTCTCCTGGACGGGATGTATGCCCTGGCCGTCACCGATCAGGAATCGATCGTCGTCGCCCGTGACCCGATCGGGAAAAAGCCGGTCTACTACATCCAGAACAACGGCGTGGTTTACTTCGCCTCCGAGAAAAAGGCCTTATGGAACGGCAAGGACGAGCCGATCCGGCTCATGCCCGGAAATCTCCTGTCGCTCGACAAGAAGGGAATCAGCATTCATGAGGGATTCCACCTTCAGCCCTCCCAGATCGATATCGTTGATTTCAGGGAGGCGGTGGAAATCTATAAAACCGTTCTGATCAACGCGATCGACAAACGGCTCACCGGCCTTCACGAATCAAGGCTGGGCGTCATCTTTTCGGGAGGCGTGGACTCGGTCCTGGTGGCCCAGCTCCTCCAACGGGCGGGGCGGAACATCATTTGCTACTGCGCCGGAACGAAGGATTCCGGAGACATCATCGCGGCCCGCAAGGTGGCGGCCGAGCTCGGTCTGGAAATCAAGACGGCCATTATCGACCCGGACAGCGCCGAAAAGATCATCCCCGAGGTCATCCGAAGCGTCGAGGAAAGCGGACTGCTTCAGGTGGAAGTGGCCATCCCGATGTACCTCGCCGCCAAGGCGGCCGCCGAGGACAATATCAGGGTGATGTACACCGGCCAGGCGGCCGATGAGCTGTTCGCCGGATATCCGTGGTACAACGACATCCTGGAAAAGTACGGGTACCTGCGGCTCCATGAAAAGCTGTGGGAGGATCTGAACTATCTTTACACCGACACCCTGGAGCGGGAAGACAAGCTGACCATGGCCCATTCCATCGAGCTGCGCGCTCCGTATCTGGACCGGGACGTCATCACCACCGCCATGCGCATCTCGCCCCGCCTGAAGCTGGAGGGAAAGGACGATCTGCTCAGAAAGCGCGTTCACCGGCAGGCGGCGGTGGAGCTGGGCGTGCCGGCGTCTCTCGCCTTCCGGATCAAGGAGCCGGCGCAGTCGGGATCGGGCATCCACGAAATCATCCAGAAGGTGGCCGAGGCCCATCAGGAGGGCGTCGATCGCAAGCTGGCCGCCGTGAACATCAAGAAGGACAAAGGCAGCCTTTACCGCTACCGCGACGAGGCCTACGGCAAGGAGCTCGCCCGCGCCTACCTTCAGGTCCATCCCCTCATTCCTTGATTAATCGTCCACACCCCGACGAAATGGACTCCCTTTCCAGTGGGCATAGCCCCTAGAGCGCCCCGCCTTCTGCTCCGCTCAGAAGCCCCTGCATCTCCTTATGTCTAGCTACTGGATGAAATAGCGCATAACGTTCCGGCTGTGCAGCGCTAGCCACGAAGATTTCAGGGAACATGGTCGCTGTTCCGGCGTCGGCGCGAATGACGTGTTATCGGTTTTTGCGGACATGAATAAACTGTTTTTCCTTGAACTGATAAGCAGTGTCTTGCAGTTCGTTTGTTGTCACAGATTCCACGAATTCAGGCTTAGAACCCTGGTCTCCTTCCCAACATGCAAAGAGCTCAATGTTCGCGCCATTCGCATGCGCATTTTGAATGCACTGAACTAAAGATGTGTAATTGGACTGAATAAGCTCCATTTCGTCACCTATTTCGCCTTCCTTAAGGAAGCCACAGCCACAGCCTTCATGTGAGCCTGCATAGTAAACGTGCGGAAGCGAAAACTGTTTAAACACAATTTCGCCGGCCGGCACAGC
>CAYGBP010000147.1:0-4221 GCA_964348105.1 uncultured Nitrospirota bacterium
CCTCGATGATCGCGCGGGTCCGGGCGCACGAACGCTGCCAGGTTTTGGACCGTGTACCATCCGGTCAGCCCGATAACGCCCAGCCCGATCGTTCGGTTGGCCTTCGTGAGCTCCCCGATGGCCGGTATGGGATACGGGTTGGCGTCCACGACGTTGTCCAAAAACCGGACGGCGAGTTGGACCAGGGCAAGCAAACGTTTTTCATCCACGGCGATCTTTGCCCCATCGCGCCTCAGCAGGCGCGACAGGTTGATCGATCCCAGATTGCATGATTCGTAGGGAAGGAGCGGCTGCTCACCGCAAGGATTCGTGGCTTCGATTCGACCCAGACGCGGTGTCGGGTTATCCCGATTGATACGGTCCAGAAAGAGCAGTCCGGGCTCTCCGCTTTTCCAGGCGGAATCCACGATCAGGTCAAAAAGCCGCGAGGCACTCTGCATCGCGGTTCGCTTCCCGGTACGGGGATTGATCAATGGGAAATTTTTTCCCGCTTCAACCGCGCGCATGAATTCATCGGTCACGCCGACGGAGAGGTTGAAGTTCGTGAGCTCTGAGGGATTTGACTTGACTTGGATAAATTCGGTGATGTCCGGATGGTCGACCCGCAGGACGGCCATGTTGGCCCCCCGGCGCGTTCCGCCCTGCTTGATCACTTCGGTGGCCATGTTGAATACCTTCATGAAGGAAACCGGACCGCTGGCCACGCCGCTGGTTGACAGCACGCGATCGTTCCGGGGCCGCAGGCGGCTGAATGAAAATCCGGTGCCGCCCCCGCTCTGATGGATGAGCGCGGTCTGCTTGACGGCTTCGAAAATGGAGGAAAGCGAATCGTCGATCGGTAGAACGAAGCAGGCCGAGAGCTGTTGTGATTCACGCCCTGCATTCATGAGCGTTGGAGAGTTGGGAAGAAACTCCAGGCGCGTCATCGCATCGTAAAATTGCTCCGCCGTTGACTGGGGATCGTCGGGGGGAGCCGACGGGGATTCGGCCGATGCCACGTTTTTCGCGACGCGTCGGAACATCTGCTCGGGGCTTTCGGCCCCACGCCCGGCTTCATCCTTTTTAAGATAGCGCCTCTTGAGAACGGTGCGGGCGTTTCTTGATAGAATGGGTTTAGTCATCCGGGCCAGTGGAAACCCTTCGGGTTACTGGGAGGAAGAAAGCGTGCGGATGTAGGCAATGACGTTCCAGCGGTCCTGCTCCGCCAACTGGGTGGCGAAGGGGGGCATCCCGGTTCCCTGCCCTCCCCTGGAGATTTTTTCGAAAAGGTCATGATCCGTCCGGCTTTCCATATGGGACCGATTCCTGAAGCTCGGCATGTTTCCCAGGCCTTCGCCCTGTTTGCCGTGGCATGCGGCGCAGAGTTTGTCGTAGGTCGCCTTGCCGGCGACCGGATTGCCTCCGGTCTCGGCGTCGGAGAGGTTCGGGCCAATCACCGCGAGGGAAACGGCCAGGGCCAAAGAGAGGATAAGCCAGGATGGCGCCGATGAAACCCCTCCCCCCGTTACTCGCCTACGTTCTCCATCCTTTGTCGGCATCAAAAAATAGTATCACCGTCAAATCAAAAAAGTCAAGGGATCCAAGGGAGTCCACCCGCCGTACCCATCCGCCTCTGATTTGACACCTTTCGGGACGATTTGCTATTTGTGTATGCTAAAGGTGGAGGAGAGCGAATGAAACTATCCAAGGAGAGAATCCAGACCCTTTCAAACGAGATCGCCCAGGGCCTGGCGGAGCGGGGGTTTATTTCACCAAGCCTGCCCGAGGCGCAAGTCGCATCGAAGGTGGCGGACGTCCTGGCCGAGGACCAGGCCGCCGAGGCCCGCTTGGATGCACAAGCGCGGGAGATGATGAAGACCTACGAAACTCAGATCAGGCAGGGCGAGGCGGATTTCCACAGGATGTTCCTTCTGATCAAGAAAAAGCTGGCCAAAGACAGGGGATTCGTGCTTTAGTTCGCTTAGGGGGCGGGAATTGCTATTCAGCGAAGACAGGATCAGCCACCTTTCCCACTTAATCGTCCGAAGGATTCGTTCCCTGGAGGGGGTCAAATTTCTGCGGCCCGAGGAGGCCGTCGGAGTTGAGGCGCAAGCGGCGCGGGTAGCGCGGCCGGACGTGTTATAATAATTATAATAATAAAGATATCATGAGGATTGGCGGGGCAGAGCAATGATCCAAGGCGCGCCGGGGGCGGGGTCAGAGGGCGAGGTCGGACATCCGCACGAGCATCAGTGTGATTTTGATGTGGGACACCCTCATCTCGAAGAACACGCGGAGGGGTACCCGGGTTCCTACCGTCACGTGGAAAAGAAACGACTTTTTCTGGCCAGCGTGCTCACCGGCACGATGATGACCGTGGAGCTGGTCGGAGGGCTGATGACCAACAGCCTGGCCCTGATCAGCGATGCGGGCCATATGCTCACGCATCTGCTGGCGCTCGTGATCAGCCTGCTTGCCATTCTCTTTGCCAGCCGTCCGCCCACGAAGAGCAAGACCTTCGGTTTCTACCGCCTGGAAATCCTTGCCGCGTTGATCAACGGCGTCACCCTGGTACTCATCACCGGCTGGATCTTCTTTCAGGCGTATCACCGGTTCCTCGATCCCACGCCGGTGGCCAGCATGCAAATGCTGGTGATCGCCTTTTTCGGGCTGGTCGTCAATCTCGTCACCGCCCTGATTTTGAGCGGGCCCCATATTCATAGCCTCAACACCCGCTCGGCGAGGATTCATTTGCTGGGCTATATTGCCTCTTCTCTGGGGGTGGTCCTGGGGGCCGCCGCGATCCATCTGACGGGTTATTGGGTGATCGATCCGATCGTCAGCATTGGGATCTGTGGATTGATCTTGGTCTGGTCCTACAAGTTGATCATGGAATCGGTCGAGATTTTGTTGGAGGCGGCCCCGCGGGACGTGGGCTTCGACGATGTCAAGAAGGCCATGGGGGTGCTGGACGAGGTGCAGGAGGTGCACGATCTGCACATCTGGACGTTAACATCGGGAATGTACGCGCTCTCCGCACACGTTCGGATCAAGGACATGTCGGTCGGGGAGACCGCCACGGTGCTTCGAAGGCTGAACTTTCTGCTCTGCCAGCGATTTCGGATCGGCCATACCGCGATTCAGTTTGAATGCCCGAAGGGAAGTGGGTCCTTCGGAGGCAAAGGGCGGGAGGCGGTTGAGGTGGGCTCGCCCGGCAAGGATCGGACGCCATGCTGAATTCTGAGGATCGTTCCAACGGGTGTCGCGTGGGGCTTGCCCTGAGCGGCGGTGCGGCCCGCTGCATCGCGCAGATCGGCGTGTTGGAGGTGCTCGAGCGCGAGGGGATCGGGGTGCAGGCCATCGCCGGGACAAGCGGCGGAAGCCTCATTGGGGCGATGTACGCCAGCGGCGAGGTGGATGTCCATGAGATGAAGAAAATGGCAAAGACCATCAAATGGAGAAAGATGGTCAAGCCCAATGTCCCGCGCATGGGACTGATCTCGAGCGAAAAGCTTTACCATTTCGTCAAAGAGGTGATTCGGGACAGGACGTTCCGGGACCTTCCGATTCCCCTCGCGGTGGTGGCCAGCGATTTGCGCAACGGGGAGAAGGTCGTCCTGCAGGAAGGGTCGGTCGCCAGGGCGGTGCAGGCCAGCTGCTCGCTTCCCGTCATTTTCACTCCCACCCGGATTCACGGCAGGCTCCTCGTGGACGGGGGCGCCGCCAGCCAGCTGCCGGTCCTGACGGCGAAGGAGACCCTCGCGGCCTCATTCGTGGTAGGGGTTGACGTCAATTGCAACAACCTCGAATCGGTCAAGCTGGAGAATCTTTTTCAGATTGGCGTTCATTTCGTCTCACTTTTCGCGCGCCGGAATGCCAGCTTCGAAAAGGTTCACGCCGATGTGGTGATTGAGGTGGATTCGCACGGCATTACGCTGTATGATCTGGACAAGGCCCATCTGTTGATCGAGCGGGGCAGGCTGGCGGCGGAAAAGAAGGTTGACGAGATCAAACAGCGGCTTCGGGACCGGATAAGCCCTTCTTGAAAAGCGCCTCTTGATGTATGGGTTCCCAATCGTCACAATCCAGCGTCGAGACCTTCTTTTCGCCCGTCGTGACCCTGCCAGACCCGGCATCTCCCGCCGGTGACGCCTCCGTGAAGGTGAAATGAGCCACGGGCTTCAGGCCCCTTCTCCTGAGATGAATGTGTGGGTGCTCCGGCGCCGCCTGCCAGAAATTTCT
>CAYGBP010000148.1:0-331 GCA_964348105.1 uncultured Nitrospirota bacterium
AACGGATGTATACGGAACGTATGTCCTGTTGGAAGCGGCGCGCCGTTGCCGCCACGAACGGTATATTCAAATATCCACCGATGAGGTCTATGGCAGTATTGCCGAGGGCGCCTTCAACGAGCGGGATCCCCTTCAACCGAGCAGTCCCTATTCGGCATCCAAAGCGGCCGCCGATCTCATGGTCCTGGCCTATTGGACGACCTACGGCGTCCCTGGGATCATTACACGAAGCTCGAACAATTTCGGCCCTTACCAGTACCCCGAGAAAATGATTCCGCTCTTTATCACCAATGCACTGGAAAACCGCCCGCTTCCGCTCTATGGGGACGGA
>CAYGBP010000148.1:502-997 GCA_964348105.1 uncultured Nitrospirota bacterium
TGGGCATGACAGACGGTACGCCTTGGATTGCCGCAAGATCCGGGACTTGGGGTTCGGCTGCTCGCGATCCTTCGATGAAACGTTGGCGGAAACCACCGATTGGTACCGCCAGCATGAGAAGTGGTGGAAGCGATTAAAAAGCGGGGAATTTCTCGACTATTACAAAAAGGCTTATGGGTCGGCGTAAGCGATCGATGAAGATCATGATCACAGGCGCCGGGGGACAGTTGGGACATGAGTTGGCCGATGCGCTTCGCGGGGAATCGTTGGTTCTCGCCGCGAGACCGGAATACGATCTCACCCAGGACAGTATGCGTTCAAGGATTGAGGCGCAGCACCCGGACCTCGTCATTCATGCCGGCGCTTATACGGATGTCGATGGGTGTGAGCGGAATCCCGGATTGGCTTCGGAGACGAACGCGGAAGGGACGCGGCGCGTGGCCGAGGGTGCCGAGAAGGTCCGTGCGAGGGTGTTTTATGTTTCGACGGATTATG
>CAYGBP010000148.1:1148-3017 GCA_964348105.1 uncultured Nitrospirota bacterium
GCCGGACCCCATTAATGTTTACGGCCAATCCAAGCTGCGGGGTGAGGACTTCGTGCAGCAGATCTGCTCAAAGCACCTGATTATCCGGACCTCCTGGGTCTATGGGCTCATGGGGCGGAATTTCGTCAAAACAATCCTCCGACAATCCGATCAGCAGGAGACGCTGCAGGTGGTCGATGATCAGGTCGGTTGCCCCACTTACGCCAGGGATCTGGCTCTTGCCATCTCCCGTCTGGTCCGAAAAGAAGATATTCGGGGAATTTATCATGCCGCGGGGACGGGCTATTGCACGTGGTTTGCATTTGCCGCAGAAATTCTGCGATTGGCCGGACGCAATCGCCAGATGGTCCCCATGAAGTCCTCATCCTTGGGTCGGCCCGCAATGCGCCCGGCGTTTTCAGCCTTGAACTGCGACAAGCTTGCGGCGCTGGGTATTCACCTACGGCCATGGCCCGAGGCCTTGGCCGAATATCTTCAGGGACAAACGATTCACTCCTGATGGAAGAATGGAAGGAAAAGATCCGCCCCACGGCCGGACTGGGGGCGAAAAACCGAGGCAAGAGGAAAATCAAGGGATAAGATAATGCAAAATAAGGTTAACATAATAAAGAAGACCGCTTCTCAGTTGCTGTGGGTGGCAGTGGCTGTTGCAACGGCCGCCTGCTCCTCCGGCAAACCTAATACACCGACGGAGCATCTCGAGCAAATCGGGGAGGAAATGGCCGAGCAAAGGGAGATTCTTGAAGAAATTAAATCGGACGTTGAAAGCATTAAGCAGTTCATCGATCAAGCCCGGCGACCCGGACAGGGAGACGCAGCGCGTGAGGTGAGTATTGATGACGATTACATCAAGGGAAATGCCGATGCCGAGCTGACGTTGATTGAATTCTCCGATTTTCAATGTCCGTATTGTGCCCGGTTTTACAAGGAGACCCTTCCGCTGATCCAAAAGGAATATATTGATACGGGGAAAGTTCGGATGGTGTATCGTGATTTTCCGCTGTCCAATGCTCATCCGGAGGCGCAGAAGGCGGCCGAAGCGGCACAGTGCGCCGGAGAGCAGGGGAAATTTTGGGAGATGCACGATAAGCTGTTCGACAAACACAGTGCCCTCGCGATTGGGCACATCAAGAGATATGCACGCGAACTGGGCCTTTCGGGCAAGCGCTTTGACGAATGCGTCGATTCCGGCCGGTTTCGGGAGGAAGTTTTGAAGGATCTTCAGGACGGCCAGGCCGCGGGTGTTCAGGGAACACCCACTTTCTTCTTGGGTCGGACGCAGCCGGGCAAGACGATTAACGGCGTGATCATCCGGGGGGCCAGGCCCTACATCTCGTTCAAGCAGGCATTTGAGCGGATGCTGCAGGAACCTTGAGGCGCGCGCAGGCGTTTGAATCGACTAACGGGTCGGCCGCATGCCGGCCTTTTGAAAGTGGATCGCCGCCCGATGGGATTCTCCCAAGTTATAGTGGGCGTTGGCCAGGCCGGGCTTGATCTGGAGGGACAACTGAAATTCCTCCACGGCGTCATCGTATCGGCCTTCTGAGAGGTAGATGCTTCCGAGATTCAGATGGGTCTCGGCATGGTAGAAATTGATGCGCAGCGCCGAGCGGAAGGCCTCCTCCGCGCTCCGCAGGTTTCCCTGTTGAAGATAGGCGACGCCGAGGTTGAAATGCGAAAGAAAGTACTGGGGTGTTGATTCGATGCTCTTCTGATAGGCGCGGATCGCCGCATCCAGATTTCCTTCAAGGTGGTCGATGGTTCCGAGTCCGACCAGGGTTGTTGCTTGGCGGGGATTGATGGCCATTGCCTGATTCAAGGCTTCTCTTGCTTTTGCATTGTGACGCACTGCCAGATGAGCGAGACCCA
>CAYGBP010000148.1:3027-3923 GCA_964348105.1 uncultured Nitrospirota bacterium
CGATTGGGGGGATTTGTGCGTCGCATCCCGCCACAATGTGACCGGGTCTCGCCAGTCGGCGTTTCGAGTCAGCGTGAGCCCGGCAAAGACAAGGGCGACCAGGCAAAAGATTGTGATCCCAACCCAGCGCCGTTGCCCGGATGGGAACCACCTGCTCCAGAACGGGGAGAAGCGGTCGGACTGAAAATTTCCGACGAATCCGGTCAGAGCGGCCAGGGCCCCGATCAATCCGATGGCGGGCAGATAGCCGCGATTTTCGAGAAAGGGCACATTGAGGACAGTGAGCGTGGTGGGCAGGGAGGTGATCAGGAACCACAAGAGAAAGAAACTGACTGTGCGGTGAGTCCGGTAAAAATACACCGCGGAACCCAGCAGGGCAAAGACCAGCATAAAGGAAGCGATCAGCTGCGGATCCAGATAGGATTCGGGCGGATGGATGCCATGATCGATCGACAGTCCTAAGGGAACAACGAGCAGGCCGACGAGCGTGGCCAGACCCTTGATCTGGGCCAGAATGGCCGGCAAAAACCGTCCCTCGAATGCGGCGGCAAGATAGATATCTTGTACATATCGTGCCAAGTGGGTCTGGACCAATAGAATGAGGCTCAAGCCCAACATAGGCCAGTAGGGCAGAAGGATTCGGAGCACAGAGGGGGAAAGCCTTTTGTGCCAAAAGAGTAAGTCGTACGCTGCCAGCATCAGCGGGAGTGTGATGGCAATTTCTTTGCTCAGGAACGCGCCGACGCTTGCCCCCGTAAGGGCCATCAAATTGACATACACTCCGAGCTGGGTCCGTGCGGGAATACTCGGATCGGAAAGCAGACCCCGCAGTTTCAAAAAGGCGTAAAAGGCCGACAGATAGAAAGCGGTGGCCAGAAGCGTGGACCGTGCCGAGA
>CAYGBP010000148.1:3933-4160 GCA_964348105.1 uncultured Nitrospirota bacterium
GATGGATTCCCAGAGCCAGTCCTCCCGCAAAAGCCGCAAAGGGTTTGATTTCGAGTCGGAGGAGCAACAAAAAAACGAGGATGGAACAGAGAATATGAAGCCCGAGGTTTACCGCGCGGAATCCTGCCGCGTGGATTCCGTGAAGGGATGCATTCAGCAGATATGTGGAATAGAGAAGCGGTCGAAAATGATTGGTCTGATGGGTTTCGGCGCTGTAGAACCGGCCC
>CAYGBP010000149.1:0-3990 GCA_964348105.1 uncultured Nitrospirota bacterium
ACGACGGCCTGATCTTCATCATGGCGGCGGGTATCGTGGTGCGCACGATCGCGCCGCACATCCAGGACAAGAAGTACGATCCGGCCATCGTGGTGATGGACCTGAAGGGACGCTTCGCCATCAGTTTGATTTCGGGCCATCTGGGCGGGGCCAACGCCCTGGCCGACCTGATCGCCGAGCGCACCGGGGCGGTCTCGGTGATCACGACCGGGACCGACACGATGGGCACGATTGCGCCGGACATGATCGCCAAGGAGATCGGCGGCGACCTGGAGGACTTCGCGCCGCTCAAGTACGTGAGCGGGGCGCTGGTGGACGGCGAGCCGGTGGCGGTGGCCAACCTGACCGACCTTCGGGTCAAGAGCCTGGAAGGGGAGCTGAAAAAAAATATCATTCTCTGCCGGTCGATCGGCGAGGCGCTGGAGGCCAAGGCCAAGGCGGCCGTCCTGATCACGGATCACCGGATCCCGGAGGAGGCGCTGCAGGCCCTTCCGGTGCATGTGATCGTCCGGCCCAAGCGGCTCTGCGTCGGCGTGGGCTGCAACCGGGGGACGACGCCGGAGGAATTTGAAGAAGGGCTGGCGAGCGTATTCGCCCGCCACAACTTGGCCGAGTCGGGCATCCGGACGCTGGCCACGGCCGAATTAAAGCGCGACGAGGCGGGCTTGATTGAATTCGCCGAGAAGCGCGGACTTCCGATCCGATTCTTCGCCAAGGAGGAGCTGGAGGCGATCCAGGCGCCGAACCCGTCCGAGACGGTCTCCAAGTTCGTCGGGGTGCGGGGCGTCTCGGAGCCGGCCGCGATCCTGGCGGCGAACGGCGGAAAATTGATCGTGGAGAAGGTCAAGCACGGCAATCTGACCCTGGCGGTGGCCGTCATGCAGGCCGGGTCGGGATGACAATTCGAGTGGGGGATCCATGAGCGATCATTCTAATCAAGAAAACGACCGAAGGGGAAAGCTGCTGCTGGTGGGCTTCGGCCCGGGCAATCACGAGCATCTCACCTTCCGCGCCCGGCAGGCGATCGAGGAGGCCGAGGTGGTGATCGGCTACAAGACCTATATCGATCTGGTGCGCGACCTGATCGAGGGAAAGCAGGTGGTCTACACCGGGATGACGGAGGAGATCGACCGCGGCAAGGCCGCGATCGATCTGGCGCAGACGGGCCGGACCGTCGCCCTCATCTCCAGCGGCGACGTGGGGATCTACGGCATGGCCGGCCTGGTCTTCGAGCTGCTCAAGGAGTCGAACTGGGACCCGGAGCGGGGCATCACGGTGGAAGTCGTCCCCGGCGTCACGGCCCTTTCGTCCTGCGCCTCCATCCTGGGCGCGCCGGTCACGCACGACTTCGCCGGGATCAGCCTGTCCGATTTGCTCACGCCGTGGGAGGTGATCGTGCGGCGGCTGGAGGCGGCCGCCTCGGCCGATTTCGTCATCGCCCTGTACAATCCCAAGTCCGGCCGGCGCACGCGTCAGATCGCGGAGGCCCGGGAGATCATGCTCAGGCACAAGGCGCCGGCGACGCCTGTCGGGATCATCAAGAGCGGCCTGCGGCACGGCCAGCAGGTGGTGCTGACCGATCTGGAGCATATGCTGGACTACGAGATCGGGATGCTGACCACGATCCTGATCGGAAACGCCGCCACCACCACCTACCGCGACCGGATGATCACGCCGCGGGGGTATCGCTCCAAGTACGAGGCGCGGCTCGACGCCGTGGCGGAGGGCACCTTCGTTGCAAAGCGGAAGGTGGCCGGCATGACGGCCCGGATCACCGAGGGCGGGGAGGGTTAGGAGCGAAGCCATGGCCGGCCCGCAGACCCCCCCGACCAACAAGCCCACGCAGAAGAAGGGCTTGATCATCGTCCACACCGGCGAGGGCAAGGGGAAGACGACGGCCGCGCTGGGCCTGGCCTTCCGGGCGCTGGGCTACGGCCACAAAGTCCTGATCGTGCAGTTCATCAAGGGGGCCTGGCACTACGGCGAGCTGGACGCCGCAAAGCGCTTCGAGGGCCTGCTGGAGATCCGGCCAATGGGCGAAGGATTCACCTGGAACACGAAGGACCCGGAGCGGGACCGCCGGAAGGCCCGCGAGGCCTGGGCGTTCGGCAAAAAAGCGGCCCTGTCGGGCGAATACCAGATGGTCATCTTCGACGAAATCAATTACGTAATCAAATACGACTATCTTCCGGTGGCCGAGGTCGTGGACTTTCTCCGGGAAAAGCCGGAGAACCTGCACCTGGTCCTGACCGGACGCGACGCGCCTGCCGAGATCATCGAGCTGGCCGATCTGGTCACGGAGATGCGCGAGATCAAGCATCCCTACAAGGCGGGGATCAAGGCCCAGAAGGGCATTGAGTTTTAACGAGGAGGGTAGAGCATGAAAGGCAATTGGGTCAAGCAACTGATGACGGGTTCGGTTCTCACGCTCGTGCTGGCGTTCGGGACGACTGCCTTCGCCCAGATGATGGGCCATCCCGGGATGATGGAGGGGATGGGAAAGCGTGAGGGGATGCGGCACATGATGGGCATGCCGGGGTACGGCGGCGGCCCGTTCGACGTGGAGATGTTCAGGGACTACCTGCAGCTCAGCGACGATCAGGTCGCCAAGCTCAGAAAGATTCGCTCCGACTACCGCAAGGAGATGATCAAGCGGCGGGCCAACATGAAGGTGGCCGAGCTGGAGCTGTGGGAGCTGATCGACCGCAAGGACCTGGACATGGGCAAGGCCGAGAAGAAGGTCAAGGAGATCTCGGCCATGAAGGCCGACCTGATGATGTACCGGCTCAAGGCGCTGCAGGAGACCAAGAAATTTCTGACCGATGATCAGTTCGAGATGTTCAGGGAGATGGGATTCCGCACCATGCGGGGCATGATGGGCCGCCACGGGATGAGCGGCGGCATGATGCCGGGACACATGGGCCGCGGCATGATGGGCGAGGATTACGAATAGGCCCCGCTTAGAACAACGGCATCTGGTCCTGCGGCGGGCGGCGGAAGGCCGCCGTCGAAAGGTCCGGCCCTTCGGCCGACAGGCCGGCCTTCCGGCAGGACACGGCGAAGAGTTTTGACAACTGCTCGGCGAAGATCCCGGCGCCCCGCATGCGCGAGCCGAACCTCGGGTCGTTGAGGCGGCCTTCGCGCAGGGCGCGGATGCGGTTCAGGATCTTGTTTTTCCGATCCGGGTAGCGGCGACCCAGCCAGTCCTCGAACAGGGGGGCGACGCCGTGCGGCAGGCGCAGGGGGACGAAGGAGGCAAACCGGGCCCCCGCCTCCCCGGCCGCGGCCAGGATGGCCGGCATTTCGTGGTCCGTCAGGCCCGGGATGACCGGCGCGACCATCACCCCGCAGGGAACGCCGGCGGCATTGAGCCGGCGCAGGGCCTCGAGGCGCCGCGCGGGCCTGGAGGTGCGCGGCTCCAGGACGGCGCACAGCGCCGGGTCCAGCGTGGTGATCGAAAGGTAGACGGCCACCGCGTCGTGCCGCGCCAGCTCGGACAGATGGTCCGCGTCCCGGCTGACCAGCAGATTCTTGGTGATGATCACCACCGGGTTTCGCGATTCGGCCAGCACCTGAAGGCAGCGGCGGGTGATCCCGAGCCTGGATTCGACCGGCTGGTAGGGGTCGGTCACGCCGCTGAGCGCCAACACCTGGGGGGTCCATCGGGGAGAGGCCAGGGCCCGGCGCAGCAGCCCGGGGGCGTCGTGCTTGACCAGGATTCGGGTCTCGAAATCCAGGCCGGCCGAGAAGCCCAGGTATTCATGCGTCGGCCTGGCGTAGCAGTAGGCGCAGCCGTGCTCGCATCCCCGGTAGGGATTGATCCCGGCGTCGAAGCCGACGTCGGGGCTGTCGTTCACGGCGATGATGCTTTTGGAGCGGTCCGCCAGAAACTGCGTGGCGGGGTTCGGGGTTGCCGCCGGGTCCTCCTCGCTCAGACGCTCGATCTTTTCGAACCGGTTTTTCGGGTTGGCGCCCGCCCCGCGCCCCCGG
>CAYGBP010000150.1:0-3938 GCA_964348105.1 uncultured Nitrospirota bacterium
AATGTCTTTTACACGGCGCCCACCGCCATCCGCACCTTCATGAAGTTCGGGGACGAATGGCCCAACAAGCATGACTTGAGCAGCCTCAGGCTGCTGGGGACCGTGGGGGAGCCGATCAATCCGGAGGCCTGGATGTGGTACCACCGGACCATCGGCGGCAAGCGCTGCCCCATCGTAGACACCTGGTGGCAGACCGAGACGGGCGCGATTCTCATCACCCCACTGCCCGGGGCCATTCCCGCGAAGCCCGGATCGGCGACGCTTCCGTTTCCAGGAATTTCGGTGGACGTCGTGTCCAAGCAGGGAATCTCCGTCGGCCCCAACCAGGGGGGCTATTTGGTGGTCAAAAGGCCGTGGCCTTCCATGCTGAGAACGATTTTCGGCGATCCGGAAAGATATAAGAAACAATACTGGAGTGAAATCCGGCTGAATCATCCGAAGCGGGACGCCGGGTGGTGTTACTTCACGGGTGACGGGGCCAGGAGGGATCAAGACGGCTATTTTTGGGTCATGGGAAGGGTGGATGACGTCATGAACGTGGCGGGGCATCGGCTGGGCACGATGGAGGTGGAAAGCGCGCTGGTGAGCCACCCCTTCGTCGCAGAGGCCGCCGTCGTGGGAAGGCCGGATGCCGTCAAAGGCACCGCCATTTTCGCATTTGTGACGCTGGAGGTCGGCCAGAATCCCTCCGATCAGCTCAAGGAGGATCTCAGCAGGCACGTCGCCAAGGAGATCGGGCCCATCGCGCGCCCGGACGAGATTCGATTCACGGAAAATCTCCCGAAGACGAGAAGCGGAAAAATCATGAGGCGCCTACTGCGCGATATCGCCTCCGGCAGCGCCACGGTGGGAGACACCACCACGCTGGAGGATATATCGGTCCTGGCAAAATTGCGTCAGGATGAGGAAGAGTAAATGAAGCTGGCCGTGGGAAGCGACCATGCTGCCGTCGAGCTCAAAACCCGGGTCATCCAGTTGCTGGAGTCAAAGGGCATCGAGGTGCAGGATATGGGCACGCATGACCGGGACTCGGTGGACTACCCCGATTTCGGGATGCGCGTCGCCTCCGCGGTCTCCAACCGCGAGACGAACCTCGGGATTCTCATGTGCGGGTCCGGAATCGGAATGTCCATCGTCGCCAACAAATACCCGGGGGTCAGGGCCGCCCTGTGTCACGACCTTGAAACCGCGCGCTTGAGCCGGGGCCACAACGACGCCAACATTCTCGTCATGGGCGGCCGACTGCTCAAGCCGGAGGAGGCCTTGGAAATCGTCCGGACCTGGCTGGAGACCCCTTTCGAAGGCGGTCGCCACCAGAAACGAATTCAAAAAATCACAAAGATCGAGTCGACCACCATGTCCGCGCCACGTCGGGCCGAAACCGGAGCCGATTGGTCGGGAGCGGGCGAGGGGGCGGAAGATTAATAATAAGGAGTGCTATCAGAATGTCAAAGCTCAAAGCGATCGACCCCGAGATCTATGACGCGATCCGCCGGGAGGTCAAACGGGAACAACAGCGGATCATCTTGATCGCGTCAGAAAATTACGCCAGCGAAGCCGTGCTGGAGGCGCAGGGATGCGTCATGACCAATAAATACGCCGAAGGATATCCCGGAAAGCGCTACTATGGCGGCTGCGAGTACGTCGATCAGGCCGAATCCCTGGCCATAACGCGGGCCAAGCAGCTTTTCGGCGCGGAGCACGCCAATGTCCAACCGCATTCCGGGACGCAGGCCAACATGGCCGTCTACCTGGCCATCCTGAAACCGGGGGATCCCATCCTGTCGATGAATCTTGCCCATGGCGGCCACCTCTCTCACGGGCATGCCGTCAATTTCTCCGGAAACCTCTACAACCCGGTCTTCTACGGGGTCAATGCGGACACCGGCATGATCGATCATGACGAGGTGCAGGCTCTGGCACAACAGCATCGCCCGAAACTCGTTGTGGTGGGCGCCAGCGCGTACTCGCGTACTTTCGACTTTGAGCGCTTCAGGCAAATCGCGGATGAAGTCGGCGCCCCGCTGATGGTGGACATGGCACATATCGCCGGCTTGGTCGCGGCCGGGGTTCATCCAAGTCCCGTGCCCCATGCGGATTTCGTCACCAGCACGACCCAAAAGACTCTCCGGGGACCGCGGGGCGGACTGATCCTGTGCAGGGCACAGCATGCCAAGGCGGTGGACCGCGGCGTCTTCCCCGGCACCCAGGGGGGACCCCTCATGCATGTGATCGCCGCGAAGGCCGTGGCATTCAAGGAGGCCCTGACGCCCGAATACCAGGCCTATCAACGCCAGATCGTGGAAAACGCAAAAGAGCTGGCCGAAGCCATGAAGAAGAGGGGATTTCAGATCGTCTCGGGCGGAACGGACAATCATCTGTTCCTCATTGACCTGCGCAATCGGAATCTCAACGGGAGGGATGCCGAAATCGCGCTGGATCTGGCGGGGATCACCGTGAACAAGAACGCGGTGCCGTTCGACGACAAACCCCCAACCGTCACCAGCGGCATCCGGATCGGAACGCCGAGCGTGACCACCCGGGGAATGGGGGCCAAGGAAATGGAGGAGATCGCCGGCATGATCGAGGAGGTTCTGGGCGCGCCTGAAGATCCAAAGGTCCGGCGTGCGATCCAGACCCGCGTCAAGCAGATGTGCAAGGCATTTCCGATTTATAAATAATCGATGGACCGGTTCGCGGTGACCGTCCGGCAAGAGGCCTTCCGTGCAATGTCCTTTCTGTGATTATCTCGAAAACAAGGTGGTGGATTCCCGGCTCAGCAAGGAAGGAGAGGCCATTCGCCGCCGGCGCGAATGCCTGTCCTGCCAGCGACGGTTTACCACATACGAGCGCATCGAGGACATCCTCCCGTCGGTCATCAAGAAGAACGGCGGCCGCGAGCCCTTCGACCGGCAGAAAATCCTACAGGGGCTGAAAAAGGCCTGCGAGAAGCGACCGATCAGCGTCGATGCCCTGGATGCCGCGGTGAACCGGATCGAAAAAAGAATTCAAGAGCTGGGAAAGAGCGAAGTCCCCTCACGCACGATCGGCGAGGAGGTCATGAACGAACTACACGGGCTGGACCAGGTCGCTTATGTCCGTTTCGCCTCGGTCTACCGGGAGTTCAAAGACCTGGGCGAATTCATGAATGAGCTAAAAGACCTGCTCCAGGAGGATCGTCGGGATCGCACGAAATGATCAGGGTGGCCATCATCGGCGCGGGCAGGGGGGGCAGCTCATTGATCGGAATTCTCCGAAGCGACCCGTTCGTCAAGATCGTGGGGGTTGTCGATACCGACCCGCGTGCGCCCGGCATGAAGCTGGCCGAGAAATACAAGATCCCGACCACCACCCGCTACACCCACTTTCTCAATCCCCGCAAGGTCGATATCCTCATCGACGTCACGGGCAACCGGTCGGTGGAAAAGGCGCTCTCCAAGCAGGTCCCGGTCGGCATTTCAGTCATCGGCGGATCCGTCGCCAAATTCATGTGGCAGCTCATCGACCAGCAGATCCGCAGCAAACAGGAAACGGAGCGCCACCTCCTGGAATATCAATCGCTGTATCAGCTTTACATGAATGAAACCCGTCACGCCATCGTCGAGGAAAGGACCCGAATCGCCCTGGACATCCATGACGGATTGGTCCAGACCCTGGTTGGCCTTCATTATAAGCTCGATCTTTGCGAAGAGCTATTGAACCTGAATCCCGCCGCCGGGCTTCAGACCCTGAAAGAAACCAAGGTGCTCATGAAGGAGGCCATCGAGGAGGCCCGGGAGGTCATCTTCGACCTGCGCCCCCTCTATGCCGACAAGGTGGAGCTCACGCCCGCCTTGAAGCATCATCTGAAGAGCTTCGAGGGGCAATATGGAATCAAGTGGAGCCTTAAGATTACGGGCAATGAAAAGAAGCTGCACCCGCGATCAAAAATCTTCCTG
>CAYGBP010000151.1:0-3887 GCA_964348105.1 uncultured Nitrospirota bacterium
CAATCTTGTCGCCTCGTTCTACCAGCTGCATTATTTCAGCCTCTTTATCCTTTCGTGTCCAGTAATCGATCCGATGGATGTCGTTGAGGCGCCAAAGAATATGTTTCAAGCGCGCAGACGTGGTAATAGATTATACGGAAGAGGCGTTTTTGATATGAAATTTGCAATCCCGTATTCTCTATAATTTCAGGAACTTGATGCTGTACCCCCACTTATCATCACATCCAATGCGGGTCACGGGCGGCCGAATCAGAACGCCTTATCCAGAGGTTGAACCGGCCCTGTCGGGAAGAGGTGCTCAATCCGTTTCCGTTCTCGGAGGAAGTGGGGGAGGTAATGGACCACCGGATGATCGACAACAAAGAATCCCGGCCACAAAAGGCCCTCGGCGATGCGCCGCCCGGTAAACACCAGGCACGAGGCTCCGGAATCTCTACTCTAAACGGTCTAGTTGGTGGAAAGCTTGCGAGGACCGCCTCCCGCGGCCCGGCAGATCCGGACCGCGGAAGGTGAAGCAAAACCTGAAACAGGCTTGAAACCGTGTGGCCCCGTCGGGAATCCAGGCGGAAACGGATTAGACAAAGGTCAACCGAGTCTTCCGGAAACCTCATCGCCTCGGCCTGGCAAAACCGTGCAATTACCGGATCGTTACCTTCTCTCCGACAGCGGCATTGTTGTCCTCATTCGTTTCAAGCACGCTGTCATTGTAATCGGCAATGGCCCCCCAATAGTAGAACCCGCCTTCGATATTGACAGGGACATAGGCATCAGCCCAAAAGCGGAATGTTTGGCCTGCCTCAAGTCCGTTCGGACAGTAGCCTCCGATCTGTATATCTTCGGTGGTAATGATCGTATCTTGCGACAAATACCACCCGACCAGATAAGGGCACTCGGGCAGCACCTCGCCGGTAACCGTAATACGGCCGGGCGCAGGGTCCGGCCCATTGTTCGTCAAGTAGGTGTCGAGCCTGACATGCGTTCCGGGCTTGACATGCTTACCGCTTCCCTTAGCTTCGACTCCGGCGAGGGCAATCGTCAGGTCAAAATCGGCGGCGTTTGCCGCCGTCATGCCGGCCGCCATCATCATGGCCGACAGGGTGAACATCAACACAGACTTCCTCAAGTTCATTGCGATCTTTCTCCTTAAGTTGCGCTTCCTTCGCCACCCCACCGATTTGACGAAACAAACAGGTTAAAGTTTCGGTTAGCACCTGCTGACCCCTCCAGAGAACCAAATGGAGGATCAGCCCGGGATCCTGCTGTATTTTCCGGTAAAAGTCTATTTAACATATCCGGTCTATCAAATCAAACCGTTTTTAGTTGAAGGGGTATGTTCGGGCATTTTATGCAGGAAGGCGGGTTGTTTCTGATCGGCCACGCTTACCCTCTCCCCGATTGTGATCACCCGGCGCCTGCCCTGCACAGTGACTTCATTCATCGGGCGGGGATGAATAGAGTTTCAAAGATCAACTCCTGATTCAAAATGACCTGCGGCCTGTAGCATTGACTCAATTGAATCCCGATGATGAACGGGGATTGAGCGTTTCGGATCTGGCCCAAGAACATGGAGTGCAACCAATTAATCGGCCCGCTCGGACGAATATCATCAAAAAGTCTCAGACGTAGGCAAGTAGGGCGCTTTCTTCACAATATCAAAGAATTGTAAGGCCCGGCGGATATCCGGAAAGAGATGGAGTGGATGAGGTAAATTCCCGGGTGTTTGGAAATGCAAAAGATCGATTCGCGCCCCCTATTTTCGCGTTTAATCCCTTCATGAACTGCGAGCCGTGCCGTCGGTTGAAATCCAATCCATCATGACGGAAATGAACGAAGCGTTCTTGAAACAGTCTTAAGCAGGATCTTCCCGGCAGGAAATATGGCGGGCTATTCGAGGGGTGGATGTCTTCGCGGGCTACAGATAGCCCATGTCTTGCAGTTTCTTCATCACCTTCAGCGTGCAAGCCTCCACCGACTCATGGGCCGTCAACACCCGGACCTCGGGGTTATGCGGCGCTTCATAGGGATCGTCGACACCCGTAAAATTCTTGATCTCCCCCGCGCGGGCCCTTTTGTAAAGGCCCTTCACGTCCCGGCTTTCGCAGACTTCCGGGGGGCAATCCACGTGAACCTCCACGAACCGCCCGACCATCTTCCGTACCTCGTCCCGGACCTCCCGATAAGGCGAGATGGCGGCCGCGATATTCGGTATCCCATGCTTGGTCAGCAACTGGCAGACCCACCCGATGCGCCGGATGTTCGTGTCCCGGTCCTCTTTGCTGAATCCCAGGCCCTTGCTCAGGTGCCTTCGGACGACGTCCCCGTCCAGAATCTCGACGCTCATGATCCCCCGGTCGCGCAGCGCCAGGGCCAGGCTCTGCGCCAGGGTGGTCTTTCCGGCGCCGGACAATCCCGTGAACCAGACCGTAAATCCGTTCAAATCCTCCTCCCGTTCCAGGCCATGATGAATTTGCCGATAAAATTACAATTCTAGCATATCAGGTCCAGCCTCAGGGATAAAACGGCCGATCCGGATCCAACGGCGGAGGACGAGATTTGCCTGACCGTCGGGATCAAGTGATCACTGTGGCAGAGCCGCAGCCAGGGCGCCGCCCGATCGGGGCCTCCGTGCCAAATCAAAGAAGGACAATTCATCTTCTCAATCCGTGCGAACGGGAATTCCTGTCGAGGAAATTTTGTAAAGAAGAAAAATGATGAACAAGATCAGCATCCCTCCGGCCAGCGTCCCGATCGTCGAACCGTCGAGAGCAAATGGGTCCGCGGCCCCCGAAGAGACAATCAGCACCGCGATCAAGACGCCTACCAGGGCCTCTCCCGTAATCAGGCCCGCCGAAAAGAGTGTGCCGTTGCGCAGACCCGGTGTCCCGGTCCTCCGGACGCTCCAGGCGATCACCCCGCCCAGGGCAATCGTGACCGAGAGTTGCAAGGGGAGATAGAGTCCCACGGCCAAAGCAAGAACCGGAAACCTGAACGGCCACGCCGAGCGTTGAGCCGCGCCGTCCAGCAAGATGACTCCCCCGCCGATCACGAGACCGCCGAGCAGCATGGAGAGCGGCAGATCGTTGTGGAAGACCCCCCGGGCAATCGAAGCCATCAGGGTGGCCTGCGGGGCCGGCAGTGAATGAGGCCGGGCCTCCGTTGGCACGCCGATGCCATAAGCCTCAAGCAGCAGGCCCAGGATGGGTGCAATCATCAAGGCGGCGGCGACCACGCCGATCCCCTGCATGATCTGCTGCCGGTAAGGGGTCGCCCCCACGATCCTGCCCGCCTTCAGGTCCTGCATATTGTCGCCCGAAATGGCGGCCGCGCAGCACACGACCGCGCCGATCAGGATGGCGGCGGCCGGGCCCACCGCGCTGTCCGGACCCAGGAGAGAAACCAGGAGCAGCGAAGAGGTCAATACGGTGGCGATTGTGACCCCCGAGATGGGGTTGTTGGATGAGCCGACGACGCCCGACATATAGGCTGCGACCGCCGAAAACAAAAAGCCGGCCAGCAGCATGAGGATCGCCATAACGGCCGAAACCCCGGGACTCGCCGTAATGTAGTCGAATATCAGGTAGAGGGGAAGCACGGATCCCACCAGGGCAACCGAGATCCACTGCATCGGAATGTCCCGCTCAAGCCTATCCACCTGGGGATGAATCCCCCCTCGCATCTTTCGATAGGCCTCCAGGCCGCTGCGGACACCGGCGATCACGCTCCGCCGAACCTGAAACAGCGTCCAGACTCCCCCGATGAGCATGGCCCCCACCCCCAGATAACGGGTCTCACCCGACCAGAGCCGATAGGCGGCCTCCACCGCATTCCCTTCGCCAGCGGCCCCGCGCCACGCCGAGAGCAGGGGAATCGCGACGAACCAGTTCAGG
>CAYGBP010000152.1:0-3874 GCA_964348105.1 uncultured Nitrospirota bacterium
TCAACCTTTAGCTGAAAGACCTGTCAAATTGGTTATACAATCATAAAAGAGCTTGTTGCTCCAAGACAGCTTTGATTCCCGTCTAATGCAGAAGTTATTGAAAAACTTAATGATTTTGCGTGGGTCAAGCGGGATGACTTTTGCTGGTTTGGCATGCGGTTTGCCTAATTAAAAATATGAGAAGGTGTGGAATGGGATTATAGCCGGTGCAAAGGCGAAATAATGGTCAGTGGGAAAGGAGGCGGCCATGCCACTCGCAGATTTCTGCAAAGGGCCGGTCATTACGCTCACGCCTGAGGATAAAGTGTTTCAGGCGGCCCAGTTGATGCGGGATCGAAAGGTCGGCTCCATCGTCGTGACGAAAGAGGATAAACCGATCGGAATCCTGACGGACCGGGACATCCTGCTCCGGGTGATGGTGGAAAAGAAGGACCCATCCGCCACGCTCATCCGGGACGTGATGACACCGAATCCTTTCACGGTTCCCGAATCGGTCGGCGTGTGGGAGTTGATCCAGGCCATGAAGAAACACAGCGTCCGCCGGTTTCCGGTCATCTCCGCCAGCGACGGAAAGCTGGTGGGAATGATTACGATGGACGACCTCATCGAGCTGATGGGGGACGAGATGTCCGGATTGGGCAGGGCGATCGCTGTGGAGTTGGGCCATCCCGTGCCGGCTGGCGCCTGAGCCGACCGCCCGGGGGTTTCAAAGCATGATCCACGAACCCGGCGGGCGGAATTCGGGTATTCGAGCTCCGGGAAGCAAGGGCGGCTCCGATCTTCCCAGGTAGCCGAGATGGGAGGATGATCGTCTGCAAGGCGCGGAGCGGCCGGGAGAAATTTCCCGGGGCTCACGGAATCATCGAATCGTCATGGATCATGCCCCATGCGCCAAAGGATATGGGGTGAAGAGAGGAGGCCGGCGATGCCGATTCTCGGGAAGCTTCGAAAAATCCTGGATGATAACAACATCCGGTACCGGGTTGTCACCCACTCGGAAGCCTACACGGCCCAGGAGTTGGCCGCGGCCGAACATGTGCCGGGTGATCAGATGGCCAAGGTGGTGATGGTCAGGCATGCGGGCAAGTCCCTGATGGCGGTGCTGCCGGCCACCCGCCGGATCGATTTCGAGATGCTGCATGCTGTTCTGGGAGGGGAATCCAGACTCGAAACCGAGGAAGAGTTTAAGGATCTCTTCCCGGGCTGCGAGACCGGCGCCGAGCCGCCGTTCGGAAACCTTTTCGGCTTGGACGTGCTGGTGGACGGCTCACTGGCCAAGCACGCCGAAATCACCTTCAACGCCGGCACGCACCGGGATTCGATCTGCATGCGGTACGAAGACTACAACAGCCTCGTCCGGCCCCGGATCGAGTCCTTCTCGGTCCACGCCTGACCCGGCACCTCGGAGCAGCAAGGCCGCTCTTTGCATTCAGCGAAGGAGCGGCCTTTTTCCGCCCGACGGGCCTTTACCCCCGCCGGAGGATGACCCGTTATGGGAGCCTAGGGGCCGTTTGCGGGGGGGTGCGGGTCGATCAATATCCTTATGGCGATGCGGGTGGTAATGTCCCCTGAAGTAAAAAGAAGGGTAGTAATAGTAACGGGGATACGGGTAAACGGGATAGGCGTACAGGCTGTAATAAGGATAATCATAGGGGTGGTAGTAGAAGGGCGCGGGATAGTAGTAAACACCGGCCGGCGGATCGTAACGGTAGCTTGAGGCATAGGATTGGGAAAACGGGACGGTGGCGGCCTCTCCGTATCCGCTCGAAAGGGGCTCATTGCCGTAACGATAACTCTGGCAAGAGGCCAAGAGAATGACCGAACCCATGATGATCAGGGTCTTCTGAAAAAGCCGCGTTTTCATGGCATCGCCCTCCCGGGCTTCACGCCCGATCAATCAAAATTTGAATCGAAATCCCCCCCGGATTGCGTTGACATCCCCCAGACTAAATTCCACATTGAAGGCCGCGGCCTCGGAGGGATCCAGAAACAGATCCGCCCCCGCGAAAAAACCGATATTGTCCTCCTCCTGGAGGCTTAGTTTTCCGGAGCCCGAAAGGCTGTCCTTGGCCCGGACGAACGAGACGCCGATGCCCCCGTAGGGATGGAAAAAGGGATAGTAGCCGCCTGCACCGAACCGCGCCGATACCTCGTTCCAGCGAATCGTTTCATCCTGGGGTCCGGGAAGGGTTTCAACCCGATCCTCCGCCACGAAGCGCAGATAGCGCGCATCGAGGAAGAAATGCAAGGACTGAGGAGGCGGGGATTCAAACAGCGTCAAATAGGCGCCGAAGCCGTAGGCGGGGTTCATCTTGGAGGAAAATCCGTCGAACTCGTCGATGCTCAGATCGGCGCCTCCCCCCAGGAGGTAGAACTCAAAGCCCCGCGCCGGCCTCAGGCCCATGCGCAACAGGACGCGACTCGAGGAGGCGTCTCCTTTGACTTCGGCCGATCCGAGTGCCGTGCCTTTTTCGATGACGTCCCGTTCTTGAACCTCCGCCGTCAGGTCGACCGAAAAGCCAGGGTCTTGGGCGTCGGCGCCCCCGGCGGAAGCGATCTGAAGAAGGATCGCGCCAATGATCAATGTCCAGGTCCGTTTCTTGAAAATCATCGCCCCGTTCATTCGAGAAATCACAGCCCCCTCAATAATTCCAATGTCCTGTCCCGCTCCGCGGGGTCATCGCTGGTCACGATCACCCGAAGATAGATGTCGGTAAACGAGCGGTTCCCTTGCAGGAGGAAGGACAGCATTGACTTGTGCTGCAGACGGCCCTGATCTCCGGGGATCCTCCGGGGAACCGTTTCGATAATCCCGATGCTCTTCTCCGCGATGGCGATTTCATATCCTTCCGCCCTGAGTCGCGACAGGAGGCGGTCGAAAGCCGTGACATAGGGTAGCCGGACCCTCACGGCTTCCTCATCAGGAGGCGCGAGGGGCGGCGCCGTGACACAGCCTGAAATCACCGCCAGGATCAATACCGCCGCCCAGGTCTTCAAGGTTTTCATCCGTTCGCACCCTCCGGCATGGTGACCCCCAGCTTGTATCATAATATTCGGCTGCCAGCCTTTTCAATGATCATGCCCCAGTACCCTTATTTAAACAAATCCCGACCCAAAAAGTTTCTTCCAGGCGGAGGTTGGGCCGGCCATACCCCCTGCCATCGGGTCGAATCCCTTTGTTATTCCCGGATTTCCTTGACAGATGAATTGATCATCCATTACAATCACTTTCGGCCCTCTCGGGGCTCTCTCTGGTTTGACGACCGGAAGCCCTAAGCTATTTTATTCATTGAGATATTTTCTCATGTCTTTGCAATTCCGGTCGACTTCCCGGCTGGCGAATCGCTTTTTAAAGAGGAGTGGATTGGATGAACGGACCCTGGCATGAAATCGACGTCGGATTCATGAGAATGGCCCTGGAGGAGGCGAGGCTGGCCCCCGACAAGCGGGAGGTTCCGATCGGCGCGCTCCTGGTCAACAAGGGCGAAGTGTTGGCCCGGGCTCATAATTACAAGGAGACCCTGAACGATCCCACGGCCCATGCCGAAATCCTGGTCCTGCAGGAGGCCTCCCGGAAGCTGGGGCGTTGGCGGCTGACGGGGGCCCATCTCTACGTTACGATGGAACCCTGCTCTATGTGCGCCGGCGCGCTGGTCCAGGCGCGGATTTCGCGGCTGATCTTCGGGGTGAAGGACCCTAAGGCGGGGGCGTGTGGATCAATCTTTAATATTCCCCAGGACCGAAGGCTGAATCATCGGGTGGCCCTGGCGAGCGGCGTGTTGGAGCAGGAGGTACAGGAGCTCCTTCAGGGATTTTTCAGCAAGCTGCGCGCCAAGCCCGACAAGGTGTCCGAGGAGGTTGCACTTCCCATGGA
>CAYGBP010000153.1:0-910 GCA_964348105.1 uncultured Nitrospirota bacterium
CGCCTGCCGGCCACAATACCGCATAAATCAGGTATTTCCGGGCACATCATACATAAGTCTTGACTCTCATTCGGGATAGGAATAAGGTTTCCTGATGCCGGGACTCCCCAGAAAGCTAAATAAAGCGCCCTGAAGTTGAGTTTAAAATGCATTTATTGGTCCGAGGAACCAAGCTCATGGAGCTTACGCGCCGGCGAACAGCCTGAGATAAACGCGATGCGCTAAAAATGGGGTGGATTTAAGGTTTAAAAAGTCCGCTTTGAGCCTGAAAGAAGCGTTCTGAGGCTAATAAGGCAAGGGGCAGCCCGAGCTACCCACCTTCTTTCTTTTCCCTTATGCAGGGAGGATGGCCATGCCGTTGCTCGAGCTTCAAGTTCAGGGGATCACGTCGGAGACTTCCACGATTCGGTCCATCCGGTTGGACCTTTCGGGACAGAAGTTTGCATTTAAACCCGGGCAGTACTGCCTCGTCCAGGTCCCCGGAACAGAAGAGGGAGATGACCGGGCCCTTTCCATCGCCAGCGCGCCTACCCGAACGGATGCCCTCGTCTTTGCGACGCGTCAGTCGGAAAGCTCGTACAAAAAGGCATTTTTCAATTTAAAGCAGGGCGATACGGTAACCGTGAGCGGCCCGACAGGGCGCTTTGTTTATGATGAGGCCGCGCCATACACCGTTTTTTTGAGCGGAGGGATCGGGATCACACCGCTCAAAAGCATGATCGAATATGCCGTAGACCGGAAACTGAACAACCGGTTGGTTCTTCTCTTTGGAAACCGCACTCCTGATGAAATTCCCTTTCGCCGGGAGATCGATGAACTTGGGAGAGCGGGTCAGAACCTAAAGGTTGTGCATGTGATTTCGAAACCCGGCGCTTCAGGGTGGGCAGGAGAAACGGGTCGGATTGATGAT
>CAYGBP010000153.1:959-2470 GCA_964348105.1 uncultured Nitrospirota bacterium
GTGGGCCGCCGGCTATGGTTGACAGCCTGCGGAATATTCTCGAAAGGATGGCCATCCCCAAGGAGCAGATCAAGATCGAGCATTTCGAAGGTTATGAATGAGGGAGAAGTGGATTTCAGAATCGAATCGAAATCGGGACTGCCTCAATTTGACCCCTTTGTTTCACCCAAGAGGTTATCATGAAGCGTCGGGGACATTCTCAAAATCTTGGTTAATACAGCTTCGATCGATTGCCTTGAAACGATCAGTAACCTAGTGGGGTCAGTCAAGGAAGGGAAATAAGCACAACACCTCGCCCTACTTTTGTTTGACACTGAAGGTGCGGGAAGGTATACTCCGCTGAATGTTTAGACTGGCCGCTTCGCCGGTCGGTTACCCGTCTATTCCAACCGTTGCCGGGCGTGCTTCCATTAAATTGAATCATCGAGGAGGAGCAATCATGAGACGAAGTCTCGGGGTTTTCTTACTCGCGTTTTTCTTGGTTGCGTCTTGGGCCAATGCTCAGGAACGGGTGACGGATGCCTACAGTCCTCTCATCGAAATGGAGACCCCAACCGGGTCTCCTCTGGCGCCCATCCACGTGGTCCTGACCCCGGACGAAAAACTTTTTCTTCATAATTTCAAGCTCGATGTGGTCCCCGCCTGGGAGACCTCATTTCCCGCGGAGCTCACGGCTGTTCCGGTGATGGCGCCCGTGGACATCCCGTTTCCGGGGGTGGTGGTGGAGGGCACCACTGTTTTCGACAGCGCCGTGTGTGCGGGCCATTCGCTCACGGAGGACGGCAAGGTCTTCGTGGCCGGGGGAAGCCGATTTTTCATGAACCCTGCCTTTCCTTTCGGCATGTATCTGAACGGAATTGAGTTCGCCGCGTTATTTGACCCGATTACCCAGGTGTGGCAGAGGAAACCCAATATGGTGGGCCCGGGCACGATGGGGGAGGCGGGAATCCGGTGGTATCCCACGGTGACGCGCATGGGGGACGGCCGTATGCTCGTCACCGGCGGATTCGATCAGGTGGTGCCGAATTTCTGGGGCAACAGAAGTCTGGAGGTTTATGACACCGTTACCGATACGTGGGAGGAGGTTTCGACGCATGAAGAATCGCCGGAAGCCATTTTGAGCCCCGACTATCCCCACGTCTTCGAACTCTATAACGAACCGGAAGGCCGGTTTGATTTCGTCATCCTGGGGGGCGCCGGCCATATATTGTTCCTCCCCCACTCGTTCTGCGAACTATGTCTATTCCTCGCTCTCTGCAAAACTCAAGGTCCACGACATCCCCAATTTTTTGATATCGACGCCCCCGCCGGACAAAAATGGAAGGCATCGGGCCAGATTCGACCGGGCCATACGGAAGTCAATTCCAACAAAGGGTCTTCGTCCGCATTTCTTCCGATGCGACTCCTGGACGGGGAATGGGGATATCCGAACGGATCATTCGTAAACGTTGGAGGTGAACATCATACCCTGCAGGAAAGAAGCATTGATATCTACGATCCTTATCTCAATG
>CAYGBP010000153.1:2480-2811 GCA_964348105.1 uncultured Nitrospirota bacterium
AGGCATCATCCTTCCACCGTTCAGCTTCCGGACGGACGGATTCTGATTCTCGCGGGCCACGACGATCAGGCCGGCGCCGGCGGAACCTTAGAACCCGAGTATGCGCAATATCTGGATCCGGCAACGGGCTTCACCCTCAAGAGCGGCACATTCAAGAGCCCTGAAATCAGGGGATATCATACCCTCACGGCCCTGCTTCCGGACGGGCGGGTTTTTGTGGGAGGCGGAAATGATGATGGGGCGCCCGGCAACGAGAAACCCAACTTCCGGTATTATTACCCGGATTACATGTTCGACTGGCCGAGCAGGCCAAACCTTCTCCTTTCACAAG
>CAYGBP010000153.1:2853-3401 GCA_964348105.1 uncultured Nitrospirota bacterium
TCGATTCCGCTCATCCCGATCCTGCTGAAATCGTCCTTATCGGCCTCCCTTCCATGACCCACTCCTGGGATTCCAATCAGCGCTATGTGCAGCTTGAACTCGTCACGGTGACCGATTGGTCGGGTTTGAGACTGGCCGTCGCGAAGGCCCCAAGCCTGGCGGAAAAGGCCCCGCCGGGCCACTACATGGTCTTCGCCGTCAGCGCCGACAGAAAACCCTCCATCGCTCAGATCGTCCGGCTCGAGCGGTAATCGGCGAATCCGGTCCCCGCATCCCAAAAGGATCGCGGGGCAGCTTGGACTTCAACATCCGGGTCGGACCAAGGTAAGTTTTTCAGAGGTCCAGGTCTTGATAAATCAAATATCCTTCCCCTCCCTTTGTCTATCGTATCCTGCTTGACCCTCCCTTCCCAAAAAGATTATATTTCCCGTATGAAACAGGATGAGATTCCAATGATCCCATAATCGGAATTACCTTCCGACAAACGAGGAGAAACGATGATTACAGTGGGGATGAATTACGAGGTTTTGGAGGGGAAGGCGGAGTCC
>CAYGBP010000153.1:3411-3850 GCA_964348105.1 uncultured Nitrospirota bacterium
AGAAATTTGCATTGGTCATGGAAGCAATGGCCAAAACCGCAGGACATCAGAAGACGAATCTGTACAAAGATGTCTTTCAGGAGCGTTCTTATTTGATTGTGTCTGAGTGGGAGTCGCGGGCCACCTTTGATGCCTTCATTCAGTCAGATGCCTTCCGAAAGGTGACCGATTGGGGGAAAGAGCACATCCTTGCCGGCCGGCCGAAGCATGAGGTTTACGGGGCGAATGAATTCCGGGGACAGCCTACGTAGCTTTTGTGAAATATTCATAGGTGCAGTAAGCATTCGGCGGTTGCTCGAGCTTGTCTTTAACGCTCCAAATGGGGGCGGGTTTCAAGACCGATGATGCTGGTATCATCAGGAGCCGCGTTAAACCACAAGAGCTTGGGTATCTCATGAAGCCATTACAGAAGTGGGGATTATCCCGTTTTAGCAGTCTT
>CAYGBP010000154.1:0-3845 GCA_964348105.1 uncultured Nitrospirota bacterium
CATTTCCTGCAGCCGGTTGACGCTGGGGTCCTCGCCGTAGACGTCGTCGCCCACCTCCGCTTGCGCCATCACCTTGCGCATGGCCGGCGTCGGCCGGGTGACCGTGTCACTGCGAAGATCAATCAACTTTCCCATCCAGATGCGCCTCCCCTCGCCGATTTTATCTGACCACGCCGAGCTCCTGCCACCGCTCGGAGCGATACCTTGCCAGGATGACCAGCATCCGCACCACCCAGTCCGCTACCATCATCCCCCACACGAAGGCGATCCCCACCTGCAAGCCCAAGGCCAGGACGAACGCGACGGGGAGACGGACCACCCACATCCCGGCCACCGTGACCAGGATCAGAAGTCGGGTGTCTCCGGCCCCCTTCAGAAAGCCCGACAGCACCATCGTGATGGCGAGAGGGATCTGCATGACGGCCACGATTTTCAAAAACAGGGATCCCAGGCGGATAACCTCGGGGTCGCTGGTAAAGGCGCGCAGCAGCAGGTAGGGAAAGAAGAAAAAGAGAACCCCCATCCCTGCCATCACGGCGACGGCCAGCCGATTGGCCTCGAAATTCTCCATGCGCGCCCGGTCGATGTTCCTCGCCCCAAGGCTCTGGCCCACGGCCGTTGCCGTCGCGAAGGCGAATGCCGCGCCCGGCTCGATCCTTTCGGATTCCCGCTGGCATGCGTTTGAGTTTTGGACTTTTTCAAAGTACACTAAACGAGAGGGGCTTTCAATGCGGCTTTGGCGCGGGTCATGAACGGGGGGGGAGCCCGGGATCGAGTGCTTATGGGAGCCATGGCAAAAAAGGCACACATCGGCTCGCTCTGTTTGATTTTTACAACAGTCCTGCGAGGCTGTGGGCCGAGGCCATGGCTGACGGACAGGATTCGTACCATCAATTCTTTTTTTAAAACAATATGTTATAATGAAGCCTGATGGATCAATATTTTATGGCATAGATATTGCTTTTCATTCGTGTCTGTTCATTCACGCCAACCCTGCTTTGATAATTAAGAGGAGTGTTCTGAATGCGTTATCAACGAACGATCGGCCGGCCGGTGACCTGCTCGGGTGCTGGACTGCATACGGGTGAGCGCGCCAGAATGCGTTTCGTCCCGTCTCCCGTCGACACCGGAATCGTTTTTGTCAGTAAAACCGATGGGCGGAAGGTCTCCATCAAGGCGGAAGCCTCGCAGGTCATTTCCACGAATTTTTCGACCACGCTGGGGAGAAAGGGCGCCTCGGTTCAGACCGTGGAGCACCTCCTGGCGGCTCTCGCAGGGCTGGGGATTGACAACCTGTCTATCGAGGTGGATGGCCCGGAGGTGCCGATTCTGGACGGGAGCGCGTCGGCGTTTGTTCGTCTTCTGCGGGATGCGCGCGTTATCAACCAGGGAAAGCGGCAACCCCTGATCAAGATCCGGCGGCCTCTGGAAGTAACCGACGGGGGACGATGGGTTCGCATCGCGCCGTCCGATCGGTTCAAGGTTCAGTATTCAATGAATTTTGATCATCCCCTCTTTTCGGAGCAGAGCTATTCCTACACGCATACCGAAAACAAATTCGTCCGGGACATTGCCCGGGCGCGGACCTTCGGATTCTTGCGGGACGTGGAGCGGATGCGGGCGGCCGGCCTGATCAAGGGCGGCTCGCTGCAAAACGCCGTCGTGATCGGTGATTCCCAGGTGATGAACGAAGGCGGGTTGCGATATCCGGATGAGCTGGTCCGTCACAAGCTGCTGGATCTGATCGGGGATCTCTCCCTGCTGGGGCGGCCCCTCCTCGGCGAGTTGACGGTTCACATGGCCGGCCACGCCCTTCATACCCAGCTGGTCTCTTTGATGATGAAGAACAAGGATGCCTGGGTCCTGACGGATGAAGTCGAGGAGGCCGAGGGGTCCCTGGTCTCGCCTCGATGGGCCCTGGCCCCCCGCGTTTCCTGAAAGTCATACCCGGCTAACAGAATAAAAAAAGAGGTCCACTTCGGCTGAAGTCAGCTAAAGTGGACCTCTCGCACCTCTCCAAAAAAATTATTTCTTCTTTTTGGAGGTCTTCTTTTTCGCGGCCTTTTTTTTCACCATAACCTGCCCCTCACCCCCTTTCAGTCTTGGCGGCATTGCGCCCTCCCCTTGGGCCCCAGGCCGATTCTCCGGGAGGGCGTATCTGGTTATCAATCACTAAGCGGATTGCAGGACCTTCTCCTCCACTAACTCAAAGGTGTTGGGTGCCACTTTTCGGAACCGTTTGTCGCGCTTTAAAGAGATCGCCACTGAAGTCACGGGGGTCTTGCCGCGGATGCGCACCCCCCCTTCCAAAAGCTTCAGATAGATATCTTTGGCATGCATCGGTCGCCCGGCTTCCTTCAGCAGGGTGATCGCCGCCTGAGGGACGCTCATCCCCACATATTTGGATTTACCGAGGAGCAGTTCCATGGACTGGTCCGTGACGTCCACCAAGACGGGCGTCGAGGGCTTGCTCGGTTTATCTTTGTCGGTATTGATGATTTGATTGGAGAGGTTCGCCAGTTTGGCCTTGTCTAGTTCGACTCGATAAAGCGTTTCGGCCAATTCAAGGTATTTCTTAATGGTTCTTACCTCCTCATCCAGCCTGTCCCGCTTTTTTTGAAGCTCCTGGAGCCTGCTTTTATAGACGGTAATCCGCTGCTCCAGTCCTCCAATGATATCCTTGAGTTCCTCCATGAATGAACCCTTTCCATAGGCTGCTTTATATATAGCACTATAACAGAAAGATGTCAAGCAAAAAATTAAAGCATGCTTTATAGCTTTTTAGAATGTGATTTTATCCCTAGATTGTATCCGATCTCGTTGATTTTTCTTGACAAGAAAGGGCCGGTCCTTCACACTAAAAATAGGGGTTTTTAAGCATTGCACCGGAAAATAACAAAGATTTTTAGGGTTTGTGCTGTTTCCCTCCTGGTCGCCCTGACGGCCGTCAGCTGCGGGGATGAAGACGCCGATCCGCTGGACTGCGGCGATCCGGCCACCCTGACCGACACCCCGGCCCAGGCTGTCCTGGGCGGGGTTCCGAGCCAGACCGACCAGGCCACCATTACCCTGTTCGGCACGAGATCTATTAACTCCGCCGTTGTGATTAATGGAACAACGGCGGTGGATTTCGGGTGCCAGCCCACCTGGTCTACGGACGTATCCTTGGTCAGCGGCGCAAATACCCTGGATGTATCTTTGCTGAATCGGACCGGGAAGGCCGGCCCACCGACCCCGATCAACATTACCCAGGGGCCGGTCGTTTCGCCTCCTGTCCCCAAACTGACCGGGGCGATGTGCGACGTCAATGGCGATGGCTTCGACGATCTGGTCGTCGGTTCCTATGAAAATGACGCCGGGAACGCGAAAAAGAATGTCGGCCGGGTTTTCATCTATCACGGCGCCCCGGTCGGCCCCAGTCCAACGCCCAACGTGATCCTCACCGGAGAGAATGTTGAAGACCATTTTGGGATTTCAGTCTCGTGTGCCGGTAACGTCAATGGAGATGCCTATGCGGATATCATCGTGGGGGCATTCCTGAATGACGGATCGGGTCTGGATTCGGGCCGGGCCTATGTCTATTACGGCGGCAACCCGATGGATGATACGCCGGATGTCATCCTGAGCGGCGAGGCCGCCGGGGATCAGTTCGGCACCTCGGTGGCGGGACTGGGAGACGTGAACGGCGACGGGTCCGGTGACGTCATGGTCGGCGCCTACCTCAATGACGCCGGCGGTCAGGATGCCGGCCGGGCCTATGTCTATTACGGCGGCGCCACAATGGACAACCTCCCGGACGCCGTTTTCACGGGCGAGGCGGCCGGGGAGCAGCTCGGCATCCGGGT
>CAYGBP010000155.1:0-668 GCA_964348105.1 uncultured Nitrospirota bacterium
GTTGCGTTCTTTCGATTATGTCGCAGTTGCCTCCTCCCGCCGTCGGCCAGACACCCATACCGCAACACGGCCGGCCTGTCAAGACGGCGTCCGGCTTCTGCTAATGGTCATGAGGGACTGGATGCATGATCTCCGTTCCCGGATAAAAGGCATACCAGGCAAACCAATAGGAGACTACGGACGGAACCGGACTCCCCTGCTCATCCGTCACAAACGCAGTCCTCGTCACCGGGTCGAAATGAATGCGGACCGCCTTTTCTCCGATGCGGTCCTGGAACGGGCTGGATCGCACGCTCAGCGCCGCAAAAGAGAAGGCCTTGGCCTCCTCACCCACCACGACGCCCAAGACCCACTCCTTTGGAGCAGCGGCCGCGTCAGTTCTTGAAACCGGAAACATCAGTCCCGCCCGGGCCGCGTAGTCGGCGTAAGGGTCCCGCCGGTAATCCCGAATATAACCCGTCCGGTCGGATAGAACAAGCGTTTGCGGATGTTCGTCCCTCCACGCCTTCCAGGCAGTGTGCAGCGAAAATAGTAGCGGGAGTTCTTTCCCCATCAAGGGACCCGTAACGGCCTGCTGCTGGATCTGGGACCACAGACTCCCGGTGTCGCGATCATACATCAGGACGTCGCTGTTGTACAACAGGCCTGACACGCCGAATTCGTGGCTG
>CAYGBP010000155.1:678-1188 GCA_964348105.1 uncultured Nitrospirota bacterium
AGGCCCAAGACGCCGAACAGCCTCCTTTCGCCGTCCACGACCGGATCGAATACCATGCCGGTCCCGCATAGGGGACAGTAGGTCACGAGGACAGGACGGTCTCCGATCCGATCATTGACGATTTCATGCCAGTTTAAGATCTTGATCGGATAGGCCTTGGCCAGTCCGTCCAGCATGATGCCGATCACCCGGTCATCTTCGCCCAGATAGGAGGCCTTGCCGGCCTTGACGAAACGAGGATCGGTCAGCGCGCGGATTCCATCTCGGGGCGGCCCCCCCTCCATGATTTCATCCAGGGGGATCATGTGGCGGGAAACGTCGAACCCGTTCATGGGCTCCGCAGGCGCAACGGCGGAGGTGGACTGCTTGAGTTTGACCCCGGCGGCGAAGGCGACGATCAGCACGGCGGCCCCCAGCGAGATCCCTATAGAGTATTTAAGGATCTTTTCCATACTCAAAGCCTTCTTGACCGCGAAAGACGGCTAAGAGCTATCAGGCTGGAAGGATATC
>CAYGBP010000155.1:1198-3835 GCA_964348105.1 uncultured Nitrospirota bacterium
ATGATAGATACCATCGCCGATGATAAGGGGGGTTGACCTGTACACCTGGATTGACGCCAGGACCTACTATCTCAACAGCTCTGAGAAAGTGAGGCAGGTTGTCCGCAAGAAGCTGAACGGCGAAGAGCTATCAGGCTGGAAGGATATCGGACTCCACATCCAGGCCATCCAGGAACTTGTTGAATCCGTTGAAAAGATCCACAACGGCCATCAGCTCCACCACCTCGGCGTCCCCATACCCCATCTGCTTCAATACCGCGGTGTGGGCATTCACGCAGTACTCGCAATTATTGGTGGCGGAAACCGCCAGCGCGATGACCTGCTTGGTCTTGGGGTCCAGCGCGCCCTTGCCCATGATCACCTTGAACCGGTTCCAGGTAGCCTCAAGGTAATCGGGATGATTCGCCATGGCCTTGAACAGGTTTGGGGTAAACGGCATGTTGAAGAACTTCATGATGTCCTGGTAGATTTCCTTCACCTTCGGCGCCGCATCTTTCTCTTCAACGAATTTCACCGTAGCCATAATCCCCTCCTTTTCCGCTCATTTGATTGCATGAATATCGTAGACCCCAGTCTATCACGGGGCGCCCGGCGGGGTCTGTAATCGGGATTACAGCCGCTATCCCGGCTGGAAGAAAACAGTGGAAAAATCTTTTTTTAAAAAAGAGGGATGTGGCTGGCCAAGGGGAAACGACCCGAAGAGGATCAAGCAGCCTGTCCTGCCCCCGGGATCATCAACGAATCGCTCCCCCTCCTGGCGGCTGATGTCCTCCCATCCCCCAGCACCATATTCCGTCTCATAAGATCGATGGGTGCTGACCATCTCAATACGAACGGGAAGCCCCGATCGCAAAGGCCCTATGACCCTATCACACGGCACACAAGAATCGTCGATCAGTCCGGTGGGGAGCAGGATACGCCCGTTCCTCCCAGGCCGCAATAGCCTCCAGGATTCTTGTGCAGGTACTGCTGGTGGTAGTCTTCAGCGTAATAAAATTCGGGGGCCTCAACGATTTCAGTCGTCACCGGTCCGTACCCGTTCTCGGCCAGGCGCTTCTGATAGGCCTCCCTTGATCGCTCGGCGGCCGTCCGCTGGGCATCATCGTAAGCATAAATCCCCGAGCGGTACTGCGTGCCGACATCGTTGCCCTGCCTCATCCCTTGGGTGGGATCGTGCGCCTCCCAGAAGGCATTCAGCAGATCCTCGTACCGGATCATCTTCGGATCAAAAACCACCAGCACCACCTCGTTATGGCCGGTCATTCCGGTGCAGACCTCTTCGTAGGTCGGATTCGGCGTATAGCCTCCCGCGTATCCGACCGCGGTCGTATAGACTCCCTTCAGCCTCCAGAAAATCCGCTCCGCTCCCCAGAAACATCCCAGTCCGAACATGGCCGGCTGCATCCCCTCCGGAAACGGCGGACACAGCGGGTTCCCGTTGACGGCATGCCGCTTCGGAACCGGCATTCTCTCCGTTCTGCCGGGTAATGCGTCCTCGGGCCTCGGCATCCGTGTCTTGTGGCTTTGCCAGTACATCACTTCCCTCCTATGAAAAAGGACCATTCACCGGGTTGCAGCTCTTCTATTATACGACACGAGGCGCATACCTTCAAAGCGAGCCCGAAGATCCCAGAGGTCCTCAGTGCGTTGACTTCAAATAGAGGTTTTTGTTAGTTTAGCGACCGCACCTGATGATCGGCCGGATATGAACTTGGATTCTCTCTAGAGGGGAGCGGATGCTAACGATCGCCGACGCCGCACCGGATTTCGAGCTTCCTGGGATCTATCAGGACGCCGTACGCACCTATACGCTTCGCGAGATGCGAGGCCGGTGGCTGGTGCTGTTTTTTTATCCTGCGGATTTTACCTTTATCTGTCCCACCGAGGTCTCGGGATTCAGTGAAAAAGCCTCGGCATTCCGCAAAGAAGGGGCCGAGATTCTGGGCGGGATCGCCTACCCCCTCCTGAGCGATGAGAACAAGAAGCTGTGCCAGGCTTATCACGTCCTCCACCCGAAGGAGGGCGTCGCCCTTCGGGCCACATTCATTATCGACCCGGAAGGCATCATCCAGTTCAGCATGGCCTCCCATATGAATGTGGGCCGCAACGTGGATGAGACCCTCCGGGTCATCAAGGCCCTCAAAACCGGCAGAATGTGCCCCTCCGATTGGAAGCCCGGTGATCCCACGGGCGACACCACGCATCAATACTGACTGGATCAATGCTCAAGACGGATGAAAAGCGCAGACAGATCGAGACCAAGGGGCGAATCCGAGAATTCGTTTTCGGTATTCAGGACGGACTGATCAGCACCGTGGGCCTCCTCGCCGGGATGCAGGCTGCGGGATCCAGCCGTTTCGTCATCCTCATGGCGGGTACGGCGGCGGTTCTGTCAGGCGCCTTCTCCATGGCCGCTGGCTCCTATCTTTCTTCTAAGGCCGAGAAGGACATCTTCGACCATGAGCTGGAAAAGGAAGCCCGGTTCGTGGAGCGGGAGCCCTATCTTGCGGACGAGGGACTCTTGTTGGCCCTCCACCGGGAGGGACTGTCCAGGGAAATCGGATATAAGATCGTTCAGTTGCTTCATCAGGAAAAATCCGTTTTTGTCAGAACATTCCAGGAGAAGGTCCTGGGCCT
>CAYGBP010000156.1:0-2250 GCA_964348105.1 uncultured Nitrospirota bacterium
CTGTCCACATTGAGCTCCCCAAAGCCCTCGGCCTCAAAGTTGCCCGTCGGGCCTCCATACGGCGACGGCGACCAGTGCTTGTCATTCAGGAAACCGGCCGGGATCGGGCCGTCCACGTTCGTAAAACCGGGCGCGTTGTAATTGTTGATGATCACGTCCGGCCGCACATTGTCGGTCGCCCCCACCACCGGGATCACCGCGTTGACCACCTCCATAGGAAGCGCCGGGGCCGCTTCGACCACCACCGGGTCAAACTTCATCGCCTCGCGCAATTCCGCTTCACCATGCACCCCGCCCTTGCCGATCCGGTCACAGGCCGATTTGAGCACACACGGCTCCAGTGTGGGACGCCCGCCCGGATAGCCTTCATTGGCATCCAGGTCATCGGTGTTGGCTAAATTGCCCAGAAACTTCCTCGCGACAACCGCCTCGAATGATTGGAAATACACCGTGGCCGTCACCGCGATCGGACCCACAGTCCCCGCAGGAACCACCACGGAGTATTGATTGGTACTGACACTCGCGTCGGCATGAGGGAGCGGCCGCAACCGGGTGTCAATCAGGAAGGAATCGTCATAAATATCCCCGTCATTGTCCTCGTCAATATAACGGGGAATGCCCGTTGGGTTATTACGATCGATCACGGCGTTGCTTGCGTCGGTCGGAAGACCCTCGGCATTCGTGACCAAGTTCAGCGGGGTGGCGTACGGCAAGTCCAGCGTCGGGCAGGCACCGGCTCGAGGGTTGTTTAGATCCCCACCACCAAGCGAGGCCACGGCCTTGAACTGGATCGAGTACGGATCGGGCGTTCCCGCGGGAATACGCCAATCGCAAGCCGCCGGGTAGATTGGGTCCAGTAACTCGGGATCAGGATAGGTATCCCCGGTCAGATAACCAATGCCCAATGAGCGTCGGCCTGGCCACCGCGGGTCGTCATCCTGAATTTCCAGCTCAGCTCCCGTCGCCAAGTCCCAGGCCTTCAAATGGACCCAGGCGATCCGGCCTTCCGGAAACCCTGTCGGGAAATTATGCCCGGAACCCGCATTCTCCACAAATAAATCGAGGTTGGCCAATGTTTCCGTAGACGAGTCGACGGGTGCTGGTGGCCCCGTCAGCGTCATGTTCAGCACGTTGCGCAACCGATCCCACGCAAACCGCTCGTGCTGCGTGGCATCCGCCCCGCGCCGGTCCGCCGTGGTGTCGTATCGGGCATAATTGTATCGGCTTTCTTTATTATCCGAAGAGAAGCTGGTGTTCAACAGCTCCGGATAGGGCGAGACATCGCCTTGGCCATCCGTATCCTCCCCGATCAGCCTCGTGATGTAGCCGTTACCGCCCACAAAGTGGTGCGAGTAGCCGGGTGTGTGCGTGATCCGATCGCAGCTCGGCTCTTCCAGCGGCGCCTTTGGCGTCACGGTCGGAGGCGTTGTGCTATTGTCCACCGCATACAAGGTTAGCGCCGTTCCGGGCTCTCCAAAGCTCTGCTGCATGTGGCAGGTCTGGCAGTCACGCTGGTAATCGGAATCAAAATTGGCTTGGGTCTGGCCTGTTAGAGGATCAACCCGGTTCGCATACCGGCTGCCTAGGAACTCCGTGTACGTCCGCTCGATCGGAAAACCACCTACCCAATGGCCCTTCGGATTTTTGATCGTCATCGGGTTCGTCACGTCGTGGCAGGCCCCGCAGAACTCACCCCGCTCAAACTTTGCCTGGTAAAAGGTGTCATGCGCCCCCGGAGGATTGGCCATAACGAAAGGTACGTCCAACACAGCGGTGCCGCCGGTGAATACGGCGCTAACATACGGGTCAATCACCTGGCCACCGACACAGGACAAGGGATTGTTCGGATCAGGGTCGGATGCCACAATTAAGCACGGATCATTCCAGGACAACGGGCCGAAGCGCTCGGGCATAGTGAGCGCGTGCGGCGAGAGGCGGAATGCCCCGGCGCCTACGGCATACCCGAGGTTTGGCGACGCCGGATCCGGATCCCTCAACATATCCTGCTCGTGCAGGGCCAGCTGGTCCGCTCCTGGTTGCTCATGCCGGCCTACATTCCTAGGGGCCGGATGGTACTCAATGCCTGTTCTGTTGTAATTATGATAAGGCGTGTAGCGAGACTCGACATTCGTGTGGCACACCTCACAAACAATGCCGATCTTACCCGAATTGCTGTTCACCACCCGGGTCGCCCCGCCGTCCACATAAGATCCTTCCGCGAAAGACTCCGGCGTGAGCGCCCCCGTGGCC
>CAYGBP010000156.1:2260-3764 GCA_964348105.1 uncultured Nitrospirota bacterium
GGGGTTCCGGGCCTGTTGCAGGGCGCCGGGCCGACGCAATCGGTCGGATCGTACCAAGGGCTGATCCGCCCGTGCTCCTGGCCGGACTGGGCATCAATGGTCACTGAGACGATCCCATCGATGTAGTTAGTCGGCATGTGGCAGCGCGAGCAGAAGTCATCCATCAACGACCCGGAGGTTGTGTAAGTCGCCGGATCGACGCCGGGGAATGGTACCCCGGTCGCCGGGTCTACGTTAAACACGCTGGTCCCTCCAACACCAAAGGGGTTGATCTTCGCCTTTGTATTCGGGGGCATGGATCCGTCCGGAGGAATCGGAATATCGGCGTCCCCGTCGGTTGAGGTTAGCCGGGCAACCAGGAGAAACGCGCCTCTCCATCCTGGATCGCGCCAGGCATTCGACATCATCGCGCCGTTCCACTGATCATACAATCCCGTGTGGCAGCCGCCACATGACCCGGTGTCGTACAAACCTTCAAACGGCTGCCCGGTATGCGGCGCCCCAAAATCGCCGCCCGCCGTCGTGGTCTCCGATACGACATACGGCGCCGGCTCGGGAATCCGATTGGACAGCCTGTCCTCTTCCCCGTGGCGGGCATGCGCACTCGACACAAAGACCATCGAGGCGAACACCGCCACGTATATACAGGAGCTCGCTAAACGTTTCCCATCCATGAGTAGCCTCCTCCGGTCTTGAACCTGCCCGGTCCTGGACCTGACGGGTTTCGGATATGGTTTTTGCCCTGCCCAGTAAAGGAATAGGGTGATAGGATTACATGATTCTGAAATGTTTTTAAGGATTTATTCTGAAGAAAACGGAAAAACCGGGGAACGAGCCGCAGAAAGCCTCTGGTGACATCGACTGCACCTAGAATCGAGTGAAGACCGGCTCCCTTCATGGCCCATCCCTGATGTGGATGTGGAGGAGGCTTCTTTCTACTTTCCGACGAACCTAGCACGGTTAGAAATCCGTGTCAACCACTTTTTTTCTTTTTTTTGGGATTCCCCTCCTAACCTCCTGTTTTCAAAAACCATCTTCCCCTTCTAAGAAAGATCGCTGGCGTGACTGCTTGCCCCCACAGCGGGATGGCCGGCGGGCACGCCCTCCTAAGACCGGGTAACGGTCAAGGCATGCGACATGAGAGCGCAAGAAGAGAAAGGCCTGTACGCCCCTCCTGGGACGTACAGGCCCTTGCATGCTCATTCCATCACAAAAAGAGACTTACCTCGTCGTGAAGCTACTCCGGAATTCCTGCGCCATCGCATTCGGAGGCGAGGCCAGATCCGTCACGGCCGTCGTGACCGTCACGCAGTGAAGCACCCCGCCGGCCAGTCGACTCACCGTGGGATCCAGCGTCCAGACCGTGCCGGTCCCGTCGTCGGTGATGGTCCCGGGCCGGGAGACACCCAGCACCGAGCAGTCACCCGCTCCCCCATCCTCATAAAGGGTGAAGCTGGCACCGGTCACATTGGTCACCGGCTCGGAGAAGGTCACCACCACGTTA
>CAYGBP010000157.1:0-1814 GCA_964348105.1 uncultured Nitrospirota bacterium
GGAGCGAGTATTGGGGTATCTTTTTCGACGGCTTCGGCGAATTCCAGGTCGATCTCGATCTGGATGGCAACTACCAGGACGGAAACGGTCAATACACGGCTTATGTCGACGGGACGTTTGTCCTGGATGACATGATCCGGGGCATCGTCAACGAAGCGGACGACGTTTTTCTGGTGTCGCAGACCGACGATCCCAATGCGGTCATGATGGTCCTGGGGATCAAGGATGGATCCGGTCTGGATCACACAATCATGAACGGCGACTACTCCGCATTCCAGTTACAATCCGACAGGCAAGGCACGTTCATCACCCGGCAGATTAATGTAAATGCCTCCGGAGATGGGAGTGTCGATTTCGAGGTTGTTGCCGAATCGACGGATGCTTCTATCGGTCCGGGCAACCCCAATAACCCGAAAGGTACGCGTGAATTGACCGTGGACGCGACCGGTAGAATGACGCTCCCGCCTATCGCACCGGATACGATCGATGATCTAGGGATGATCCGTAGCGATGGAAAGATATGGTTTGTTTCCGAGCCGGAGGATCCGAATGATCTCGAAAAATCCGTCGCGATTGTCGTTGGGATCAGGAGTGGCCTCGGTCTGGGTAGCGGCACGTTAAAGGGCACTTACACGATGGTGCAGATCGGGGGCGAGGATGATGGGGTCGGGAACAAGCGTTCCTTTGCCGCGGCCATGACCGGCCTGTTTGACGGCGCCGGCTCGCTCACCTTTGGCGTGGACGCTCACTCGGAGGGCCGTGTCGGCGAATATGGAAGGCTCAGCTATGCAGTTGAGCCCGACGGAGCCTTTACCGTGACGGTTCCCGATGGCACGGCCATCGGGGGTATCGTCAGCGATGACGGCAGTCTGTTCGTTATCGCCGATACGACTATGGACCATGAAGCGAATGACCATGATGTCTACCTGATCATCGGCATCAGGAGAACCGCTTGAGTTCTTGACAGGGAAGGCCGTTCAATGGATGAAAGACCGGAGGCGCTCTCGCGCCTCCGGGTATTTAGATCTGACGCGATCATGCGGGGTTTTCCGGGTTCAGCATCCCGATTCCGCGAGCCGGGTGCTTGATTGCGGTGCATTAACCACTGTCACCTATCAAGGCTTCTTGTTCCAGGTCCGGAGAGTCCCTCAGCAGAAAAGCTGTCAATACGCCGGTTTTATCAGGCACAAGTAGCCTCTGGGCTTTCTAAAACCTTCTTTAAGATAATTTTTTCGGTTTGCCGAAGAGATAACCCTGGACGAGGTGGACTCCCAACCCTTCAACCACGGCTAGCTCGCTTTCCGTCTCGATCCCCTCGGCGATGATTCCTTCCGTGGAGCATTTCCTCAAACCTGTGAGTAAGTCCTTGAGCATCGCCTTGAATTGATCAGAGGATGCGGCCTGGAGAATCGTCGTGCGGTCAAGCTTTATGTATTCCGGCACCAAACGGGAAATGAAAGGCAGCGATATAAATCCTGCCCCGAAATCATCCATTGCAAATTTGTAGCCTTGGGCCCTCCATTTTTTGGCCACTTCCAGGTGATCCTCCACGTCTTGGACAGCTTCCGATTCTGAAATCTCGAGAATGATTTCGATGTCTTGGGGCTTGGGTCGCGCAATATTCTTTCTGAGCAGATCAAAATCAACATTCAGAAACAGGCTTTTAATCTTACGCTGAATCCCTTCTTTCATTTGCAGGTCAAAACAGAGCTCCTTAAGCTCGCTGAGTTGGCCGATGGCCCGGAATTTTTGGAAAATTTCCAAAATGCTACGTTTACCCGATGGATCTCGGCTCAAAGCCTCATAGCCGATTG
>CAYGBP010000157.1:1824-3347 GCA_964348105.1 uncultured Nitrospirota bacterium
GATCTTTACATCCATAACGGGCTGAAAAACGATATCGATTGCTTTTTCGTCCAATCGATATTCTTCCTCCCCGATATAGAATTTGTCCCCTCCTTTTTTTGCAATATAGAGGGCTCGGTCGGCCATCCGGATCAGTTCCCGTGGGTCGGTCCCGTGCTCCGGATAAAGTGCCGCCCCGATACTGACGCCCAATTCCGGAAAATTCGCTTGGTTGATCTTTCGAATACTCTCCCGAATACGCTCTGCAATAATCAGGATGCCCTCACGATCGACGTTGGGTAAAATGACAACGAATTCATCGCCACCCCACCGGAAAACAAGGTCCGTGCCACGGGTGGCATCTTGGATGCCGCGCGCGACCTTTTGGAGGATGGCATCTCCGGTCTGATGCCCCCGTGTATCATTGATTGCCTTAAAGCCATCCAGATCGCAGATGAGAAGGGTCAATGTGCTTGCCAGTTGTTTCACCCGGTTGATTTCCTCCGTGATCCTGGGATTGAAATGCCGGCGATTATAAAGATTAGTCAAGGAGTCACGGACGGCTTGCTCAGCCAGAGCCGCTTCAGCCTGTTTGCGCTCCGTAATGTCCCGGATGATGGCAATATCGGCAGGTTTGCCTTTCCAGGAGGTCTGGGCGACAGTCATTTCAATGGGAACGACCTTGCCTTTCTTGGTGACCAGTTGAGTTTGATAGGATTGCGCCGGGTTTTCGGTGCCACCCTGGCTTGCTGAAGCCGGGTACACATCGTCTGTCCCCTTTGCATAGAGAAGCGTTTTAAGATTTGCTTGAACGAGGTCATGCACGGGGTAACCGATCATATCCGCGATCCGATTGTTAGCAAATAGGATTCGGTCTTCCGAGCACACCACAATGCCGTCATTGGCATTTTGGGCTAGAGCGCGTAGATTACTCTCGCTTTCCATAATCTGGGCGCTTCGGGACTGCTCCACCTGTCTGACATGTCTCATGGAGATCAAGGTGAGTCCTGTCAGGACAACTAAGGCGATGAGGAACGGTACTTGGTGTGCCGTTGGCATCCCCTGGTTAGCGGCCACCGACATGAGCACTGCCCCTGTTGAAATCGCCACTCCAATCATAATGGCTTCCTTAAACGCCAGCAGGATGCCGGCGAGGATCGTCGGAACGACGAGATAAATATAAACGAGCAGATCATCCGGATTCACGACGATTGTTGCGAAGCAGGTCAGGGAGATCACCGCGCAGATGGCTCTAGTGGCTGTTTCGTACTTTCCCATACGGGCAAAAGCATAAATAAATAAGAGCAGCAGGATTCCAGGAAGGAGTGCAAGAAAGGTGGGCAAGAAAGCCGGGAGGAAGATGAGCTGAACCGTGATGGAAGTTGTACCCAAAAGAAGCAGTACTAGGAGAAGCGAAAGCAGTAATTGGGTGTGTCGATAGGCGTTGGGATCCTTGACGGCTGCGGCCGGTTTTGTGAGCCGGCGCCAGAGTTTGAGCAAAGAGATCATGCCGTCTCTCTTTGTGACTTTATCCTGAAGGCCGT
>CAYGBP010000157.1:3534-3753 GCA_964348105.1 uncultured Nitrospirota bacterium
GGAAACTATTATAGCATCCCAATCCAATAGATCAATCCAAAAATAGAACTTTTGGCGAAGTATTTCATTGTGTCTTCGATCTGCTGCCCGACAGCCGAGCTGTGAGAGGGGGTTGGATAATAATTAATTAATTAATTTATTTATTGAGGAAAGGTTTAACGCGTCTTGGCGCGCAAGTCATTCAAAAAGGCCCCGAAAAGGCTGTCCTGGATAATGAAT
>CAYGBP010000158.1:0-3744 GCA_964348105.1 uncultured Nitrospirota bacterium
GTCTCCAAAACCGCGGGTTGGGGGTTCGAATCCCTCCTGGCCTGCAGCGGCCCGTCTGGGGCACGGGCCATTCGCAGGCAGGCAGGAAGAACGGGGAAGCAGGGTGTTCGGTCGTCTATATCGAAGAATCTCGGATTTTCTCTTTGAAGTAAGGGCTGAGGTTAAAAAGGTTTCCTTTCCCACCCGCTTGGAGACGATCGGTTCGACGGGGGTGGTGCTGGTCCTGGTGATGTTGGTTTCCATCTTTCTGGCGGTGATCGATCATCTGCTCGTCAGGCTGGTCAAGGTGGTCCTCGGATGAGCGCGATTTATAACGAAAGGGCGGAAGCGATTTAGCCATATGCAATGGTACGTCATTCATACCTATTCGGGTTTTGAGGCACGGGTCAAAACCAGTATCGAGGAGCGGGCCAAGGCCACGGGCATGGACAAGAAGATAAACCGCGTCTTGATGCCCACCGAGGAGGTTGTCGAAATCAAGGAAGGAAAAAAACGCCTGGCCACCAAGAAGTTTTTCCCGGGCTACGTGCTGGTCGAAATGGAACTGGACGATGAAAGCCTTCAGTTCATCAAAGAGACCCCGAAGGTCACCGGGTTCCTGGGGGGCGGGGCCCGTCCGACCCCTCTTCCGCAGTCCGAGGTCGATGTGCTGCTGCACCAGATTGATGTCGGGACCACACAGCCACGCAGCAAGAGCCAGTTGGAAAAGGGGGATCAGGTGAGGATTATCGACGGCCCGTTTCTCGGCTTCAACGGAATGGTGGATGAGGTCAACCCCGATCAGGAGAAGGTCAAGGTTCTGGTCAGCATCTTCGGGAGATCCACCCCGGTGGAACTGGGATTTCTGCAGGTCGAGCGTTTATAGGATTGGAGAAGGGGGAAGACCGGTAAGATGGCGAAGGAAATCATGGCATATGTCAAGCTACAGATTCCTGCGGGGAAGGCCAATCCCGCGCCTCCCGTGGGCCCGGCGCTCGGCCAGCACGGCGTGAATATCATGGACTTTTGCAAGACCTTTAACGCGAAGACTCAGGGTCAGGAAGGGTCGATTATTCCGGTCGTGATCACAATTTATAAAGACCGGTCCTATACCTTCGTGACCAAGACCCCCCCCGCCTCCGACCTTCTGAAGAAGGCGGCGGGGATCATCAAGGGATCACCCGTGCCCCACAAGGATAAAGTGGGCAAGGTCACGCCGAAACAGGTGGAAGAGATCGCGAAGACGAAGCTACCTGATCTGAATGCCGTCGACCTGAAGGGGGCGATTCGGATCATCGAGGGGACGGCTCGGAGCATGGGAATCCAGGTATCCACCGAATGACGTTGCCTGGAAACGGTGCACGGATCGGAATAACGGACATACGCGATGGGTAAAAAATACGAAGCGGCAGCCAAGCGGCTTGAAGAGCGGGAATATGGGGTTCGGGAAGCCCTGGAGATGGTGAAGGCCTGTGCCTATGCCAAGTTCGACGAGTCAGTGGATCTCGTCGTGCGGCTCGGCGTGGACCCGAAACATTCAGACCAGATGGTCCGCGGCTCGGTGGTCCTGCCGCATGGCGTCGGTAAACCGGTTAAGATCGCTGTTTTCGCCAGGGGCGAAAAGGCCAAGGAGGCCACGGATGCCGGGGCGGATTTCGTCGGTGCCGAGGATCTGGTTGAAAAGATCAACCAGGGATGGCTAGAGTTTACCCAAGTGGTGGCCACGCCGGACATGATGGGCATGGTCGGAAAGCTGGGAAAGATCCTCGGCCCGCGGGGCCTGATGCCCAATCCCAAAACGGGAACGGTGACGTTCGACGTGACGAGGGCGATTAACGAGATCCGGCAGGGCAAGGTCGACTACAAGGTGGATAAGGCCGGCGCCATTCACGCCTGCGTCGGCAAGGTATCCTTCAGCATCGACCAGCTGTCCGCCAATTTGAACGCGCTGCTGGAATCGATTCTGCGTGCCAAGCCGGCGTCCTCCAAAGGCAAATATCTGAAAAAGGCGTGCGTTTCTTCAACGATGGGGCCGGGGGTGCGTCTGGATACGGCACAGGTCGGAAGCCTGGTGGAGGCCTAGAAGGGACAGAGGACAGGCAATGAAAAATCGCGAGGATAAGGAAAAAATCGTTCGGGACCTGCACGAAAAGTTTTCCAAGGCCAAGCTGGCGGTTTTGGCCGAGTATGCGGGGCTGCAGGTGGAGGCCCTTCGTGAAATCCGCAACCGCCTCAGGGATGCGGGCGGTGAATTCAAGGTGATCAAGAATACGCTTGCGAAACTGGCCGTCTCCGGGACGACGCTGGACGGTATCAAGGATAATTTCCAGGGCCCGGTGGCAATCATCATTGGATATGACGACCCGGTTGTGGCGACGAAGGTCGTCAAGGATTTTGCCGCGCGCGAAGACAAGCTCAAGATCAGGATCGGCGTGATGGAGGGGCAGGTACTGGATCTCCAGGGCATCAACACCCTGGCGGCCCTTCCCCCCCTGGAAACCCTCCGGGCCAGCCTGGTTCAACAGCTTTCTTCCCCGATGGCCGGGATGGTCGGGGTGCTCACGCAGGTCATCCGAAAGTTCATGGGTGTTTTGGACGCGCTGAAGGAAAAACGTGGGAGCGGATCGGCGGGTTGATCGCGGATAACCCGCACTGATCTGAAACAAAGGAGACTGGGATGGTTAAGGCAAAGGAAGAGACAAAATCCTCAAAGGAAGATGCTGCGAAAATGCTGGAGTCGGTAAGCCTGGAGGCCCTCGCCGAGGCGACCCGGGCCGGGGGCCGGGCGAAGGAGCTGGCCGGCTTGCTGATCGACCAGATGACCGTAATCGAGCTGGCGGGTTTCGTCAAGGAGCTTGAGGAAAAATACGGCGTGACGGCAGCGGCCCCTGTGGCGGTGGCCGGAGTGCCCGGAGCGGCTCCCGGCGCGGGTGGTCAGGCCGTCGAGGAAAAAACCGACTTCGACGTGATCCTGGCGAGTGTGGCCGCGGACAAGAAGATCCAGGCCATCAAGACGGTGCGTGAATTAACCAACCTGGGCCTGAAGGAGGCCAAGGAGCTGGTGGAGGGTGCTCCAAAGCCGGTGAAGACGGGAGTCGCCAAGGAAGAGGCCGAGACCATGAAGCAGAAGCTTGAGGCCGCCGGCGCCAAGGTGGAGGTCAAGTAGCTGTTTCATCTTGAAGCATGGGAAGAAATGGCACTTAGTGATTTTCGGGTCACCTGTCTTACGGAAAGATCTATCAGGGAGGCTGTATGGCTGATTCCACGAGCCTGAAGGGTAACGGCGTGAGAGAACGGAAGGACTTTGCGAAGATCTCGGCACAGATCCATATTCCTGACTTGATCGAGATTCAGAAGCAGTCCTACGACCGCTTTCTGCAGAAGGACATTCCGGGGGAGCGGCGAGAGGATATGGGGCTGCAGTCCGCCTTCACCAGCGTTTTTCCCATTGATGATTACAACGAGACGGCCAGAATCGAATTCATCGATTATTCGATCGGGGGGCCGAAATACGACGTGCATGAGTGTCTGGACCGGGGGATGACATTCAACGCCCCGGTGAAGATCCGCGTGCGGTTGATCGTATGGGAGAAGGATGAGAAAAGCGGGGCCAAGAAAGTACGGGATGTCAGGGAGCAGGAGGTGTATTTGGGCGAGCTTCCGCTGATGACCACGAACGGCACCTTCTTAGAGGCAATGGCGAAAGACCTAAAGTTGAAGGGATTAAACCGAGTAAACGTGGGACTTCCCACCCTGAACTCTGAA
>CAYGBP010000159.1:0-3734 GCA_964348105.1 uncultured Nitrospirota bacterium
CAGCGGAACCTCGATTCCCGCCGTGCGGAAATCCTGGACCGTCGCCACCATCTGCTGCGCCGATTTGACTAGCAACCCGGAGAGACCGATGGCCGACGGACGCTCGGTTCTGTATGCCTTGATCAAATCCTCCGGTGGAACCCGAATTCCCAGGTTGACCACCTGATAGCCGTTGTTGCTCAGAATGATCTCCACCAGATTCTTCCCGATGTCGTGAACATCGCCCTTGACGGTCGCCAGGATCACCTTGCCCCGGTTGTTGGAGTCGCTCTTCTCCATATGAGGCTCCAGTCGCGCGACGGCCGCCTTCATCGCTTCGGCGCTCTGGAGCACTTCGGCCACGATCAATTCGTTGTTATTGAAAAGGCGTCCCACCTCATCCATCCCGGCCATGAGAGGCCCGTTGATGATCTCCAGCGGCTTTCGCGTCTTGAGGGCTTCGTCCAAGTCCTCCGCCAGTCCCTCCTTGGATCCTTCAACAATGTATGAGCTCAGGCGCTCGTCCAGCGGCATTTGCTGCTTGGGCTTTTTCTGCTTGGCCTTCCGGTCTCGGTAGGCGTCGGCGAATCTTCCCACCGGGTCCTGCCCGCGCCAAAAGAGAAGATCCTCGCTCAGGGTGCGTTCCGCCTCCGGGATGGAGGCGTACCGCTCCAGCTTCTCGGTATTGACGATCGCAAAATCCAGGCCGGCCTTCACCGCATGATAAAGAAAGACCGAGTTGAGGACCTCCCGTCCCGCGGGTGGAAGTCCGAAGGAAACATTGCTGATGCCCAGAATGGTGCTGACCTTCGGGAATTCCTCTTTGATCAGGCGCACCGCCTCGATCGTTTCGGGCGCGGAGCCGTCATAATTCTTGTCACCGGATGCGGTCGGAAAAACGAGGGGATCGAAGATAAGGTCAACCGGATCCAGGCCGTACTTTTTCACCAGAAGCTCGTATGAGCGTCGGGCGACTTCCAGTTTGCGCGTCCGCGAGATGGCCTGGCCGGTCTCATCGATGCAACCCACCACGACAGCCCCACCGTAGCGCCTCAACAACGGGACTACCCGCTCGAACCGCTCCTCCCCATCCTCGAGGTTGATGGAATTGATCACGCACTTGCCCTGACAGCTTCTCAGTCCAGCCTCGATCACCTCCGCGTTGGTCGAATCGATCATGATGGGAACCTTCACCATCCGGGTCAGGAACTTCAGGAACCGGTTCATGTCCGCCACGTTATCCCGTTGCGTGCTGTCCATGTTCACATCCAGAACCTGCGCCCCGTTCTTGACCTGAGCCCGCCCGATTTCGGCGCCCTCCTCAAACTGCTCCGCCTCGATCATCTGCCGAAATTTTCGGCTCCCCGTCTGATTGGTCCGCTCGCCGACCAGGACAGTTTTCTCCCCTTGTGTCGAATCCGGGGGGAGCGCCCTTTGACCATATCGGCGATCGCCGCAATGTGCTCGGGCGTCGTCCCGCAGCATCCCCCCACCAGGTTGATCCATCCCTCCTGCGCAAACCGGGAAAGCTTCATGGCCAAGCTCTCGGGTGTCTCCGGATAACCGCCGTCTTCATCAGGCAGGCCGGCATTGGGATAAACGCTGACCCAGCATTTGGCCATCCCGGCCAGGGACCGGATATGGTCCGTCATAAATTCGGGACCGGTGGCGCAGTTCAATCCGATGGAGAAAAGCTTTAAGTGCTCTAGCGAAGTATAAAGGGCCTCCACCCCCTGGCCGGCCAGCATGGTGCCCATCGGTTCAATCGTCCCGGAGACCATCAGGGGAAGGAATCGACCGGAGGATCGACAGGCCTGCATCACGCCCAGGGCGGCCGACTTCAGGTTCAGGGTATCCTGGGCGGTCTCCAGAAGCAGCAGGTCCGCGCCCCCCTCGATCAGCCCCAGCGCTTGGGCCTGAAAATCCCCCACCAGCTTCTCGAAGGTGACCCCACCCGTAACGGTGATGGTCTTGGTGGTGGGACCCATGGCCCCCACCACGAACCTTGGCCAGTCCGCAGTCGAATGGCGATCAACCGCCTCCCGGGCCAGCCTGGCACCGGCTAGGTTGATTTCACGGACCCGTTCCTGCAGTCCGTACTCCCCCAGCACGATGGCCGTCCCGCCGAAGGTGTTCGTCTCGATCAGATCCGCCCCCGCCTTCAGGTAGGACTCGTGAACGTCTCGAATCACATCTGGACGGGCGATGTTCAGGACCTCGTTACAGCCTTCCAGATCGGGGCCCCCGAAATCTCGGGCCGTCAGGTTCTTCTGCTGCAGGACCGTCCCCATCGCCCCGTCCATGACGAGGATCCGCTGCCGCAGCAGGTGAGTTAGCTTTTCATGGATCTTATCTGACTTATCGGCATTCATGTGACTAATGGCTATGTTACCAAAAAGAAAGGATTTCCGTCCATGCTTTTCGTATCATTGACCGTCTGGGAGGGAATTCAGTATAAAAAAGGCACCGCTCCCGGTGCCTTCTTTACCGATTGATTTTACAGGATCCTCTGGGCCTATCCGGCCTTGGCGTGGAGCCGCTCCAGGATCATGCGCGCCCCTTTCCGGCCGGACAAGAGCATCGAGCCGAACGCGGGACCCATACGGGGCGTCCCGTAGACGGCGGCGACCGCCAGCCCGATCACATAGCAGTTCGGGTAGGTCTCACCGGTGTACTCCATCACCATCTGCTCGGACCGCTCGACCCACATTGCGCCGTTGCCCGGGATCTCTTTGAACAGCTTGCGCTTGGAAAGCAATTCAAGGACCACCGCATCATGGCCCGTGGCATCCACCACCACCCTGCTCTCGAGCGCGATGGGATCGACATGGACGATATCATGGCCCATCGATTCGGCCGGCCACCAGTTCACCACCACCCCTTCAAGCTGCCCTTCATTGCGAAGGACCAGGTCCACCACCTTCGTCAGGTTCAGGACCTTGGCGCCGGCGTCGAACGCCGCCCCGATCAATTTGCTGCAGGCATGCGGCGCCTCGACCATGTAATGGCCCGGGCCCACCTCCTGAAAGGGCACCCCGACCTCCGCCAAAATCTCATGGGCGGGAGCCGCGATGCTGGCCTTGGTCATCAGATACCCCCCCGACCAGAACCCGCCCCCCAGATGGGTGTGCTGCTCCACGATCAGCACCCGGACGCCCGCCATCGCCAGATCGCGCGCGCAGACCAAACCCGCGGGACCGCCGCCGACGATGATGACATCGGTCTGGACCAGCTCGTCGAATTGTTTGTAAAACTCCCTCGCGATGCTACGGGTAATATCCGCCTCACGCAGCGGAACAATCGGTTGCTCTTCCTTTTTCATCGTCCTTATCCTATCGGTAAATTTCCAACCCGCTGTCCTTGAATTCCTTGGCCTTGCTGGCCAACCCGTCCTTCAGGGCTGTTGGGTCGTCCATTCCCTTCTGCCCCGCGTAGGACCGTACCTCCTCCGTAATTTTCATGGAGCAGAACTGGGGGCCGCACATCGAGCAGAAATGCGCCGTCTTGGCGGCCTGCGCCGGCAGGGTCTGATCATGGTAATCCCGGGCGCGATCCGGATCCAGCGAGAGGTTGAATTGATCCCCCCACCGGAATTCGAATCGGGCGCGTGACAGTGCGTTGTCGCGCGCCTGGGCGCCGGGATGTCCCTTGGCCAGGTCTGCCGCATGGGCCGCGATCTTGTAGGCGATCACGCCTTCCCGCACATCCTCCCGCGTGGGAAGACCCAGATGCTCCTTGGGCGTGACGTAGCAGAG
>CAYGBP010000160.1:0-679 GCA_964348105.1 uncultured Nitrospirota bacterium
CAGTAGAAGCCTTCGGATGTCCTCCAGGTCGCGCACCCCGCCTCCCACGGTGAGCGGCATGAAGACCTGCTCCGCCGTCCGCTTCACCACCTCCAGGATGGTCTTGCGGTTTTCATGCGAGGCGGTGATGTCCAGAAAGCACAACTCGTCCGCCCCCTCGCGGTCATAGGCCTGGCCGATCTCAACGGGATCGCCCGCATGCTTGAGCTGCACGAAGCTCACGCCCTTGACCACCTGGCCGTCCTTGACATCCAGACAGGGAATGATCCGCTTGGCCAGCATCAGGGCTCCTTGCGGGTCATCGCGACGCCCGCCTTTAGATCGAATTTTCCTTCATAAAGGGCCCGTCCCACGATCGCGCCCTCCAGCCCCCGGATCTTCATGAGCTCCCGGACGTCGTCGACCGAACGCACGCCGCCCGAGGCGATAACCGGCAGCTTGACCGTTTCGACCATCGCGCGCAGGGTGTCCAGATTGGGACCCGTCATCATGCCGTCGCGGCGGATATCCGTGACCAGGATCGCCGCCACCGCCAGGGCCTCGATCCGCCTGGCCAGATCGGTGGCCTTTTGATCCGATACCTCTTTCCAGCCCCGGATGGCCACCTTGCCGTCCTGGCTGTCGATGGCCACCACGATCTTCTCCGGAAACCGGCCGCACAGCTCGCGCAGCCGCTCGA
>CAYGBP010000160.1:689-3665 GCA_964348105.1 uncultured Nitrospirota bacterium
GGCGGGCCCCGGCCGACAGGTATGTCTCGATCGTTTCGGCCTCCCGCAGTCCGCCGCCCACCTGAACGGGGATGGCCGCCTTTTTCAATATATTCCGGATGGCTTGCAGGTTTTTGGGTTTTCCTTCGACGGCCCCGTCCAGGTCCACGACGTGCAGGTATTCGGCTCCCTCGGCCTGCCAATGGGCAGCGGTTTGGACCGGATCCTCGGAATAGACCGTTTCTTGGTCCATCCGGCCCTGCCGAAGCCGGACGCAGCGTCCCCCCTTGATGTCGATGGCGGGGATGATAATCAAGACGAATCCTCCTGCGGTTCGGGGAGTGGATCGCGAGGTGCCGGCCAGGTCTTAAGCACGTGAGCCACGCCGTATTCGGCCAGCTCGGCGGCCGTGAGCCATCGGCCGCTTCGCCTCCAGAAGAGAAACAGGTTGCCCATATTCTGGCTTAAGGCCTCCTGGCGCTCGAAATACTGCCCGCTCCAGAGGACCTGGCCGTCCGGAATCGCAATCAGGGTGGCTGTGAAGCCCACCCGGGCCGGCCGGTCGACGGCGACCGGTCCTCCCTTCCGCTCTTCGAACGCGAGGACCGCGCCGGTCAACACCGCGTCCACGCCCAGCTCCTTGCCGACCCGCAAGGCCCCTTCCTGGGCAGAAAGCGACTCAAGCTCCGGCCGAAGACGCTCGATGACGTCCGCGACGGCGGATGGCGCCCTTAGATTGAATCGGCCCTCCGTCCGGATCGATTCGGTGAACAGGTCCGAAAGCAGACGGGCCCCCTGGGGCTCGACCCGGGCGGTCTGAATCTCCCGCAGGACCTCGGGATCTTCACCCGTCAGGCTTGCGGCAGTTCCCTTCTGAAACGGGATCAGGGCGATCTCCTTGAGCGGGCGATCATCGGCCGCGGGATGGATCTGGCCCTGAAAATATTTCGGCGCGCAGGCGGCGAGAATGATCCCCCCCGCGATCACGGACAATATCTTAATCCGGGCCTTCATTGGCTGTTTCCGAAATTTTCCAGGAGCTTCAACCCCACCTGCTGGCTCTTTTCGGGATGAAACTGGCATGCGAAGATGTTCCCGCGGGAGATACTCGACGCAAAAGCCGTTCCGTAGTCGGTACGGGTCGTAATCACCTTTTCGTCGTCCGGCACCACGTAATAGGAATGCACGAAATAGAAGAACGAATCGTCGGCGATTCCATCCAGAATGGGATGCGGCTTAGCGGCCTTGATCTGGTTCCACCCCATGTGGGGGACCTTCAGCCCTTTATCCTTGAAGCGGACCACCCGGCCGGGGATCAGGTCCAGCCCCTTGTGGATGCCGAACTCTTCGCTCTCGGTAAACAAAAGCTGCATGCCCAGGCAGATGCCCAGAAAGGGCTTCCGTTGCTGAATGCCCTCGCGGATCGGCTCCACCAGCTTCAAATCCTGAAGATTCTTCATGCAGTCGGCGAAGGCCCCCACGCCCGGCAGGACCAGATGGCTGGCATCCGAGACGGCCCGCCGGTCCCGGGTGACGATGGCGGCATGCCCGACGCTCTCCAGGGCCTTCTGCACGCTACGCAGATTGCCCATTCCGTAATCCACGATCGCGATCATTTCAGAAATCCCGTGACGGCCCTCAAAGCCTGCCCTTGGTGGAAGGGACGCCCTTCATCCGGGGATTGAAACGGGTGGCGGCCTCGAGGGCCTTTCCAAATGCCTTGAACACCGCTTCCAGAATGTGATGCGGATTTCCGCCGTAGGGGACGGTGATGTGAAGCGTCATCCCGGCATGGGTGCTCAGGGCCTCGAAAAAGTGCTCGATCAGGTAGCCGTCGAAATTCTTGATCTTGCGCTTGTTGCCGAGATCGACTTGATAAACGAGATAGGGCCGGCCGGACAGGTCCACCGCGACGGAGGCGAGCGACTCGTCCAGCGGGACCACCGCCGATCCGAAACGCTGAATTCCCCCCTTCGTGCCCAGGGCCTTTTTGATCGCATCCCCCAGGACGATCCCGAGGTCTTCCACGGTGTGGTGATAATCCACCTCGGTGTCCCCCTTGGCCTTGATGTCCAGGTCCAGCAGGCCGTGCTTGGCCATGACGGAGAGCATGTGATCCAGAAAGGGAATGGGGGTGGCGATCCGGTAGCGGCCCCGGCCGTCCAGATTCAAATCCATCCGGATCTGCGTCTCCCGGGTATTTCGCTTGATGGTGGATTTACGCATCCTTCATTCTCATTTCCACGGCCCGGGCATGGGCCTCGAGTCCTTCGACGCGGGCGATCCGGATCAGGTCCTGCTCCACGGCACGAAGGGCCTCCTTCGTATAGGAGATCACGCTGCTTTTCTTGACAAAGTCGTCCACCGACAGGGGTGAGAAAAACCTCGCCGTGCCGCCCGTGGGCAGGACATGATTGGGCCCCGCCAGGTAGTCTCCCAGCGCCTGCGGCGTCTGATGGCCGAGAAAGATCGATCCTGCATGGCGGATCTCGCTCATGAGCGCGTCCGGATCCGAGACGGCCAGCTCAAGGTGCTCGGGCGCGATCCGGTTCGAAAGGGCGACGGCCTCCTTCAGGTCTCGGGTGATGATGATCAGTCCGTGGGCCTTCAGCGACGTCCTGGCGATCTTATGCCGCGGGAGCAGGGCGAGCTGCCGGTTCAGCTCAGGGACCAGCCGATCAGCCAGGGCCTCCGACGGCGTCAGCAAAATGGTCCAGGCTTCTTCATCATGCTCCGCTTGGGAGAGCAGATCCGCCGCCAGGTGTCGGACGTTCACGGTATCGTCGGCGATAACCAGGATTTCGCTGGGCCCCGCCACGAGGTCGATATCCACCCAGCCGTACACCAGCCGCTTGGCCATGGCGACATATTGATTGCCGGGCCCGACGATCTTGTCCACCCTGGGGACGGTCTTGGTGCCGAACGCCATGGCGCCGACGGCCTGAATCCCTCCAATGCGGTAGATGTCCCGAATGCCGGACAGGTCGGCCGCGATCA
>CAYGBP010000161.1:0-366 GCA_964348105.1 uncultured Nitrospirota bacterium
TTGCATAAATTCGATTGAGTTCGCCATAAGCCGCGGGAATATTCACCTTGAGCTCTGATATGGGCATCGGGGTCCGGATCCCCGCCACGACATCTTCTCCCTGCGCATTGAGCAAAAACTCCCCGAAAAAGCGCCGCTCACCCGTGGACGGATCCCGCGTGAAGGCCACGCCGGTGCCACTGGTCCGGCCCATGTTTCCGAAAACCATGGCCACCACGTTCACGGCGGTTCCCCAATCATCCGGGATCTGATGCAAGCGCCGGTAGGTGACGGCCCGTGCCCCATACCAGGAATTGAAGACCGCGTTGATCCCCAGGCGCAGCTGCACCGGCATCCGTTCAATTCCGCCGACAGCACGAACGTGGC
>CAYGBP010000161.1:376-3628 GCA_964348105.1 uncultured Nitrospirota bacterium
TTTCACGTCAGCAATGCAGCATACGCCTCTTTTCCGGTGCTGCGCGTGACGGCTCCGTTACCCCAGGCGCAGCTGGTCGAGGGGGGCCTCGGGAAAGTCGGAGCCCGTTTCACGCGCCACCAGCCGCTTGTAATCCTGCACCAGCGCTTCCAGCGCCGATTCATCCAGCTGGGTATCCTGTTCGACCCCGAGCTCTTTTTTCTTCGCTTCGAGCAGCCGGTCGAACTTTTCGCGTTTCACCTCCAGCACGATGTTGCCAAACATACTGATGAATCGGCGGTAGGCGTCGAAGGCGAAACGCCGATTGCCGGTCTTCCGGGCAAGGCCTTCGAGGGTTTTTTCATTCAACCCCAGGTTCAGCACCGTATCCATCATTCCCGGCATGGAGGCCTTGGCCCCCGAGCGGACCGACACCAGGAGAGGGTTCGTGGTATCCCCGAACTTTGCGCCCATGGAGCGCTCCACGCGCTTGAGGTGTCTGAGCACCTGGTCCCATACCCCCACCGGATACCGCTTTCCCTGCCGAAAGAATTCGACACAGGCTTCCGTCGTGATGGTAAATCCCGCCGGCACCGGAATACCCAGATGGGTCATTTCGGCCAGGCCGGCCCCTTTGCCTCCCAGCAGGTCCTTCCAGCTTCCCCGCCCTTCCGATTTTCCGTCACCAAAATAATAGACATATTTCTTGGCTGCCATTTTGATCCCCCTACGCTTGAATCATCTTTCGCAGATACCGTATGCCCGTCTCAGTGGCGAGGACGCGCTCCGCATTTAGCCGCCGGTTTCAACCACCACCTGGGAAAAGTCGGCGTACTTTTGGAAGAGGTCGCATACGCCTTTGAGCAGGGCAAGGCGGTTCATTCTGATTTCCGAATCTTCATCCATCACAAAGACGCGGTTGAAAAAATTATCAATGGGTTTTCGCAATCCGGCGAGCACCTCCAGAAATTCCTCGTAGCGTTGCTGCTCGAGCAGGGGATCCACCCGGCCTGCCGCAGTGCGACAGGCGTTGAATAGATCCTCCTCGCTGGATTCTTTGAATAGATCCGGTCGAACCCCGACTGAAAGGTCGGGAGGAACGATTCGCGCGGCTCGCTTATAGACAATCATCAATGGCTCGAACTCCGGACGCCCCTGGAAAGAGACGAGCGAAACGATTCTCCGGTATGACTCCGCCACGTTGTCGAAGCGATGGATCAGAACGGCATCAACTAAGTCCGAGCAGTAGGCGCCCCGGCGGAACCAAACCGATTCCTGTCTACCCCGCCCGGCGCGTGAATCGAGGGCGCGGCCCCTCAGAAATGACTGCATCCGCTCGCGCAGAAAGACCCGAACCGAGTCCCGGGTTTGCGCGGCCTTTGCACGAAGCCTGTCCTTGTACAACGAAACCGAGAAACCGATCAATTCTTCCAACGACACACACAGGAATAATTCATCCATGAGAAGACGGATGAGCCCCTGCCCATGGCGTCGGATCCCAAAGGGATCCTCCGATCCTTTCGGCTGAAGGCCGATTCCGAAAAAACCGCTGATCGCATCCAATTTATCCGCCACGGCCAAGAATTTGGACAGATCGGTCTTGGGCATTTGCGAATCGTTCCCAGATCGCGGAAGATAATGCTCGAAGATCGCCCGGGAAACCTGCTCGGGCTCCCCTTGCCTCCGGGAATACTCCCGCCCGATGACCCCCTGAAGCTCCGGGAATTCCCTGACCATGCCGGTCAAAAGATCTGCCTTGCAAAGGGCCGCGGCCCTGCGAAACAATGGAAGGGAATCCGGTTGCAGCCGCTCGCAGAGGTAGGAGCCTAACGCGACAAGGCGCTCCATCTTTTCGTGAAGCGTGCCCAAGCGGTCGTGATAGACCACTCCCTTGAGAGCCTCCACCCGCTCCGCCAGCCTGAGTCGCTGATCTTCCTCGAAATAGAAACGGGCGTCTTCGAAACGGGCCCTGAGAACGCGTTCATGTCCGTGAAGAATCTGCTCCATTCTGTCCAGTTTGAGGTCCACGATGCAGATAAAATTAGGCTGCAGGCCGCCTTTCGCCTTGTGTACCGCGAAGTAGCCCTGCTGTTCCCGCATCACATTAATCAGGACCTCCGCCGGCAGATCCAGGAAGGAGGGATCGAATTTCCCGCATAGGCCGACCGGGAATTCGGTCATGAAGGCGTTTTGCTCAATCAGGTAGGGATCCGGGACCGCCACCCCCTTGTGCGAGCGAGCCAGGCGGCCTACCTGTTGAGCGATTATGTCGCGCCGAAGGGCCGGGTCCACGATCACCCGACGCCTTCGGGTCTCTTTCAGGTACGATCCGAAGTCGCGGACAGTAAACCGGGATGGACTCATCAGGGGATGTCCCATCGATTGGTTCCCGCTCCTCAACCCGGCGAATCGAAATGGAACGACGCTGCGGCCGTACAAGGCCACGATCCACCGCAACGGCCTGACGAATTGCTCACCCGCCCCCCATCGCATGCTCTTCGGAAAAGACAGCCCCGACAAAAAACGCGGGAGAAGCTCTTTTAATAGCTCCCGAGTCTCGCGTTCCTCGTCCCGAACGATGGCGAAAAGGTATTCTCCCCGCTCCGTTCTTTTGACGCTCAGCGCGCCAGCGGACAGACCGTGCGTGCGGGCGAATCCCAGGGCGGCCGGTGTCGGGCGACCCTTCGCGTCAAACCCCGCCGCCTTGGGGGGGCCTTGGATTTCCCGCCGTCGGGGGGCCTGCCTTTCAGGTACACCGCCCGCAAACAGCACGATTCGCCGTGGAGTGGCCAGGCTCTTAACGGTCTTGGCCGTCAGCCGTTGCTCATTCAGCAGATCGGTGGCAAGCGCCTGCATCTGCTCCAGCGTCTGGGGAAGATAATGGGAAGGAATTTCCTCAACCCCCACCTCAAGAAATAGATCCTTAGCCATTCGCCTTCTCGTTCCCACCCCGTGCCGCGCCGACCTCTTGGGGCGAATCCGAAGGCGGTTGCGTGGCGTTCAGATAACCCTCGGCACACCGTCGGGCCAAGGCCCTGACCCTTGCGATATAGCCTGTTCGCTCCGTGACACTGATGGCGCCGCGGGCATCCAGAAGATTAAAAAGGTGGGATGTTTTCAGGCAGTAGTCGTAGGCCGGCAAATACAGCCCCGCCTCCGCCAGCCGGCGGCTCTCAGACTCAAACCCGGCAAACGTGTCGCGTAGAAGGCCGACATCGGCCTGCTCGAAATTATACCGCGAATACTGCACCTCCCCCTCGCGATAAATGTCGC
>CAYGBP010000162.1:0-2429 GCA_964348105.1 uncultured Nitrospirota bacterium
TCTCATCAATGAAGGCGAGATTCTTGAGTCTGGAACGCCCGAAGAAATCGTGGCGAGCCCCAGGGCAAAGGGGGTTTATCTCGGAGAGCGATTTAGCCTGAGACCTCGGGCCTAATTTCGAAGGAAGCAATAATTATGGCTGATGACGCCTCTTTCATGAAAACCAGGCTAGACCTTAGGCTTCAGCAGAAGCTGATCATGACGCCCCAGCTTCAGCAGGCGATTCGGCTCCTGCAGCTTTCGCGGCTTGAAATCAACCAGATGATTACGCAGGAGATGCTGGAAAATCCGATGCTGGAAGATTTGGCACTGGAAGTGTCGGATGAGGAGCCGCAGGCTTCGGTCGATACAGCCAATGACAATCAGGAGGAGGGTCCCGAATACGCCGAGAATAACGAAGATACGCGTGAAATTGGAGATCTGAGCTTTCGTTGGGATGAATATCTGGACGAGGAGATGGGCGATGGTTCGAGAGATCTCGGATACTACAGGTCCTCCTCGGAAGACCTTCCGTCCTACGAGCAGACCTTAACCAAAGCCACCTCATTGGTGGATCACCTGCTCTGGCAGTTCAGCTTAAGCCCGATTACGGAGGAGGAACGAAGGATCGGGACGGTGATCATCGGCAACATTGACGATGACGGATATTTGAGAACGCCCACCGAGGAGATGGGCGTGATCCTGGGCTGCGGCGCGGACGATGTCGAGCGGATGATTTTGCTCATCCAGACGTTCGACCCGCCGGGGGCTGGGGCGCGCGATCTTAGGGAATGCCTGAAGATACAGGTTCGCCAATTGGGGTTGGAGGGCACGCTGGTGGCCTCCATCATCGAGCATCACCTTGGAGATCTGGAAAAGAAGAAATATTCTACCATTGCCAAAAGCCTTTCAACGACGGTAGAGGAGGTCTTCGAAGCCTCCAAGGTGATCGAGCATCTGGAACCGAAGCCGGGCCGGCCCTTCGCCAGCACCGAGAACCTTTACATCATTCCGGATGTCTTCGTGGTCAAGCTGGAGGGAAAATATGTCGTCGTGTTGAACGATGATGGGATGCCCCGCCTGCGCATTAATCCGTATTACCGTAAGTTGCTGCGTAGCAAGGAAGCCGGGTCCGATCTGACCAAGACCTACGTGGAAGACAAGCTCCGATCGGCTTTATGGCTCATTCGAAGCATTGAGCAGAGAAACCGGACCATCTGCCGGGTGGCGGAAAGCATCGTCAAGTTTCAAAAGGATTTTTTCGACAGGGGGATCTCCCACCTTAAGCCCTTGGTCCTCAAGCAGGTGGCGGAAGACATCTCAATGCATGAGTCGACCATCAGCCGGGTCACCACCAATAAATACATGCATACGCCTCAAGGGATATTCGAGTTGAAGTTCTTTTTCAACAGCAGTGTTTCCAGGACCAGCGGGGAAGGGGAAGGCCTTTCCTCGGTGACCGTCAGGGACATCATCCGCAAAATGGTCGGTGACGAGGATTCCCAAAAACCCTTGACGGATCAGGAAATCGTAGAGGCATTGAAGGAAAAAGGCATTGAGATCGCAAGGAGGACCGTGGCCAAATACCGGACTTGGTTGAATATTCCCTCTGCCAGCAAGCGGAAAAGGCCCTTCTGATCCTATCCAGCCGCCTCCTGCGGGCTGATTCCACGAACCCTCGGCCATGAATCTTCCGTTTCGGCCTTGACCCACCAGATCCAGTTCATCATCGTTAGTGGACTCTCGGGGTCGGGGAAAAGCCATGCCTTGAATTGTCTGGAAGACTTCGGCATCTTCTGTGTGGACAATCTCCCTCCTCCCCTGATCCCAAAATTTGCCGAGCTCTGCGAGCGCTCGATTCACGGAATTCAAAGGGCTGCCCTGGGAATCGACATCCGGGAGCGGGATTTCCTGGACGAGTGCTTTGCGATCTTTGAAAACCTCAGGGGGGCCGGCCATTCGCTCGAGGTGCTTTTCCTGGAGGCCCGGGACGAGGTGCTGGTGCGGCGTTTTTCGGAGACCCGACGGCCGCATCCGCTGGCCCGGGGAATTCCCTTGATCGAGGGGATCCGGCTGGAGAGGCGGCGGCTGGAGGATCTGAGAAAGCGCTCGGACCTCATCATTGACACTTCCGATTATACCGTTCACCGGCTCAGAGACGTCATGTCCAGTCATTTTCGCCGGGATCAGACGGGCGCCCGCCTTCATGTCACGCTTGTTTCATTCGGTTTTAAATTCGGCATTCCCTGCGAGCTGGACCTCCTATTTGATGTGAGATTCCTGGCCAACCCCAACTTTGTGGAGGGGTTGAGGCATCTGGATGGGCGCGATTCTGGTGCTTCTCTGGACACTGCTCTTGTGCATGGCCGGGGTCATCGGACGCTCGCTGGTGCCTGACCTCGCTGTGCCGGATGAGATCGCTCCCTGGCTGGCCATGCATGTGGTACCCG
>CAYGBP010000162.1:2439-3603 GCA_964348105.1 uncultured Nitrospirota bacterium
GAGTGGTTGATTTCTTGAAGGGCCGCCCCGAATTTCAAGGTTTCTTGAAGCAACTTTTGCCTTTTTTGGATACCACGCTTCCATTGTACGAGCGGGATGGCCGGACCTATCTGACCATCGGCGTCGGATGCACGGGCGGTATGCACCGTTCCGTGGCACTGGTGGAAGAGCTCAGAGCTTATCTGAAGGAGAAGGGATACGATCCATTGGTGAGGCACCGGGATATCGCGCAGGTAGGATGATCTTCGCGCGCCATTCCGCCAATGGGGCGAGGACCGGCAGGATCACGTCGTGGAGATGACTTCAAGAGGAGCGGCTATTGGCTGAGACAAAGCGAATGGTGCTGTTACCCCTCGCCGATCCCATCCATTTGGCGCGCGGCACGGTCGAGTTCCTCATTCGGGATCCCTCGACGGACCCCGGCCTGCTTCAGAGGATTGCTCGGCATTATCTGCAGGACGCCTCCGTTCTGAATGAACTGGTCAAGCATCAGTCTTTGTCGGACGAGACCGTCCGGCTTCTCCTTCAGGGCGCGCCTCGGGAAATCCGCGCCCGCCTTCAAGTCGATTTGAACACGACGCTTCTGGCCGTGAGAGCCGAGTCGGATCGGCAAGGAATGCCGGATGGTGCCAAGGGCGTGCAGAGCACGGCGACGGGCGAAGACACCCTGTATCGGACGGTTCAGAACATGTCGGTGGCCGAGAAGGTCCGATTTGCGATGCGCGCTGACAAGACCGGGCGTGCCCTGCTGATGAAGGATCCCAACAAGATGGTGGCCTTGGCGGTGTTGGGGAGCCCGAAGATCACGGAACAAGAGGTTGAGAGCATCGCCCAATCCCGAAATGTCTCGGATGAGATCCTGCGAACGATTGCAAAGAACAAGGAATGGGTCAGTCAATACGGCATCATGCATGCCCTGGTCAATAACCCTAAGACTCCCGCCGGCATTGCGGTCAGCTTCCTGCCCTATCTGAAGCGCAAGGACGTCGCGATGCTCGCCAAGAGTCGGGCCGTATCGGAGGTCGTCAGGGCAGCGGCGGGCAAGCTGACGAGGGGCCGGGCGCGTACTTGACAGAATTAATATATTAAGTATACTTACCATCGAGCGGCCCTTCCGGTGGTCGCATTCCGGTCAGAATTCGCGGACCTTTCGATCGTGGGCGC
>CAYGBP010000163.1:0-2136 GCA_964348105.1 uncultured Nitrospirota bacterium
CCCGCATACAGGATTGCGCCCCCGATGCTCCGGGCGCCTTCGGCAACTCCCGGCCAGAATCGCAGCCCGGTCTCCCCAAGCTTGTAGATGCCGCTGAGGACGCCGCCCCACAGGATATGCTTCACCGCACCGGACGCCCCCTGACCCGTCTTCAGCACCTCGGCGGTCGCAACCCCTTCCGGAAACTGAAGGGGGGTTTCGATGATGAAGGCGCGCCGCAACGGGATGGAAAAAAGGACCCCGAGCAGACCCCCGAATCCCGCCAGGATGGTCACTTCCCAGTAGCTAAATCCCGCCCAGCTGCCCAGGATCACCAGTGCCGGGAGGGTGAAGATGGCGCCCGCGGCCAGGCTCTCCCCGGCGGAGGCGCCCGTCTGCACGATGTTGTTTTCAAGAATATTGGAGCGGCGAAACCATCTCAAGACGGCCATCGAGATCACGGCCGCCGGGATGGAGGCCGAAATGGTCATCCCCGCGAACAAACCGAGATAGGCGTTCGCAGCCGATAGAAGGATGGACAGGCCGATCGCCAGCAGGACGGCCTTGAGCGTGATCTCAGCCTGGTCCCTCATCGCGGTGGAGATATCCTAAACGGTCCTCGAAGGATCATGGAGTGTCAGGATAAAGGTCCGGCCATCATCTGTCAAGAAAACGGGAAGGCAGGCTTAGGTCTGGATCTTCTGAACCCGGACGCCGACGAGACGGATCAATTTGAGTTTCGGATTTTCCCGGCGATCCAGGACGGGGAGGATGAGTTTCAGGGCTTCGGACTGGAGCGTCTTGAGGGAGTCGGCAGGCTGTTTGAGGGTATGAGCGCGGCTCTTGGTCTCGAAATCGGCGAACCGGACGATGACCACCACCGTGCGAAAGCGCTTGAACCCTTCGGCCTGCAGCCTGCGCATCACTTCGCCGCACATCCCGATCACCCTTTCCGTGATGAAGCCGGCATCCCGGGTATCCTTCAAAAATGTTTCCTGCTCCCCGACCGATTTGGGTACATGGGCCTCCTCGATGGGCGAATGATCGCGCCCCCGGACCCTTTCGTATAGCTCGCCGCCCCACTTTCCGAACCTTTCCCTCAGATCATTCTCGGAAAGATCCCTGAGATCCTGGATGCTCTTGATCCCTTCCCTGGAGAGCAAGGCCTCGGTCTTCGGTCCAATCCCGGGGATCTTGCGGACGGAGAGGGGCGAGAGAAAGGATTCCGCCTCTTTCTCCTCCACGATGGTCAGGCCGTCCGGTTTCTGAAAGTCAGAGGCGATCTTGGCGATCAACTTATTCGGCCCGATCCCGATCGAGCAGGTGAGATGAAGCCGCTCGCGGATCTCCTTTTTGATCCGGCGGCAGAGATCCGCCGCCTTCGGATAAGAACCGGTAAAACTCAGTTCGAAGTACATCTCATCGATGCCGGCCTCCTCGATCAAGGCCACGTGCTCTCTGAGAATCGAAACCACCTGTCCCGACAGCTCGGAATACCGCTCGAAATGAGGGCGGAGGAAGACCACGGCCGGCTCGCCTTTGCGGCGGGCGGCCTCCGAGCTCCCGGCACGCCTCCAGGTAATCGGGGACCAGCCCCTTCCCCTCGCGCGGATCGGCTCCCACGGCGATCGGTCGCCCCCGAAGCTCCGGACGGTCTAATTCCTCCACCGCCGCGAAGAAAGCATCCATGTCAAGATGACCGATAATCCTGGAATTCACCGATTCCCTCCATCTCGCCTCCTCTGTATTTTACGGGGCTGGTCCTTCCGAATTCCATGACAACAGCCGCGCCGCGCATACGCGACGCTGGATGCATGAAAGCCCAAGCAACCGCCCCTTGGCCGGAAGCGATACCGGAATCGATCGCGAAATATATACTGATATGAAATGATAGGAAGAATCCGAGGATGACAAACGACCGGATTACAGGTTGATGCCGAGGCGAAGGACCAGCAGCTTGATCTCGGTCATCTCTTCCATGGCGTACTTGAGGCCCTCGCGGCCCAGGCCGGAGTCTTTGATCCCGCCATAAGGCATCTGGTCCACCCGGAAGGTCGGGTAATCATTTATGATCAAGCCGCCCACATCCACCGCCTGAGCCAGCGCAGCGGCCGCTTTCGAGCGATCGACTGCGGCGCGATTCCCGAAAACCTGCTC
>CAYGBP010000163.1:2146-3576 GCA_964348105.1 uncultured Nitrospirota bacterium
AAGATCGACCTGACGAACTACTTCGACAACAACGCCTCCGCCAACGACGAGACCTCGCAGTTCCTGAGCGGGGCCTTCGTGAACAGCGCGGCTTGAAGGCCGAACGGCGAGTCATTGACGGCCCGGACGGCCTCTTCCAGGTCGAAATAGGTGGACACCGTCACCACCGGCCCGAACACCTCCTCACAACTCACCTTCATTTCGGGCGTCACATTTGAAATCACGGTGGGCTCGATCACATTCTCCCTGCGGCCACCGCCCATCAGCAGCTTGGCCCCCCGTCCCTTGGCCTCCTCGATCCATTCTCTAACCCGGTTCGCCGCGGCCCGATCGATCAGGGGACCCACCACCGTTTTGGGGTCGGCGGGATCTCCCACCTTGAGGCCCTTGACACACTCAAGAAACCGCGCCAGAAAGCGGTCATGGATCATCTCATGAACGAAGATCCGCTGGACCGAGATACAGACCTGCCCGGCGTAGGCGAAAGCGCCCGCCGCCAGCCGCTGCGCCGCCCAATCCAGATCGGCATCGTCATGCACGACCGCGGCCGCGTTGCCGCCCAGCTCAAGAAGCACGCGCTTCTTTCCCGCGCGCTGCTTCAGATACCAGCCCACCTTCGCGCTGCCGGTGAAGCTGAGCATCTTGATTCGATCATCCGTCACCATCAGCTCGGCTACATCCACACGGCACGGAAGGATGCTGACAAGCTCGGGCGGAGCCTGCGCCTGTTCCAGGGCGTTTAAGATGATCTCGCCCAGCACCATCGACGTCAGCGGGGCCTGCGGTGGGGGTTTGAGAATGACCGAGCAGCCGACCCCGATCGCCGGGGCGATCTTATGGGCGACCAGGTTGATGGGAAAGTTGAAGGGCGAGATCGCCGCGACGGGCCCGACGGGAAATCTCCGCGTGACCCCGAAATAACCCTCGCCCGCGGGCGACCAGTCCATGGGGACGGCCTCGCCGCAGATCCGCTTGGCCTCCTCCGAGGCAATCGAAAACGTCGCGATCGCGCGATCCACTTCGCCGGCCGAATATTGGAGCGGTTTCCCCGCCTCCGAGGTAATCAGCCGGGATATTTCATCCCTCCTTTCGCCGATCTCACGGGCGATCAGGGAGAGGATTTGCGACAGCCGGTGGCGGGGCAACTGCCTGGCCGCTTCGAAGGCCTTCCGGGACGAAGCGATGGCCCGCTCCATTTGCTCCTGGGTGGCGAGGTGAACCACGCCGACCAGATCCCCGTTATAGGGATTGCGGATCTCCTCGCGCTGAGTCGACTGCTGCCACTGTCCCTCGAGAAGCAAGGGATATTCCTTGGCCATCGTGCCTCCGATCCTTGTCTGCCGATGCCTTTGAGCCTAATCCTAACCCAGCATGGCCCGAAAAACAACGATCCCAACGAGTTTCTCGCACCTGGAAGGATTATCTGAGGC
>CAYGBP010000164.1:0-3575 GCA_964348105.1 uncultured Nitrospirota bacterium
GGGGTGATCGAGGCCTGGCTTTCCGAGCGGCGCGGGGGAGCCGTCAGGCTGCAAGCCCCGGCGAAAGGGAAATCGGCGCAACTCATGAAGCTTGCCCATGAGAATGCCCTTGTGCGTTTGAGGGAGAAAATGGGGACCCGGGAAAACAACCGGGAGGCCGTTGGCGAGATTCAGGCCTTGCTGGACCTTCGTCGCATCCCCCGCCGGATCGAGGCCTTCGATATCTCGAATCTTCAGGGAAATCAGGCGGTCGGCTCGATGGTGGTGTGGGAGGACAAGGGGATGAATCGCTCCGACTACCGCCGTTTTCGGATCAGGACCGTTGACGGGGCCAATGATTTTGCGATGTTGCAGGAGGTGCTCTATCGGCACTATTCGGGCCGCCGCGAAGGCGGTCGACTTCCCGACCTGATACTCATCGACGGCGGAAAGGGCCAGCTTTCGGCCGCCGTCGAGGTCCTGGAGGGATTGGGGATGGGTCAGATCGATATCATCGGGCTGGCGAAGGCGCGCGCCGGGAAGGATGAGCGGGTATTCGTCCGGGGTCTGCCTGGGCCGATCCTTCTGCCGATGGCCTCGCCGGGCCGGCGGCTGCTTCAGCTGATCCGTGATGAGGCCCACCGTTTTGCCGTGACCTATCATCGCAGACTGCGGGGCAGGGATCTGGTCAGCTCCGTCCTGGATGAGATCGACGGAATCGGCGAGTCCCGCAAGCGGGCGCTCCTGAGGCACTTCGGGGATCTTGAGCGGATCCGGGAAGCCACGCTGGAGGAACTGGAAGGGATCCCCGAGCTGGGTCGGGTCATGGCACGCAGGATTCATCATCTGCTCTCGACGGCCGGTCCGGTCGCCTGACACCCTCCAACTCCTTGGGACCATTGAGAGTTTCCTCCGGTTCCCCGCTGAAATCGCGCAATGGCCTGGTCGCCCCGGCCTGATTGCGCAAGCCACCCGAAATATGCTAATATGGAAAGATTTTAGACTGCTGTTTCGTGAATCGGTCTTCGGCTGCCTGCCTTGGCAAGGCATTCCCGCAATGACCCCCGCGACCCCGATTAATCAATGACGATACGAAACAAGGCGATTGAGACCCGGCAGCTGGAAAAGCGCTTCGGGAAGACCGTTGCCGTCGAGGGCCTCACCCTGGAGGTCTATGAAGGGGAAATCTTCGGCCTGCTCGGGCCGAACGGGGCCGGCAAAACGACCACCATGCGCATGCTCATGACGCTACTGCGGCCCACGGCCGGGGAGGGGCGGGTTTTGGGCTTCGATATCGTCCGTGAGTCGCGTGAGGTCCGCCGGCAGATCGGGTACGTCCCGCAGGAAAAATCGGTCGACCGGTTTATGACGGGGCGGGAGCACCTTCGCCTGATGGCGGCGCTTTACCATCTGTCGGGACAGGCCGCCCGGCAGCGTATCCAGGAGGTCCTTCAACTGGTCGACCTTCGTGACAAGGCCGACGAGCTGGTCAGGAACTACTCGGGCGGCATGAAGAAGAAGCTGGATATCGCCTGCGGGCTGATCGCCAATCCGCGCCTGATCTTCATGGATGAGCCTTCGCTGGGCCTGGATGTGCAAAGCCGGCTCAGGGTCTGGGAGCACATCCGAACGCTGCGCAAGCAGAACATGACGGTGCTGCTCAGCACCAATTATCTGGAGGAGGCGGACCAGCTTTGCGACCGGCTGGCCATCATCGACGGAGGACGGGTCAAGGCCCTCGGCTCGCCCGCGGAGTTGAAAGACTCCTTGGGAGGGGATCGAATCCTCATCGAGTTGGGGGAAATGCCGCCGGCGGAGCGAAAGGATCTGGTCCAGGCCATGGGGGCCTTCGACTTCGTGCGTGAGATCAAGGAAACGGACCGCAGCCTTGAGGTCTGGATCAAATCACATCAGGAGGGCTTCACGGGTATATTCCAGAAGGTGAGCAACGGCCGATACCCCCTTCGGGCCATTCATTATATGAAGCCCAGCCTGGAGGAGGTCTTTGTGCGTCATACGGGTCACTCCATCGCGGAAGAGGCGGGGGATGGTTGAATTTGCCCAGGAAACCACGGCGCTGACCTGGCGCTGGGTGCGCCGGCTCTCAAGGGAGCCGATGAGCCTGGCCTTCGGACTGATCCAGCCGATGCTCTTTTGGCTGATCTTGTTCGGCAGCCTATTCAAACGCGCCGCCCTGATGCCCGGGATCCCGGGTCCGGACTACATCAGCTTTCTGACGGGGGGCGTCATCATGATGACCGTTTTGAACAGCGGTCTGGCGGGGGGCGTCGACCTGCTTTTCGACAAGGAAAATGGCTTTCTGGAGCGGCTCATGTCGACCCCGATCAGCCGCAACTCCCTGATCGTGAGCCGGTTCATCTTCGTCATGGGAATCACGTCGCTGCAGATCTTGGTGATGCTCCTGGTGGCCTTCATGCTCTTCGGTGTCCAGGTCGCCAGCGGCCTGCCCGGCATCCTGCTGATCGTTGCGATCGGATTATTGTTCGGCATCGGGCTGATCGCCCTTTCACTCGCCCTGGCTTTCTCGGTCAAGAGCCACGGCAGTTTTTTCTCGCTCCTGGGCTTTCTGAGCCTTCCGATCATCTTCGTCTCCAGCGCGCTGGTTACGCGGGAAATGATGCCCCCCTGGATGAGCCTTCTGGCACAGTTCAATCCGATGACCTATCCCATCGATCTGGTCAGGGCCTTGATCCTGGGCGGGTGGACCGGCTGGCAGGTGGTGCAGGTCGTCACGGTTCTTCTGGTTTTCGACGTCCTCTGCTTCATGATCGCCGGCAAGGCCTTTCGAAAGAACCTGGGATGAGCCTTCCGGAGCCTGCGGCATCCATCCGGCAAGCGGTCGCTCGGAATCGTTGAAAGTCCTTAATAGAAGCATCGTTCAGGATGATGCCGTGATTCACTTACCCAAAACCTCACCGATTTTCGCGCTCCCTTCCGTGGTATTTTTCCCCAGGACCTATTTGCCCCTTCATATTTTCGAGCCGCGATACCGTGAGATGGTCAAGGACTGCCTGCGGGGCGATCAGATGATCACGATGGCGCTTCTCAAGGAGGGATGGGAGAAGGATTATTACGGGAATCCGGAGATCTACTCCCTGGGTTGCATCGGCAAGATGATCAAGACGCAGCTGCTCGAGGACGGGCGATACAATCTGATCCTTTATGGGTTGGCAAAGGTCCAGATCAAGGAGGGGATCTTTGATCGCAGTTACCGGCAGGGCTGGATCGACGTGGTGGCCCAGGGTCTCCGGGCGCAGACGCTGTCGCCCGACCTGAAGAGAAAGCTTCTAACCCAGCTTCACGAATACGGACGACTGATCGGCGCGGAGCAACAGATGCAGGGCTTTTTACGGGTTGAAATGGATGATGAAACGCTGGTCAATCTGTTCTCCTCCGAACTTAACTTTACGCCGACCGAAAAGATGTTTCTGTTGGAAGCGGATACGCTGACCCAGCAATGCAAGCGTCTGGTCGAGCTGACGCAGTTCAAGATTCACGAGGTGACGAAGGGGCAGGCCTCCGGGTAAAGGAATTAACGGGCAGGAAGAGGAGCGAGCGATGGCGAAGAGCAAGGA
>CAYGBP010000165.1:0-3490 GCA_964348105.1 uncultured Nitrospirota bacterium
GACGAGAAAACCTACAAGCGGTTCATGAAGGAATTGGATAAGCCGGTTCGTCAAAATGTCCGGTTGCGGCGTCTGTTGACCTCCAAGGCTCCCTGGGAAGCGTGAGCGCGCCTGCGAAGAAGATCGGTCCCCCGGAGCGGTTGACATCGAAGCATAAGGTTTCGGCGTTCGAGATCTTTTGGTTCGTCTTTCTCTTCCATGGCTTTCGCTTGCGAACGGCGCGGTGGAGCGGGAGGCGGCGACAGGAAGAGTCCGCCGGAACATGCCCGATCCCGTGCCCGTGATGGTTCTTGCCCGCCTGGCGGTGGACCGGGCGTACCAGAGCAAAGGGATCGGGCGAGGGCTGGTGCGGGATGCGGTTTTGCGGACGCTACAGGCATCCCATATCGCGGGCATTCGGGCGATCCTGGCGCATGCGATCTCCGAGGACGCGAAGCGGTTTTACGAAAGCTGCGGCTTTGCCATGTCGCCCCTGGACCCAATGACGCTCATGATTACGGTGGCGGAGGCGGAGCGGATGTTGAGCTGATTCGCCCCCCATGAAATCGTAAGCTTCCCCATTAAGTAGACGGTTGTAAAGTAGAGCCTCCACCGGCAAATGCAGGCCATAGGAAGCTTACGGTAATATCCTCCTAACCGAATCCCCGTTACCCTAATTCCAAGGCAATTCAGGTAAATTCCCTCTTTTCCGGGCATTATTGTCTTCACAGGGGGGATTTGCTATACTGGGGCGTCTTTTTGGCGGAATTTGGAAGGAAAAAGTGGCGTTTCTGGGGAAAATCGACACTAAGGAATATCAGGAAAAGTTGATGGGGATGCTCCAGGGGGCGAGCGTTTCCCGGATGCTCCAGGTGGCCAACCGGCTGGGGATTTTCGAGGCGACGGCCCGGGAGCCCGTTCCGGCCGAGGTCCTGGCCCGGGGAGTGAAGGCCTCCAAAGAGGGGATGACCCGCCTCTGCAATGCCCTGGTGGCCCTGGAGTTCCTGAACAAGGGGCCGGCGGGCTACCGGTTGCGGTCCGAATGGGCCGATTTCCTCCTGCCGGAGGGCAACTATTCGTTCAAGGGCTACCTGGACCTTTATCACGACACCTGGGAGGAGATCAGCAAGCTCGAGAAGACGGTGAAGACCGGCAAGCCGGTGCGCGGGGCGATCGACCGGATCAAGAAGGACCCCGAGCAGCTCAAGCACTTCATCCACGGGATGCACGGCCGGGCCGTGACGGCCTCCCGCCTGATCATGGAGGCGCTCAACCTGCGCGACGTGAACCGGATGATCGACGTGGGCGGCGGGCCGGGGACCTACAGCCTGGAATGGGCGTCGCGATACCTGAGCATGCGGGCGGTGGTGTTCGACCTGCCCCAGGTGGTGAAGATCACGAAGCAATACATCCTGCGCTACGGCCTGAGCCAGCGGGTGAAGACGAAGGCCGGCGATTTTCACAAGGACGATCTCGGCAAAGGGTACGACCTGGCGCTGCTGGCCAACATTTTACAGATGTACGGCGAGCCCGCCAACCTCAATCTCCTCTCGAAGGTTTACAAGGCCCTGGCGCCCGGCGGCCGGGTGGTGATCAACGGCTATTTCACGGACGATGCCGGGACGCATCCGAAGGAGGCGGCCCTGTTCGCCATGTTCATCGCCACCGCCATGCCGGACGGCAACGCCCATGCCGCCTCGCGCGTGCGGGACATGCTCAAGGAGGTTGGGTTCGGCCAGACCTACGCCACCGAGATTGCCGGGGTGCCCCGAACGCTCCTCGTGGCCGTGAAGTAACCTCCAAGTCATCCTATGGAAGTCATTCCATGGAAAAGCCCAAGGACAAGCCGAAGGACAAACTCCGCACCGGTTTCACCACCGGGGCCTGCGCCGCGGCGGCCGCCAAGGGCGCGCTGTTGAGCCTGATCGACGGCCGCCCCCGGCAGGAGGCCGAGATCGAGCTGCCCATCGGCGAGCGGGTGGTCTTCCCCATGGCCGAGTCGCGCCTGGAGAACGGCGCCGCGATCTGCGGCGTGGTGAAGGACGCCGGGGACGATCCGGACGTGACGCACCAGGCCCTCATCCAGGCCACCGTCACGTGGACGGACGAGCCGGGCATCCGGCTGGAGGCCGGCGAGGGGGTGGGGACGGTGACGCGGCCGGGCCTCGGCCTCGAGGTCGGCCAGCCCGACATCACCCGCACGCCCCGCAGGATGATCGAGGCGGTCATCCGGGAGGCGGCGGGCGAGGCGCTGGCGCGGCGGGGGGTGCGCGTGGTATTCTCGGTGCCGGGCGGCGAGGCGATGGCGCAGAAGACCGAGCTGGGCCGCCTGGGCGTGACGGGCGGGATCGCCATCCTGGGCAACACCGGGATCGTCCGGCCGTATTCCACGGCGGCATTCAAGGCCTCCATCGGGGTATCGATCGAGATGGCGGCCCAGGCCGGGTCGAGGCACCTGGTCTTCACCACCGGCGGGCAGAGCGAGAAGGCGGCGATGAAGCTCTTGGAGCTGCCGGAGGGGGCATTCATCCAGATGGGGGATTTCGTAGGGCACGCTCTTCGCGAATCGGCCCGCCGGGGGATCGAAAAGGTCAGCATCGTCGGCTTTCCCGGCAAGCTGTCCAAGATCGCGATGGGAAAGATGCAGACGCACGCGGCCGGCTCGGACGTGGACATCGGGTTCCTGGCCGATACGGCGGCGGCCTGCGGGGCCGGCCCCGAGGCGGAAAAGCGGCTGCGCGAGGCCACCACGGCCCGGCATTTCATGGAGCTGGTGATGGAGGAGAAGGTCGAAGGCGTGTTCGACGCCCTCTGCCAAAAGATCTGTGCGCAGTGCCGGAATTATCTCAAAAAACCCATGACGGTCGAGGCCGTCATGACCGATTTCAAGGGGCAGGTCATCGGAAGGCATAGTGAGGGGGGGTGAGATGACGGACCGCATCTTCATCGTGGGGCTGGGGGACGACGGGCCGCAGGGCCTGGGCCGGCCCATCCTGGAGCGGATCGCGGGGGCAGACCTGCTGTTCGGGGGCGAGCGGCACCTGGCCTTCTTCCCGGAGTTCGCCGGGGAGCGCGTGGCGATCAAGTCCAACCTCAAGGAGATCGCCGACCTGATGAAGCGCCACCTCGGGTCGAAAAAGATGGTGGTGTTGGCATCGGGCGATCCGAACTTCTACGGCGTGGCCCGCTTCCTGGTCAAGAAGCTGGGCAAGGCGGCGGTCGAGATCCATCCGGCCGTGAGCGCCATGCAGCTCGCCTTCGCGCGGGTGAAGGAGAGCTGGGACGACGCCGTTCTGGTCAGCGTGCATGCCCGGCCGATCGAGGGGATCATCGAGACCGTCCGCGACAGCCCCAAGGTGGGCATCTTCACGGATGATCGCAACACGCCCTCCGAGATCGCCCGCGCCCTCGTTGACGCCGGGGTACGCGGCTACCGGGCCTTCGTCTGCGAGAACCTGGGCGGGTCGGACGAGCGGGTCAGCGAGGCGCCGCTGGAGGCCCTCCCGGGAAA
>CAYGBP010000166.1:0-693 GCA_964348105.1 uncultured Nitrospirota bacterium
CAGCACGTAGGGGTTGAATTCTCCTCCGGGCGCGGGCGAGCACATGATGATTTCTCCCACCTCCGCCACCCGGGCCGGTATCGCATTCATCAGCACGGAGGAGGGGTAGGCCGCCTTCCCGCCGGGAACATAGATGCCGACCCGCTCCAACGGATGGACGATCTGGCCGAGTGTGGCCCCCCCCTGGTCCTCGAACGACCAACCGGCGGCTTTCTGGCGCTTATGATAAGCCTCAATACGGCCCGCCGCCACCTGCAGGCTCTCGACGACGCCGGGATCGGCGGCCCGGTAAGCCTCTTCGATCTGGGCCGACTGCACCTTGAACTTCGCCGGGGTCAGGGAGACCCGGTCGAACTTCTGGGTGTAAGCGGTCACGGCCCGGTCTCCGCGCTTGAGGACATCCCGCAGGATGGCCTGAACCGTTTTCTCGAGCTTCGGGTCTTCCAGGGCCAGGCGGCCGGTCAGCTTCCGGAGCTGTCGCTGGAAATTTCCGGATACGGTCTTAATGATTTTCATTCAATTCTCCAACGGCCTTGCGGCACTTCTCGATGAATTCGCGGATTCTTTTGTATTTTAACTTCAAACTGGCACGGTTGACAATCAATCGGGCCGTGGACCGGGCGATTTCCTCCACCACCTTCAGATGGTTGGCCTCCAGCGTCTTCCCGGTGGCGATCAGGTCCACCACCTTCT
>CAYGBP010000166.1:703-1807 GCA_964348105.1 uncultured Nitrospirota bacterium
CCACGCCCGGGGCCATCTCGATGGATCCGTAGAGTTTGATCATCTCGATCGGGATGCCCTTTTGATTAAAGTACCGCTCCGTGATCGCGGGATATTTCGTGGCGATCCTCATCCGGGACCAACCCGCCGCCCTGCGGCCCGAACCCCGCAAAGGCTCGGCCAGGACGATCCGGCATTCCCCGAATTTGAGGTCGAGCGGCTCGTAAACATCCTTTCCCTGTTCCATCAGGATATCCTTGCCGGCAAACCCGATGTCGGCGGCGCCGTACTCCACATAGGTCGGGACATCCGTGGCCCTGATGATCATGAAGTGATAGTTATCGCGCGTCGCCTTGAAAAAAAGCTTGCGGGTATCCTTGGTCAGATCGGGGCTGTGGATCCCGATCCGGCCCAGCAGACGGGTCGACGGACCCAGGAGGCGTCCCTTGGACAACGCGATGATGATCGGCTCCTTCATAGCTCGCCCTTCGTCCGGAGAATCTTGGCCCCGACGTTCTGCAGCTTGGACTCGATCCGTTCGTATCCCCGGTCGAGATGATAGATCCGATTGACGTGGGTTTCCCCCTCGGCGGCCAGCCCCGCCAGGATGAGACAGGCGCTGGCCCTCAGGTCGGAGGCCATGACGGGGGCCCCTTCGAGGCGGGGAACGCCCTGGATGATGGCGTTCGGTCCCTGAATATTGATCTGCGCGCCCATCCGCCGCAGTTCGCCGACATGCGTGAACCGGCCCTCGAAAACGGTTTCGGTCACGACCGATCTGCCTTTCCCGTTCGCCATCCAGGCCATGATCTGCGCCTGCATATCGGTGGGAAACCCGGGATAGGGGAGGGTCTTTACATCGACCGATTCGGGACGCTCCACCCCTTTGACCCGCAGCCCCTCCCGTTCCTGGACCACCGTGACCCCGGCCTCTTTCATTTTGAAGATGACCGCTTCGAGATGGTCGGGGACGCAGTCCCGGATGAATAAATCGCCACCAGTGATGGCTCCTGCGAGCAGATAGGTTCCTGCCTCGATCCGATCGGGCATGACGCGGTATCGAGTCGGCCGCAGCTCCGGCACGCCCTCGACCGTGATGATGTCCGTTCCTTCACCGTGGATCCT
>CAYGBP010000166.1:1844-3477 GCA_964348105.1 uncultured Nitrospirota bacterium
AGGACACTCGACAGGTCCGCGATCTCCGGCTCCCGAGCCGCGTTTTCGATGACGGTGGTCCCCTCCGCCAGCGTGGCGGCCATCAGGAGATTTTCGGTCCCGGTGACGGTTGGCATGTCGAGGTAAACCCGTGCTCCCTTGAGCCGGGCCGGGCCTTTGCCCGTGGATCCCTTCAGGCGCGCATCCACGTAGCCGTGGCGGATGTCGACCTGACAGCCCATCTTCTCGAGACCCATGAGGTGAAGATTGATCGGACGCGCCCCGATGGCGCAGCCACCCGGGAGGGAGACCCGCGCGGCCCCCAAACGGGCCACAAGGGGCCCCAGAACCAAAATCGAGGCCCGCATGGTCTTCACCAGCCCGTAGGGTGCTTCGTCGACCGCGATGGCACCGGCATTCACCACCAGGCCCGAATCCTCTTGACGGACGGTGACGCCCAGGCCTTGGAGCAGCCGAATGATGGTCTTGACGTCCTGCAGGTCCGGAATATTGGTGAGAAGATGATCTCCCTTTCCCAGGAGCGTGGAGGCCAGGATCGGCAGCGCCGAATTCTTCGCGCCGCTGATCCGGATTTCTCCGTTTAATCGTTGACCTCCCGTGATGACGATCTTATCCATTGATCAATCCGGAGCTTTCCGGGTCAGGACCGCGATCCGGTCCCTGCCCGCGAGATCCTTCTTGAAAACAATAACCCAAGGCAGCTTTTCTTGCTGCAGCCAATCTTTTAAAGCCGCGGCCTGATTCCATCCGATCTCCATGATCAGCCGGCTCCCAAGAGCCGACACAGACGTGGATTGCCGCAGTATGCGCCGGCAGACCTCCAGGCCGTCCTCTCCGCCGTTCAATGCCGCCCGCGGCTCGTGGTCCTTCACCTCAACGGGCAGGGAATTAAGCTCCCCGGAGGGCACATAGGGCGGATTGGTGATAATCAAGGCCGGGGCGCGGCCCACCGATTCGAGCAGGTCCCCTTCGACGAAGTCGATTTGCTCTTCCACCCCGTGCCGCCGGGCGTTGCGCCTTGCGATCTGCAGGGCCTTTCTGGACCTGTCGATGGCCAGGACCTTGATGTCGGGATTGGATTTCGCGACCGCCACGGCCAGGCAGCCGCTTCCGGTTCCCACATCGAGGACCCAGGTTGTCGCGGCGCGGCCTCCCTCCCGAAGAAACCGGTTGGCCTCTTCAACCAGATGCTCGCTCTCCGGCCGCGGGATGAGAACGCCGGGGTTCACCTCGAATTCCAAACCCCAGAATTCCTGAAGGCCCGTGAGGTACTGCAGGGGAACGTGCCGCTCCCTCTTTTGAAACAGCTCTCTGACCTTTTCGCAGGCCTCGGGGTCGATCGCCCGATGGGGTTCGCGGTAAAGATCCAACCGGGTGATTCCGGCTGCGTGGCAGATGATCTGCTCCGTTTCCAGCCGGGGCTGCAGCAGCCCGGCGGCCGACAGGCGCTCTTGCCCTTCCTTGATCAGGTGCGAAAAGGTTATGGGCGAGGTATTCTTGATGGCGGCGGTTACCCCATGGCGGCCTTTTTCAGCTGATCCATCTGCGCATGAGCGGTCAGTGCCTTGATCAGGTCGTCCAACTCGCCGTTCAGAACGGCCTCCAGCTTGTGAAGCGTCAGGCCGATGCGATG
>CAYGBP010000167.1:0-737 GCA_964348105.1 uncultured Nitrospirota bacterium
CAGGCCCGGTCCGCGAAAGGAATGGATGGATGTCCGGTTGGCCTTGTCGTAGGATGCCTTGAAAACATACGGGATCCCGAGCTCGGCGGTGATGGCCTTCAGCTTGTCCGCCGTCTTGAGGACCAGATCCTCGCTTTCGATGGCGCAAGGGCCGGCGATGAGGAAAAAGGTGTTCCCTCCCCCAAGCTGCGTGGAACCGATGGTGATGGCCTTCTTCATCGCGCCCTCTTCTGAAGCGCCGCCTTGATGTAATCCCGAAACAACGGATGAGGGTTTCGCAGGCGTGATCGGAATTCCGGATGAAACTGCGGGCCGACGAACCAGGGATGCTTCGGCAACTCGATGATCTCCACCAGACGCCCGTCCGGCGAGACCCCGCTCAGCAGCATCCCGGCCTTTTCAAGATTGTCCCGGTAGTCATTATTGAATTCGAAACGATGCCGGTGACGCTCCCTGATCTCAAGCTGCTGATAGGCTTCGTAGGCCCGGCTGTCCTTCTGGATCCGGCAGGGGTAAGCACCCCGCCGCATGGTGCCTCCCTTATCCTCCACGCCCTTCTGGTCGGGAAGCAGGTCGATCACGGGGTCCGGCGTATCCGGAGAGACTTCGGCGCTGTTGGCCTTCTTCAAGCCGAGCACGTTGCGGGCGTACTCGATCACGGCGCACTGCATCCCCAGGCAGATGCCCAGGAACGGAATGCGACCTTCCCGGGCGATTTGAATCGCCCTGAGCTTTCC
>CAYGBP010000167.1:747-1111 GCA_964348105.1 uncultured Nitrospirota bacterium
GAATCCGAAGGATTGAGTGTGTCGCAGATCAATGCGCCGGCTCTCATCGAGGCGCTCGAGCGCTTCGCCGATGCCCTTCCCGCCGTGGTGAAGGGCCTCCACCAGACTCTTATACGAGTCCTTCAGTTCGACGTATTTGCCGACCAGACCGATGTCGACCGTGTGCTTGGGGTTTTTCATCCGGCGAACCAGGGCTTCCCAGGAGCTCAGGTCGGGTTCGCCGGCCTTCAGGCCGAGCTGCTTCACGATGATTTGATCCAGTCCCTCCTGGTGAAACACCAGAGGGACTTCGTAGATCGTCTCCACGTCCTTGGCCGTAATGACCGCGGGGGTGTCCAGGTTGCAAAAAAGGGCGATCTTTTTC
>CAYGBP010000167.1:1166-1814 GCA_964348105.1 uncultured Nitrospirota bacterium
TGGGTCGGCTTGGTCTTCAATTCATCGGCCGCGCTGATGTAGGGAACCAACGTCAAATGGATGTAGATGACGTTCTCCCGACCCACTTCAAACGGAAACTGACGAATGGCTTCCAGAAACGGCAGGCTCTCGATATCGCCCACCGTTCCGCCGATCTCGGTGATGACCACGTCCACCCCGTCCCCCTGGCTGCGAATGCAGCGTCGGATCTCATCCGTTACGTGGGGGACCACCTGGACCGTCCCTCCCAGATAATCTCCCCGGCGTTCCTTCATGATGATGTTGTAGTAGATCTTTCCGGTTGTGTAGTTGCTGTCCTTCGAAGTCGTGATCGTCGTGTACCGCTCGTAATGCCCGAGATCCAGATCCGTCTCGGCGCCGTCCTCGGTCACGAATACCTCCCCGTGCTGATAGGGATTCATCGTCCCCGGATCGATGTTGATATAAGGATCCAACTTGAGAAAAGCGATCGACAGCCCCCTGCTTTCCAACAGGTTACCGATCGAGGCCGAGGCCAGCCCTTTGCCCAGCGAGGAGACCACGCCTCCCGTGACGAAGATGTATTTCGTCATGCCGCGCACCTCCCCCGGCGGGAGGCCCCCCGGGCCGCCCCCCCCGAAATTAAGATAGGTGGATTCACACTCCCCC
>CAYGBP010000167.1:1824-3462 GCA_964348105.1 uncultured Nitrospirota bacterium
CTCTTGCTTCAAGAAGCGCCCCTATTGCCGCGGCTGCAATGCCCTTTCCGAGAGATGATAAAACTCCGCCCGTCACAAATATATATTTTGCCATTCCTCTTTTCCTTTGCCGATCAATTTCTAAGACTAAATATCAAGCATGCCCTCCGCTCTTTTCAAATCCTCGGGGGTATCCACCTCCACCGACTCCTGCTTTGTTTCGATCACCCGGATCGCGTATCCGTGGGACAACGCCCTGAGCTGCTCCAGCTGCTCCATACGCTCGAGCGGGCTGGGGGGAAGCTCGGTGAATTTCTTCAAAAACTCCTTCGTGAAGATATAGACTCCATAGTGCTTGAAGTAACGCCCCTGCATCTTGACGTTTCGCACGTAGGGAATAACGGACCTTGAAAAATAGAGCGCACAGCCGCGCTCATCCGGCACCACCTTGACGATGTTGGGATTGTACAGCTCATCGGGTTGAGTGATTTCCTTGATCAGCGTTCCCATCGGGGCCCTTGCGGCTACCTCCCCGCTTCTTTCATGCCACCTCTGCGCGGAAAACCCTCCGATCAGCTCATCCAGCATTTCCGGGGCCAGCAGCGGGAGGTCCCCCTGCAGGTTGACGATCAATTTCTCAGGCGTTTCGCGCGAGGCCTCGAAGACCCGGTCGGTGCCGGAGGTATGCGAGCGGGAGGTCATCACGGCCTTTCCGCCGAAGGCGCGGACTGCTTCAAAAATACGCGGGTCGTCCGTGGCCACGAGAACACGGGCCGCCCGGGCGGCCTTTGCGGCTTGCTCGTATACGCGCTGTACCATCGGCTTGCCGCACAAGTCGGCCAGCGGTTTGGCGGGAAGACGGGTGGAATCGTACCGGGCCGGGATGATCACGGCCGCCTTTTCCAGGTTGGGCATCAGCGCTCCGTTAGAGTGGCCCGCAGGCTGTCCCGGCTGGCCGTGGCTGTGCCGACGATTCCCACCACCACGCCGGCGGCATGGTTTGCCAGATCCGCGGCCTCCGCCATCGTGGCCCCGCTGGCAATCGCCAGGGACAGCGTGGCGACAACGGTATCACCCGCACCCGTCACATCGAAAACCTGTTTGGCCCTCGTGGGAATATGAGAATGCGCGCCGTTTCGCTCGAAAAGGCTCATGCCCTTCTCCCCCCGCGTAATGAGCACGGCATCACTGTTCAGCCTTCGGATCAATCGCCGGCCCGCCTCGATCAGGGACTCCTCATCCGTGATCTCCACCCCCGATGCCTGCTCCGCCTCCAGGTGATTCGGCGTAATCAGGCTGACCTCGCGAAACAGGTCCATGTTCCTGACCTTGGGATCGGCGATGATCGGAATCTGCTTGCGGCGTGCCCTTTCGATCACTTCTCGCGTCAATGACGGCGTCAGAACGCCCTTCGCGTAGTCGGATAGAATAACGCACTGGCATCCGCCTCTGGCCCCGTCCAACTGTGCCAGGGCGAACTTTAGGATTTTGTCGGCCGATGCCTCCGAGACCAATTCCCGTCTTTCGCGATCGAACCGGACCACCTGCTGGCTGTGGGCCACCACGCGGGTTTTCTGAATGGTGGGTCGATCCTGCTCCACGACCAAGCCTTCCTGACCTCCCCCACCCGCCTTGACCTCCTGCGCCAGCCATCGGCCG
>CAYGBP010000168.1:0-502 GCA_964348105.1 uncultured Nitrospirota bacterium
ATCGCGGTCGAATCGGGCGGCCCAAACGTGGCCGCCGTCTTCGGAATCGATCAGGAAGGGAGCGTGAAATGCAACCTGAGATTAGCTGCTGGAGATCACCCGGAAGGTCGGAATAACCGGGCGGTGGGGTGAGGCAGTCGCCGTGCCAGACCGGGCGGGTTCCGAAGAGCAGCTCATGGAAGATCGCTCCGGCAGCGAAGATGTCGGCTTGAATCGATTTCGGCTCTCCGGGAATCCCGTACCAGTTGGCCTCCCCGCCCCCCGATGCGTAGCGCTCCTCCAGACCGAAATCAGCCACCTTGACCACGCCCTCAGTGGAGAAAAGGACGTTGCTCGGCCGGAGATTCCCGTGAATCATCCGGTTCTTATGCGCGAAAGACAGTCCATTGCAGACCCCGCGCATGATCTCGAGGGCCTCTTCGAGGTCATGCCGCCGGACCATTCGGTCCTTGAGGTTTCCCCCGCTCAGGTATTCCAGGACCATGATATAGGAGTCTGCGTC
>CAYGBP010000168.1:572-3437 GCA_964348105.1 uncultured Nitrospirota bacterium
ATCATGCTTTAAGGTGCTGAGCATCCGGGCCTCCAGCAAACCCTCCTTGCTCTGGATTTTCCTTTTGATCACGAGCAGTTGTTTATCCTTCCTGTCCTGGAAGAGATAGACCATTCCGAACGGGGTCTCCTTGACGATGTCCAGCAGGGAGAATCGATCCGCAAGGCTCGCCATCCCTCCGACGGCCCGGACCCGCTGGGTCTCGCCGATATGCGCGCCTTGAAGCATTTCAAGCAACTGGTCCTTGACCCGGTCGGCTGAATCGGGACGGTCCAACGGATCATGGGACAGGCAACTCGTGACCGGAAGCTTAGGGTTAACCTGTGAAGGCGGAAGAGGATCCTCCTTCGGCTTTTCACCCGCAAAAAGCTCAACCATCACCACCCCCTGAAAAAACAAGGCGCTGACGGCCGTGACCGCGCGGCCGGGGTCCCGCTGCTCCGGCGAAATATAGGCCGGCGTTCCCAGAATGAACCGCCTGCCCGATAGCTGCCTGACGCCTCTCCCCGTCTACGAACAGGACCGAGATACCGAAGTCGGAGACTCGGGCGTTTCCTTCCCCATCATGAGAATGTTGGCTGGCTTGATGTCCGTGTGGATGACGCCGTTCTTGTGGGCGTAGGATAGCGCCTTGCAAACCTGGATCATGACATCGAGCCTGCGGTTCAGATCCCTCATGAAGCCGTCTTCCTTCATCGCATGGGCCAGATTGCGGGCTTCCACGAACTCCATCACGAAGTAGGGCTTACCCTCCGTGATGCCCCGGTCAATCACGTGAATCATGTGGGGATGTGACAGCTTCGCGATGATCAAGGATTCCTGCTGAAAACGATCCACCATTTCCGGGGTTTCCAGCATTTTTTTTTTAAAGCACCTTGATCGCGACGGGGTGGTTCAGGGAGGGCTGAATCGCCTTGTAGACCGCCGCCATGCTTCCCTGGCCGATCTTCTCCAGAAGCTGGTATTCCCCGATATTGGATTGGTTTTCGTCCACCAGATCCGACGCGCGCTCAAAAAGATGGCTTCAGCTAACGAAGTGAATTTCTTTGGGAATTAGGGATATCGGTCGAAGAAGGTTCCGTCAACTCCCGGGGGAGTGCGCCGGAGTCAACGGGGAGAAGGGGCACCTGCAGTATAACGGCACTCGGAGCCCCTCCTGCCGGATCAGATCAGTAGCGCGATCGGGCCCTTCGGCCGCAGTGGCTTTTTAACGAACCCCCAGCAGCCGCCGGGAAGCTCTGGTTGCCTTCGCGGCGCTGGCGCGCTCTTTGTGGGCAAGGATCGTCCGATCCAGAATCAGGCCGCAGGAAAGACAGCGCCACCCCCAGAAAGTGATCTCTCCGCTGTGGGCATAGTCCGCGAACTTCTCGGACACCATCAGATTCTTGCACTTGGGACATTTCATGCTCAACCCTCCTTCATCTTTGTTGAATCCGGCCTTGGGCGCCGATCGGTTACTTAATTAGACCGACTACCCAGTCTATTTTCTCTCAAAATAAAATCACACCCTTAGACCGTCAAGAACCTCCCGCATCATGCTCGTGCAGTGGCGGAAAATGCTCACATCCTTCTTGACCTTGGTCAGCAGAATTCCACCTTCGAAAGCGGCAATGATAAAATGCGCCGTCGAGCCCGAATGAAGGTCCTTTTTCAAGATCCCCGTCGCCTTTCCCCCTTCCAGCAGCCTTTCGACCTGATACTCCCACCGGTGCAGCGCTTCTTGAAGCTTCTGCCGCAGGCCGTCATGGACATCCGATACCTCAAGGGCTAGGTTCCCGAATAAACACCCGCCCTTACAATCCATATTCTCAAGGTCTTCCTCAGCTTGCTCGAACATTTGGATCAACTGGATCACGGGATCCTGTCTTCCTCCCGAGCGAATGCCCGTGGAGAGAAGGTCCGTGATCAGACAATCCACAACCGCGCTGCCCAACTCCTCCTTGCTGGCAAAATAATAATACAGATTGCCCTTGGTGACGCCCGATTCCTTGACGATCTCATCCATGCTGGTATTGGTAAATCCCTTCAAATGAAACAGGGACTTGGCCGTTTCGATAATCCGGCTCCGGGTCCTTTCTCCTTTTTCCCCCAACTTCCTCGGCATCGTCCAGGATCCAGAGAATAAGTAGACCGGTCAGTCTATTTATAGCATAAGGAAAAACCCTGCGTCAAGCTTGATCTGCCGAAGGTTTCAATAAGATCCGGGGGCCAGCGGATTTGTAAGAGGTGAGCGTTCCGTCAGGACTTGATGATGCCCTTCTGGATGGCGTATTTGACCAGGTCGACGATGCCGTGAAAGCCCAGCTTCGTCATGATACTTTTCCGGTGCGTCTCCACCGTCCTGGGACTGATGTTGAGCCCCGCCCCGATTTCCTGATTGGAGCGGCCCTCGGCCAGCATCTGGAGGACTTCGCGCTCCTTTCCGGTAAGATGAATTTCGGGAACTGTCCCCTGCTTTTTCTTGGTCTCCAGGTAGTCCTTGATCAGCTTTCTCGAAACGGAGGGACTCAGGTAGGAATTCCCCCGGTAGCACTCCTGGATCGCCAGGAAAAGCTCGTCCGCGCTGGAGTCCTTCACCAAAAATCCCGATGCGCCGGCTTCCAGGGCCCCCACGATAAACTCTTCGTTTTCATGCATGCTCAAGATGATCACGCTGGTCTCTGGGGCCGTTTTCTTAATCAAGCGCGTGGCTTCGATCCCGTTCAGGTTGGGCATGGAGATGTCGAATATGGCGATATCGGGCTTTAGATTCTGGATCTGCTGGATCGCGCTTCTGCCGTCCCGCGCCGAGCCCACGATTTTCATGAATGATTGCTCGTCAATCAGGCGGACGAGGCCTTCCAGGAATATCTGATGATCGTCGAC
>CAYGBP010000169.1:0-456 GCA_964348105.1 uncultured Nitrospirota bacterium
CGCGATACGCTGACCGTCCGCGCTCAGGGATGGCGGGTGAAGGGTACAGCTCTTGGCCATCACCGCCGCGCGCCAATCCTCCTGCTGGGCATCGAAAAGCAAAATCGCCTGCTGTGCGCCGAGGTTCGGCCCGGGCACGGATTCGATGGTGGCGACGAACGCAATCCTTGAGCCATCCTGATTGATCGCCGGCTGCCCATGCACATGGTACCCCGCCGCAACGCCGTGCGTGGGCGTCAACTGGCGCAATGCCTGCCGATTGAGATCATACAGAAAGATCTGCGGGACGCCTCGGGGATTTTTTCCATCAACCAGATCGGCCGAGGAGACAAAAACCACCTTCGACCCGTCCGCACTGATCGAAATGCCACTGGTCCCAGGCAGTGGCCGAGAGGTCCCACCGTGGTCGAGATCGACACGATCCACCGCGTGCTGGACGCGAGCGAGCTCGGCACG
>CAYGBP010000169.1:466-1275 GCA_964348105.1 uncultured Nitrospirota bacterium
GTGCCTTTCGATGCGTGTCGCTTGGGCAACATCCGGGTCAATTGGGTAAATTTCCTTCGTTCGGGTTCAAAAAGGAACGCCTGGGTTTCTCCGTCCGGATTCTGGCTCCGGACCAGATCCGCCGATGAGAGAAAAACAAGTTTGCGCCCATCCTCGCTTACGGCGGGACTGCTGCTTTGAGCCGGGGGCGCCGTACGGGTCACCTGGGTCAGCGTTTGTTTACCGCGGTCGTAGAGGAAAATCTCGGGATTTCGGTCCGCATTCTTCCCGGGCAGCAGGTCAGCAGACGAAATGAAAGCAACCATTGCCCCCGTCCGGTTGATGACGGGCTGACCGTTTCCGGCATTGCCGAGCGTCGGGGTAATCTGATGAAACTTGCGCGACTGGGCTTCATAGAGGAATATCTCATAATTCTGATCCGGGTTCGATCCTGGGATGATTTCACAATCCGACACAAAAACCAGCCAGTGTCCGTCTCCGCTGATGCGGGGTTGAAAGTTCTCGCAAAGGGTCGTAAAGGAAACCTGCAGGATTTGAGGAGCCATCCCGAAGGCAACCGCCGCAAAAAAAAGCAAACCCATCCCCATCCATCCGACAATCCGAGAGGGCTTCCTGCAACACCTAGGGCTGGAGTTTACTCTTTCCCAGTGATTGTAGGGAGGGTCGCAACCCGCGTTTTGCTTCTTCGAGACGTTCAATCAACTCTTCCTTGCGGTAGGCCGTATATTTGCCCTGAATGACCTTCTTCATTCTGTTTAATACCTTGTCTAGGTTGCTTCGAGCGACGCGCTCCGATCCCTCGGCCGTCT
>CAYGBP010000169.1:1285-1980 GCA_964348105.1 uncultured Nitrospirota bacterium
CAATCAGGAAGGGCTTGCTCCATTGCCTGGAACCCTTCGAGCGACGCGCTCCGACCCCTCGGCCGTCTGCCATTGGCTAAAGTCCAGGTCGCTCACCCGCTTGATCACCACGTAGCTCTCCTGAGCGCCCCGCAGCGGATTTTCCGGCCGGTTCACCACCTTCTCGAAAACGACAGGAGGAACCGTGGTGGCCGACGGGAAGCGGCCCAGCAGATGCGACTGGGTTTTGACGATCTGATAATACTTTCGGTAGATCAGCAAGGCATGATCGTATCCCCCTAGCGGTAAACCACCTCTCAAGTCCAGGTGGTCCTCGTCGACGTAGGGAAAGAGGGCCAGACTGCTCAGGTTGCCTTCGGTGATCCATTCAAAAAAATCGCCCTTTCCAGTCTGCGGGTTAAGGTAATCCTTGATCTGTGCGAAATCCTGAATCCGCCATCCCTCATCGCCGGGGAGCTTTCGCTGCAGGCTCCACACACCGTCCCGCATCACGCCCACGCTCCGGCCGTGGCAGCCGATGCAGAACTGGTTCTCTTCCCAGATGGACGGCCGAAGGCGGCCGGTCTCGGTATCCTGCTCCAGGAAAGTCAGTAAATCCCAGCCGGCGTGGGCATAAATGATTCCAAAGGGATTTTCGGGGCCGCCGGCCAGATGCTCCAGTGCCGGCAACAGGTCTTCCCTCACCACGAGCACCG
>CAYGBP010000169.1:1990-2999 GCA_964348105.1 uncultured Nitrospirota bacterium
TTCCGTCTTTCGGCGCTTCCGAAAGGTCAACGACGATGTCCGCATCTCCGACGGATTTGACCATATAGCGGTAATCCTGAATACGCCGGGCCTTGCCAGCGATCGGATCGAGGTAATGGATGGCCAAGATAAACTCTGTTCCCTGCGGAACCCGATACGGCTTGATTTTCTCATCCGCGGCTGCACCGGCATAGGACGGAGGCGTCGACTCCCCCTTAATGGCCTTTTCGACACGATTGAGGTTTTCCGCATAGATCTGCTGATTCACGCGCCCCTCGCCATCGAGACGAAATTTCAGCGGCAACCGGACAAAAATCTGCTTCCAGCCGCCGAGGGCTGACGGAAATGAAAACGGCAACGGCTTCCACTTATAGGCGCGCCAGCCATTGTTGGCCCATCCCGATTCAGAGTCCAGCGTAGCGGGATTCAGATCGGGAAAGTATTTATACGGTCCCTTGCCATTGCCCTCCCGAATCGTGCGAAAATCGGCTCGCGCGTCGCTCAGATCGAGCCCGCTCTGAGCCAATGCATCCCGAAGGTTATCCACCAGAATATAATCCGAAATCTTCGTCGGAATCGACGCCGGCGGGACGAGCAAGTCCAGCCATCCCGGATCGAATACATTCATCCAGGGATTGATGTCCTTGGTGGTCTGGGGCCAGGTCTTCTGCCGAATCGAATCATCCACCAGGTTGTCGATCGACGGCTGATGGCAGAACTGGCATGTATTGGTCTCGAGCGGACGAAAGGTGACGGAAAGCGGTAGTCCGGAGAAATGCATCAGCCTTTGATTGATATAGCAGTTCGGCATGACCCGAAATACCTCGCGACCCCGCTGGCGGGTTCCGGCCAGGGCGGTCAAGAACCGCTCGGTATACTCTTCTCCGTGCCGAACCGTCATGATCTGGGTCACCTGCCTGAGCCCCTCCAGATCGATGCGGCCGTCCTTCACCAAGGAACCGGCCCGGGCTTCAGGGGGTACCGAAAGCAGCCAGAGAACAAGGGAGCC
>CAYGBP010000169.1:3009-3433 GCA_964348105.1 uncultured Nitrospirota bacterium
CAGCGACAAGTCAGCCGCCGACCGCGATCCTGAGGCCCCGCCGGCCAAACACTTGTTGAACGCCTATTTTCCTTACGCAATTCATGGGAATACGGGCACCTGCGTCCATCACCTTCCTAAAACTACTTTCTATCATTTTTGCCTTTTTTGTGTCAATCCGGATCAATTCCCGGGTTTCTGAACGCGCCCCACGCATTCCATCAAGATTCGACATTGTCTGTTCCCCGCCGGCTCACCCCGGCGGATTTCCCTCCACGAGAAGGTAGAGATGATCGACAAATAATTGATCCAGATCGACATCATCGCCGACGGGTCCCGTGTCCCGAACCCGGATCCAGACCGTGCCCGCTGACAAAGCGGGCAACGCAAAGAACTGATAGGATCGCCCAGCCTTTCGGGGAATGACGTTTCCAAGCTCCACATA
>CAYGBP010000170.1:0-877 GCA_964348105.1 uncultured Nitrospirota bacterium
GAACATTCGACCGGTTCGTCCGAACCCTGTTGCGACTTCATCCGCGATCATCAGCACGTCAAACCGGGAACACAACGCGCGGATTTTCGAAAGGTACCCCGGGGGGGCGACCACCATCCCCGCGGCCGCCTGAACCATCGGCTCGATGATGAGGGCCGCCACGCTGGAATGGCGACGGGCGAGGACCTCCTCCACCTCGGCAAGGCAGGCCATCTGGCATTCCGGATGGGTCAGCGCGAGATGACACCGGTAACAATACGGGTAGCGGACCCGATGGCAGGGCAGGATCCCTTGGCCGAATCGCTCGTGAAAAATCTGAATTCCGCCGACCCCCACCGAGCCGAGGGTATCCCCGTGATAGGCGTTCTGGAATGAAATAAACTCTTTCTTATTATTCAATCCCTTAAGCTGCCAATATTGAAGCGATAGTTTAAGCGCAACCTCCACCGCGGTCGATCCGTCGTCGGAGTAGAAGACCTTTGCCAGGCCCTTGGGGGCAATTTCGACCAGACGCCGGGCCAGGTCGATGGCCGGCGGATTCGATAGGCCCAGCAGGGTGCTGTGGGCGATCCGGTTGAGCTGTGCTCTCACGGCCCGGTCAATCTCTCGCTTTCGATGACCATGCAGGTTCACCCAGAGGGAGGAAACGCCATCCAGGTAACGATTCCCGTGGATGTCGATCAGATAGCTTCCCGCGCCCCGCTCGATAATAACCGGAATCTCCTCCTCCCATTCCCGCATCTGTGGGGCGGTCACGTACTCGAACTTCGTCATGCGCTTGGCGGGGTCGGCGATCTCCAGCAAGGACTGTTTATCCTCGACGGCGATGGGCAGATTAGACGCAATGGTGTCAGAAAGCCGGTCGGCATCCGAGCTT
>CAYGBP010000170.1:887-3387 GCA_964348105.1 uncultured Nitrospirota bacterium
GTCAAGCGGTCCGCCGCATCGGCCTTCCAGCAGATTGGTCTTCCGGCGCGTGACGCCGCCCCCCTTGACCAAGCCTCGCCCTGCGGGGCGTTGCCCTTGATTCGAGAAGGGCACTGGGGTCCCAAGAATCTTTACAAGTTCTTGAGATTCGAGGTATAATGCAAGGCTGATTTTGGGCTGTCATCATGGAGGAAAGTGAATGGGAGCGAAACACCACCCCGTCCGGTTTGGGATCGCCAGCCTCTTGATTGGGGCGATCCTCGTCAGCGTCGGCATCCTGATCGGCTTGATGGTGGCATCCGACCTCGAATGGACGCCACCCATCCGGGCGACCGATCCGGCCCCGCCGGCGCCCCAAATGGAACCCATCACGCCCGGGCCGATGCTTCCGGGCGGAGGGCAGGTCTTGGTGGAAGTGTCCAAGCGGGTCACGCCCGCCGTCGTAAACATTTCCACCTCGCGGGTGGTCAAAGGCCCGCAAGGCGCCCCGTTGACCCCCTTCTTCGAGGACCCCTTTTTCCGGCGGTTTTTCGGCGATGAATTTTTCCGCCAGTTCGATGTGCCGCGCGAGCGGCGCGAGCAGAGTCTGGGATCGGGTGTCATCCTCGACCCGGAAGGATATATCATGACGAATAATCATGTCGTTGCAAAGGCGGACGAGATCAAGGTCCTGCTCAGTGACCGTCGGGAGTTCAAGGGGAAAATCGTGGGAACGGATCCGAAGACCGATCTGGCCGTCATCAAAATCAAGGCATCGAACCTGCCGCATCTGCCCTGGGCGGATTCCTCCACCCTTCAGGTGGGGGAGCTCGTGCTGGCCGTCGGCAACCCGTTCGGCCTGAACCAGACCGTTACGATGGGGATCATCAGCGCGGTGGGAAGGGCCAATGTCGGCATCGCCGATTACGAGGATTTCATCCAGACGGATGCCGCCATCAACCCGGGGAATTCCGGCGGTGCGCTGGTCAACGTCCGGGGAGAGCTGATCGGAATCAATACGGCAATCTTTTCCAGGAGCGGCGGGTACATGGGCATCGGGTTCGCGGTGCCGAGCAACATGGCGAGGACCGTCATGCAGAGCCTTCAAACCGAGGGCAAGGTGGTGAGGGGCTGGCTGGGCGTCACGATCCAGGAGATTAACGCGGACTTGGCCAAGCAGTTTGGCTTGAAGGAGGCGCGGGGGGCCCTGGTCAGCGACGTGATGGAAGGAAGTCCGGCCCAACGCGCAGGCGTGCAGCGCGGGGATGTGATTCTCAAAATCGACGGCAGCCCCGTGGAAAGCGCGACGCAGTTAAAGAACGTCGTTGCCCAGATTCCAATCGGGAAGAAGATCGAAATGTCGGTCATTCGGGATAAGAAGGAAAAGCGCCTGAGCGTCACGATCGGGGAGCAACCCAAGGAGATGGCCGCGGCCGGTCGCGAAGATCCGCAGCAGTCCAAAACGAGCCTTGCGGGGCTGCAGATCCATGAGCTAACGGAGGAGCTGGCCAATCGTTTCGGCCTGTCGGGCAATGAGCGCGGGGTCGTGGTGACGGAAGTGGATCCCGGAAGTCGGGCCGAGGCGGCCGGCGTACGCCGGGGCGATGTGATCCTTGAAATCAACCGCATGTCCACGCCGTCCGCCGAGGCGTTCGAGCGTGTGGTCGGGGACTTGAAGGCCGGGGAGTCCGTCCTGCTGCTGGTCAGAAGACAGGGACGGACCCTGTTTATCACGATTACCCCCGAATAAAGGGCAAACCGTCCAAAAAATTAAGAATTTGACCTGCTTGAAAAATTTGATATGATATGCACTAAGATGTGTTCATTTCGCGCCAGAGGTGCGGATTTGAGGGATTCATTCATTCGATGGAGGGGAGGGGATCATGCGAGCAATCTTACTGCGTGGATCGATCATCCTGGGCGGGGGTATCGCGGGATTTTTCATGTTTCCAAAGGTCTTCGAAACGGGATCCTTTCACCAATACGGGCCGGCCTGGTCAACCTGGTCACGGCCCCTCTCTTCCTGGGTGACACGGCCTACCTGCTGGTCTGGCAGACCTCCACGGTGTTCGTCCTCGGATACCTGGGCCTGATCTTCGGTTCCCGCTACGGGAGCGAATCATTCCTGGGGTTACGGCCCGCCGCGGAAGTTCAGGAATCGGCCGTCGAGAGCAACAAGAAGCTTTTGGATACCAGTGTTATCATCGACGGCAGGATTGCGGATCTGTGCGAAACCGGATTCCTGGAAGGCGTTTTCGTCATACCCCAGTTTATCCTTCAGGAGCTTCAGCACATCGCCGATTCCCCCGATTCCCTGAAGCGGGCGCGCGGCCGAAGGGGATTGGACATCCTTCATCGAATTCAGAACATGCACGAAATCTCGGTCAAGATCGTGGAGGAGGATTTCCCGAACATCAAACAGGTGGATTCCAAGCTCGTCGCCCTGGCCAAGAAGGTGAATGCCAAGGTGGTGACCAACGACAGAATCCATGTAACAACAATTATCGGAATCGCCTTACCA
>CAYGBP010000171.1:0-3373 GCA_964348105.1 uncultured Nitrospirota bacterium
CGGTCTCGGTCCTGCCGGGGTGGCTGCAGCAGGTGGCGTGGTGCATCCCGGCTACGCCCGTGTTCGAGGGGATGCGAGGGGTGATTCAGTCGGGGGGCTTCTCGGTGCAGCTGCTGACCTGGTCGCTCTTTCTGAATTTACTGTACCTGGGGGGCGCCGTCTTGTATTTTTACTACACGTTCCATGTCGCCAAGCAGAAAGGCCTGCTGCTGAGAGTGGGGGAATAAAAGAAGGGGCCTCACCCGTTACGGGGCAAGGCCCCTGATCGAAACCAGCATGAAGCTTTAGGACTGGATCTCGCCTTCGATCACGGCCGGCGGCCGTTTCATGAATCGGCCGGAGATTCACAGCACCCCTTATTTAGAAGGTAGCAGGACTGGAGGTCCTGTCAGGAACCGCGGGGAGAGAGGTCCCGCAGCTCCGTGACGAGACGGCGGGCCAGTGCTTCCCGGTCCCCCGCCTCCTGAAGGGCCTGGTCCATCATGCGTCTGAGGTAGGGATTTGCGCAAAGGCGATCGCGGAGATAGGCCAGAAATTCAGGTCCCGGACTTCCCGAGCGGCCCTTGATTTCTCCGAGCGTGTCGCCTTGCAGCGGTATATAGAATTGTCCGATATAAAAAAGCGCGGGGTAGGCGCCCCCGGCGCTCTTTGCGAAATGCATCGGGTTCATGCGAGGCATTGTACAGGCAAGCACCTTTTCTTTGCAACCGATATTTGATAAGATCAAAAAAAATTCTCTGTCGAACATCGCGAATCCGGGACGGGAAATGGATTTGGGGTTGAAAGACCAGGTGGTCCTCGTGACGGGCGCCAGCAAGGGGATCGGGCGGGCCATCGCCATCGCCTTTGCGGGGGAGGGCGCCCGCGTGGCGGCCTGTGCGAGGGGTGAATCGGCCCTGGGGGAGCTGGTCAGCCAAGGCCGATCCGGGGCCGGCGAGATCCTGCCGATTGTGTGCGACGTCAACGAGCCGGATCAGGTGCGCTCCGCCGTCGAACAGGTCGACCGGGCGCTCGGTCCGGTCGACGTCCTGATCAATAACGCGGGCGGAGCGGGCCGGTTCGCAAAATTTCTGGACCTGACCGATGACGACTGGCGGCAGGCCTGGAACCATAATCTGATGAGTTCGGTCTGGTTTTCGCGTGACGTCATTCCCATGATGCGGAGAAGCGGCCGGGGGCGGATCATCAACATCTCCTCCACCTCCGGCCGGCAGCCGGGGGCCAATGCCCCGCATTACGCGGCGGCCAAGGCCGCGATGATCAACCTGAACAAATATCTATCCAATTCCCTGGCGGGGGAAGGAATCCTGGTCAACTGCATCTGCCCCGGCCCGGTGTGGAGCGCCTCCTGGGAGGGGACGGCGCGGGAGCTTTCGGAAAAAGAGGGGATTCGTTACGAAGAGGCGGTTCGGCGGGTCCGGGCGGGCGATGAACCCAAGATTCCGCTTCAACGGCTGGGCGAGCCGGAGGAGGTGGCCGGTCTGGCCCTGTATCTCGCCTCCGCCCGTGCCGGGTTCCTGACGGGCGCCTGCATCCAGGTGGATGGCGGAAAGATCAAGTCGATGCTGTAAATCGTCCCCCGCCCGTTAATCCGTTTCGCAATCCTTGGCCTCCTCGTAGCGTCCCCCGAGGTGCCTGGCCAGGAATCGCTCGGCGGCGGCGTAAAATTTGATCCGGTTCTCGGGCTTGGCGAACCCGTGTCCCTCATCCGGAAAGAGCATGTACTCGTAGGGAATGCCTTTCTTTTTCATCGCCTCCACGATCTGCTCGGATTCCGATTGCTTGACGCGCGGGTCGTTCGCCCCGTGCGCGATGAGCAGCGGGACCTTGATCCGATCCACCCTGAAAAGGGGCGAGCGCGACATCAGAAATTCCTCCTCCGTGTCGGGATTTCCCACCCGCTTGTGCTCGATCGCCAGCAGCGTGGACCAGTAGGGCGGAATGGTCTTGATCATCGTGATCAGATTGCTCGGCCCCACGATGTCCACCGCGCAGCAGAAAAGATCCGGCGTGAAGGTGATCCCCACCAGGGCCGCGTAGCCACCATACGATCCGCCGTAGATCGCCACCTTTTTGGGATCGGCCAGGCCGCGCTCGACGGCCCAACGCACCGCGTCCACCAGGTCGTCATGCATCTTGCCGCCCCATTCCTTGATCGAGGCGTTGATGAAGTCCTTGCCGTATCCCGTCGACCCGCGATAGTTCACCTGAAGACAGGCATACCCCCGGTTGGCGAGCCATTGAGCCTCCGGATCGTAGCCCCAGACGTCCCGCGCCCACGGGCCGCCGTGCACGTTGAGGACCAGGGGAAGGTTTCGGGCCGGCCGCCCCGGCGGGGTGGTGAGGTAGCCATGGATCGTCAGCCCGTCCCGGGCGGTAAAGCCGATCGGCTCCATCGCGGCAAGGGTGTAGCGGTTCAAATCCGGTTTATTGTCGAAAAGAAAGGTCGCCTGTCGGGTCTCGCGGTCGAATGCATAATACCGGGCCGGACCGTTGTCCAGCATGAAGACCACGATCCAGTTGCGGTCGGCATGATCCCGGCTGACGATGAAATAGTCCCCCGGCTGGATGCTTCGGATCGCCTCGATGTCCGGTTCGATGGCCGGATCCAGGATGACCCACTCGGTCCGCGCCCGCGTGAAAGACACCATCTGGGCCTCGTAGGTGTCCGGATGCAGCAGGACATCGTCCGCGTCATATTCCGGATCTTCGGCCACCACCTCGATGCCGCCCGTCTGAATGTCCATCCTGACGAGGCGGCCCGTATTCGCCCCCCGGGAGTCCTTCATGTACAGCCGCCGGTTGTCCCGCGCGAAGCACAAGGGGCCGCTGTTGAGGCTGTCGTCCGAGTCCCAGGACAGAACCTCTTCCCACTGATCCTGATCCGACTTGCGGATCATCAGGTCGAACCCGCCATCCGGCGTAGCGGCCATTCCTCCGCGGACATTCAGATCCGTATCGGTGACCCATTCGGCGAAATTTCCGGGGTTCTTGGCTTTCAGCGTAAGCTTTCCGTTCTTCAGGCCGAGGTGATAGAGATCATGGACCTCGGGGTTCTCCTTGTTCATGGCGAGGAGCAGATCGTCGGGGTGGTGCTTGTACACGGAAAAGTGATAGCCGTCGTACCTGTTGAGCTCGATGACCCGGACCTGGACATTGTCGTACGGCGTGAGGTCCCTGATCCGACCGCTCTGCAGGTGGACGGCGTAGAGGCGCCAGTTTTCATTTCCGCCGACATCCTGAAGATACAGGATGTGCTCTCCGTCCTGAGCCCAGAAATAGGTTCGGATCCCGCGGTCGCGGTCCCGGGTGACCGCCCGGTCATCCTCGGCCCCGACGGTTCGGATCCAGACATTGAGCACGTTCTCATCCG
>CAYGBP010000172.1:0-2586 GCA_964348105.1 uncultured Nitrospirota bacterium
CAAATTTCCAGGAAGCAGAGGCGGGATATGGCCAGAAAACGATTCAGAGTTGAAGATGTTATCAACAAACTACGGGAAGCGGAGGTCCTACTAAGCCAAGGGCAGAGCGTGTCTTTGCTTTGTCGTCATCTGGGAGTGTGCACTGCGCCGAAGGCGCGGAATCCAAACCATGCCGCAGGCTTCCGATCAGGACCGACTCCCCAACGGATTAAGCGGGGATGAATGGTGCGCCCAGAGGGAGTCGAACCCCCGACCTACAGATTCGTAGTCTGCCGCTCTATCCAGCTGAGCTATGGGCGCGCTGAAGGAAAATCAGAAATCCTGGTAAGTCCCCGTCATTGTATGCAATCGGTCCCCCGATTTCAATCCCAAAAATCCCTTATTTCGCGCCCCAAGGGACCACGGCGTGGTTGGCGAATCCGCAAAACCTGCTATACTTAACTACCGGAGTTTCCGTAACAAATCCATTCAGCACTGCGCTATGTCAAATTGCATCCGAGACGGTTTCCGTCTCATGCGACGAACTGTTGGGGTCATTACGGTTTCTTGTGCCGTAACCCTGTCGGCTGCCGAAGCGGCAGAGAAGTCGTCCGTCCGACATGCCCGTCCCTCTCCTCTCGCCAGCGGGCCAACGACACCCGACCCCATAACCATCGCCCAGCGGGACACGGGCCATGAAGCCTCTCCCAGGGCCATGTCGCTCAATCTGCCCGAATCCCGCTCATCCGGTGACCTACGGCCTTCGTTCGGAATCAATCTTGGAATTTTCGGAGACGCGAACTACGCCACCGAGCGGCGCGATGACAACCACCATTCTTTCTCGATCGGCGATCTGGACCTTTACAGCACGGTCAACTTGGGATCCAGGATCGATATGCTGGCCGAGCTGGTCATGGACCATCGGCACGGGGAATCCACCTCCTTTCACGCCGAGCGTCTGTGGATCGGCTACACCTTCGCCGATTTCCTGATCGTCCGGGCCGGCCGCCATCACACGGCACTGGGCTACTGGAACAAGACCTATCATCACGGCCGCCAGCTCTATCTCACCGTGGACCGGCCCTTCTTCCTGGCTTTCGAGCATGACCGCGGGGTGGTCCCCATCCATATCGTGGGGCTCGAACTGGAAGGCTCCCTCTACGCCGGACCGGTTCGCTTGCGCTATGAGCTCAACCTGGGAAACGGCCCCGACCTGGATGCGACCGAAATGACCCTGATCCCCAATAACATCTCTGACAATAACAACTCCAAGCAGCTCATCGTGAGATTATCGGCGCAGCCGGCTCGCTACGCCGGAATGACGGCGGGTATCTTCGGGACGAAGTTCAGCTTGGATACGCCCCTGCAGCCGGGGCTGGCCGTCACCATCATGGGAGCCGATCTTTCGTATCAGCGGGGGCCGTGGGACCTCATCGGCGAGTATTTCCGATTCAGAAACTCCAGCGATCACGCCGACGCCTTCTATCTCCAGTTCGGTCATACCTTCCTGGACTTGCTGACCCCTTATCTTCGGTATGAATACATTGCAGTCGATCCCTCCGACCCCTACTTTTCGGCCCTGAACCTCAATTCTGATCGAAGACAACAAATCATCGGAGTTCGCTACGACTTGCGTCGGGGCATTCGTATCGCTCTCCCGGTTCTCGCACTCGCGCTGACCATCGGTTTATCCGAACCCCGCGCGGCATCGACGGCCCGCCTAGCCGTGATTGTGAATAGTACCGGCCCCCTGACCCAGATCACCGTCCCACAGGTCAGGCATATCTATCTCGGCGAGATGCGATTCATCCAGGGAACGGAGGTGATCCCGTTCCACGCCGCCGAGGGAGACATTAAAGCCGCGTTCCTGAGGCAGATCCTCGGCCAGACCCCACGGGCCCACAAGCTTCACTGGATCAAGAAGGTTTTTCAGGAAAGTCATCGGCTTCCCCGGGTGGAGCCGGATCCGACCCAAACGGTGGACTGGGTCAGCCGCCTGCCGGGGGCCATCGCGTACGTACCCGAGGATCTCGTCAGGGATAACCCCGATATCCATATTCTCATGACACTGAGGGAAATTAGCCATTGAGAGGCGGTATTCGGACCAAGCTGCTCGCTTCGGTGCTCCTGATTATTCTTGTCTTCGTGATCGGCTTTGCCGCTGTATTCCTGGTGGTCCGTGATCTCAACGTCACGATCGGCCAGATGGAAGCCGCGCAGCGCAAGTTCGAATTGACAGGCCAGCTGCAACTGCAGCTCAACAAGCTTCTCAAACCCGCCAGCAGCTATCTGATCACGGGTGACGTGCGAGAGAGAGATAATTTCGACCACTTGATCACCTCCATCTCGCGTGTCATGAGGGAGATCAAGACGCACCAGGGAGACCGGGAATGGAATATGCTTTCCGCGCGGCTGAGCAACGACATCCTCAGGCTGAGCGAGATGCTGGTCGGGATCATGTTCACCGACCGGCCGATCGGAAACCGCAACGCGGCCAGCCTCATGCAGGAAGCCAACATCCTTTCGGACCGCCTCATTTTCGAGGCCCACCAATTCAACGAAATGACCCATCGGGAGATGACCCAGACCTCCGCCGTGGCTAGAATC
>CAYGBP010000172.1:2596-2990 GCA_964348105.1 uncultured Nitrospirota bacterium
CCCAATTCCGATTGTCCGGCCGGCCACGTCGCGCTAGAATCAACACCGTCCGGGTGCAGGCCGTCTTTTATGCAACGGTCATCCTCGCCATTCTGATCGTCGCCCTGGCTTCATTTTATTTATCTCGCTTCCTGCTCCAGCCCATCATGGATCTGCACGCCGGCGCCCGAATCGTGGCCGCCGGCAACCTGGACTACCACATCCCGGTGAGGACCGGGGACGAGATCGGCGAGCTGGCCAAGGAATTCAACCGGATGGTGGAAGCCCTCTCCTCGATGAAGCGAAACCTGGACCAACAACTGGAGGAGACCAAACGGCTGGCGATTATGGACGCGCTGACAGGCCTTTTCAACCACCGGTTCTACGAGATCAAGAGCAACCAGCCAGTCATTCA
>CAYGBP010000172.1:3000-3246 GCA_964348105.1 uncultured Nitrospirota bacterium
GCGGAAAAAATCCATGAGGAGATCAAACGGGCCGATCGTTACCGGCACCCGCTCTCGATCATCCTGGTGGATATCGATTTTTTCAAGCAGTATAACGACACGCACGGTCACGTCCGTGGAGACGATCTGCTGAGGATCATCGGGTCGGTCTTGAGGGCGCACGTCAGGGGGTCCGACTTCGTCTGCAGAAACGGCGGGGAGGAATTCGCGATCATTCTGCCGGAGACCGAGGAGGCAGTCGCGGTG
>CAYGBP010000173.1:0-1236 GCA_964348105.1 uncultured Nitrospirota bacterium
AATCGAACCGCCGAATCGCAGTTTTGCAGACTGCTCCCTTAACCACTTGGGTACGCCGCCGTAAAAAGCTCTAACTACTTTATCTTAGCTAACCCGGGGCCGGGCTGTCAATCGCCCGATGGGGCCGCACCCGGCAAAGACAAGCCCCCGGATCATTTGCCCTTCGGCCAGAGCTCCTTGAGCATCGATCGCCATTCGTCCCGGGTCACGGCCGAAAGCGTGACCACCTCCATCGATCCGAGGGCCGAGTTGAGGACCGAGGCCTTCATGGCGGCCTTCTGGTCCGGAAACTCCAGGATCGCCACCACGTCGTACGGGCCGAGACAGTAGTAGGCGTCGATCAGCTTGCCGCCCAGCTTTTCGATGTTGGATTGGACCTGGTCCGAACGCTGGATGCCCTCGTCCTTGAGGGTCATCACGCCTTCCCGGCTGAATTTGACCAGACTGATGTAAATGGCCATGGCCGCCCCTCCTTTTTAAATTAGTGTCCCAAGACCAGATCGGCGCGGGCGTCGAAGGCCATCCCGTCCACCGCGCCCTTTTCGAAATGACGATGCGCCGCGGCCGCGATCATCGAGGCGTTGTCGGTGCACAGCCGCGGCTTCGGCATGATGAGATCCAGACCCGAGCGGTCCGCCTCCTGCCGAAGCCGCTCTCTTAAAACCGTATTCGAAGCCACCCCGCCGCCGACGATGAGCCCCTCCACCCTGAATTCCCGCGCGGCCCGAAGCGTCTTTTCCACCAGCACGTCCACCACCGCCTGCTGGTATCCCGCGGCGATGTCGGCCAGGCCGCTTTCCACCTCGCGCGGATTGGCCTTGACGTAGCGGACCAGCGCGGTCTTCAAGCCGCTGAAGGAAAAATCCAGGTCGCGCGAGCGGATCGTGGGCCTCGGAAACTCGATCTTCGCCGGGTCTCCTTCCTTGGCGAGCCGGTCGATGACCGGCCCGCCGGGATAGCCCAGGCCCAGCAGCTTGGCCGCCTTATCCAGGGCCTCGCCGGCCGCGTCGTCCCGGGTGCGCCCGATCAGGCGGTAATCTCCTGCTTGCTTGACCATGAATAGATGGGTGTGGCCGCCCGAGACCACCAGGGCGACGCAGGGGAAATGAAGTCTCTTGCCCTCCAGGCAGGGCGCGTACAGGTGTCCTTCCAGGTGATTGACGCCCAGGACCGGCAGGCCGCGGCCGAAGGCCAGCGACTTGGCGAACGAGACCCCGACCAGAAGCGCCCCGATCA
>CAYGBP010000173.1:1305-3083 GCA_964348105.1 uncultured Nitrospirota bacterium
CCAGGTCGGACAGTCCCTTGCCCGCCAGGTCCAGTGCGTCGCGCACCACGCGGTCGATCCAGCTCACATGCCCCCGGCAGGCCAGCTCGGGCACCACGCCGCCGAAGCGGCGATGCGTCTCGAACTGCGTGGCAAGCGACTCGCCGAGGACCTCCCGCCCGTCGCGCACCACGGCGGCGGCCGTCTCGTCGCATGAGGTTTCAATCCCGAGGACCAGCATTTTCTATTTCATCCGGTATTAGGAAAGTCGATTACAGATGGGGCAAACGGGCCTTGACGGATACGACCACGTCATCCAGGTGGGGCGGGACCCGGGACAGGAAGCTCTGGTAATGTTTTTTCGCCTCCGGCAGATATCCCATGCGCTCCAGGATGATGGCGTAGTTCAGATGGGCCTCCGGGTAGTTGGGCTTGATCCTCAGGGCGCGATCATACAGGGCGACGGCCTCTTCCGCGCGCCCCTGCTGATCGTAAGCCAGGCCCAGGTTGTTCATCGCCTCGGCGAAGTTGGGGTCCAGCTTGATCGCGGCAAGATACGATGAGATGGCCTCCTGCATCCTTCCCTGGCCGTGGTAAACCAGGCCCAGGTTGTTCAGGGCCGTCGGCGATTCGGGCTCGAGGGCCAGCACGGCCGCGAACTCCTTTTCGGCCTCGGCCAGCCGACCCGCCTGGTAATGCTCCAGACCCTTGCCGTAATGGGCGGCGATCCTCGGGGACTGCGGGGCGCCGGCCTTTTCTCCGGAATCCGAAGGGGACGCGGCCGAGCCGGTGATCACCTCGCCCGGCGCGAGCACCGCCGTTTCCCCCGCCGGCGAATCGCCCCGGCCGGACGACCAGATCAGATACAGACCCGCCGCCAGGACGGCGCCCAGGCCGACCAGCAAAACGACGCGACGACGCTGGGGGTCACCGGATTGGAAGATCCACTGCTCCTCCCGTTGGGCCGTCGATGTGTTCTGCTTTTTGGATTGATTCTTGGCCCTGGCGGCCTTCTTGAGGGCGTCGTTGACGATGCTCATGCGTCATCCATCACGCTTGGGAACCCCCTGGGGGTCCCGGCTCTCGATTGCCCCCATGTACCCGGCCGGGTGTAGTGGCGGACGGAACGGCTCAGACCTCCGCCATCGCCTCCTGCTCTTCGAAGGCAGGGGAGTCGTCGCGCAGAACGACCTTGATGCGCTTGGCGTCCTTGAACCGACCCTTCAGAATCTCCTCCGAGAGCGGGTCCTCGATCATCTTTTGAACGCAGCGTCTCATCGGCCGCGCGCCGTAGGTAGGCTGGTAACCCTCCTTAATCAACCACTTCTTGACCTCCTGGGTCACCTCGATCTGGAAGCCGCGGTCGGCCAGCCGGACATTGACCTCGTTGATCAGGAGATCCACGATCTTGACCAGGTGCTTTTTCTCCAGCGGATGGAAGATCACCACCTCGTCGATCCGGTTGAGGAATTCCGGATTGAAGGTGCGCTTCAACTCGCCGGTGATGTCGCCCTTCATCCGCGTATAGTGCTCCTCCTCGGACTCCTGGCGGAACCCCATCGAGGCGCCCTTGTCGATCAGCCGCGCGCCGATGTTGGAGGTCATGATCAGCACCGTGTTCTTGAAATCCACCTTGCGGCCCAGGCTGTCGGTGATGCATCCGTCATCCAGGACCTGAAGCAGCATGTTGAAGATCTCGGGATGCGCCTTTTCCACCTCGTCGAACAGGACCACCGAGTAGGGTCTGCGGCGGACTTTTTCGGTCAGCTGCCCGCCCTCTTCGTAGCCCACGTAGCCCG
>CAYGBP010000174.1:0-207 GCA_964348105.1 uncultured Nitrospirota bacterium
CCACCGCCGAAGCGGCATGGTTCTTTTTCGGCAGGAGATTGTTCAACAGACTACCGGTCGTCTCGATCATCTTGCGATAGTGAAACTGCAGATAGGCCTCCCAGGGAGGCACCGGCCGCTTCGAATTCTTTTTGCAGCAAGGGCACAGGTGAATATCAGCTTCAGCCAGCAGATCTTCGATCGGGTAGTTATTGTAGGCCTTGTCGC
>CAYGBP010000174.1:217-3064 GCA_964348105.1 uncultured Nitrospirota bacterium
ACCAATGCAACCCTTCGCCATCGAAGCAGCTGCATGGGGTCAGGAAGAACTCCACCGGTTGGCCTGCCTCGGTGACCAGGAGATGCAGCTTGAGCCCATAGAAGTAGCGTTTCTTGCTGGCCTGACAACCCCGGTATAGCTCGTCCTGATACAGGCGGGCCCGGGGAATGCGATAGTTGTCGCAGGCCGGGACCGGGAAGGTGTCGATCGAGTAGATATGGATTTTCTATTCTTTCAGCCTAAGGTCGCAATTTGGGTTAATTATTAAAGTGAGTCACCACATATTGTTAACGGATTTCAGTAGAGTTCATAGACGACAGAAATTTTCTTTATCACCTACCGAATTTTACTGGTATCTACCAAAGATCACCAATCGATAATTGATAAAACCAAACTACCAACTTCTCAACAATGCCCATCGGGGCATTGTTGTTTTTCTACTTGATCACCTACCCGGTGCATCTGCGTTGAAATATACCACCGGCAGCCAAGAGCGGGGTTGAAAGTCGTAGAAGAGCCAGATGCGCTCCCGGGGGGAGACGTTCCCTGCTGCGTCATGGGCCGTGGCAATGATCTCATTCCATTCAGAATTCAAGCCGGACGTGTCCAGCTCCCATTCATAGGGCGGGGCAAAATCTTTCCCGATCTCGACAAACTGGAGGAGCAACGCATCCCACCGGAAAAACCACACATAGTCCACATCGGTGTCCCCCGGATCAATCTCGACCTCCAGGTGCACTGCCTCCCCATTCACGTGCAGAATCTCCCCATTGCCCACCGGCTCGATCCAGTCGACCGAATTCGGAGCGGTCGTATCCACGAGCAGGTCAACTACGACGCTGCTGGAAACCGTTTGCCCGTCGAACACGAAGTAGGAACAATCATCCGCCCCCGAAAAACCGAACACCGGCGTGTACGTGAAGGCGCCCGTGGCGGCTAATTCCACCAAGCCATGATCGGCTGGATCGCCCAAGATGGCCGTCAACCCCGGGCTATCCACATCACTGTCGTTCTCGAGGACGCCAGGGGCAGCGACGATCAACGATTCCTCCGCGGTCGCGTTGGTTATGTAATAATCGGGGACGGCGATCGGGGGATCATTTACTGGACTCACTTCGATTTCCACCGTCGCCGTATCGAAGTCCACGTCATTACTGGCCACATACGAAAAGGTGAAGGTACCGGACCCGTTCTCCGGAGGCGTATACACAAAAGATCCATCGAGATTTAACGTCAGGGTTCCGGACGTGACCTCGGTCAACAGGGTGGCCGTCAGGGGATCATCGCTCACAGTGGTATCGTTGCTCAACACCCCCGGGGCGGGTTCGTTTAAAACCTCATCTTCATCGATTTCATAGAAATCATCCACAGCGTCGGGCAGGTCCTCGTAGGTGTACACAATCTGGAAATTGTCCACATAAAACTTGCCCGCATCCTCAGGGGAAGTGAGGAAGCGCAAGGTGGAATTCGCCGCTGCGTAGGGGGTGATATCCATACTGAAATACAAAAAATCGTCGTCATCCCCATCGGCGAAGCGGTACAGCTCGGACCAGGTGGCGCCGCCATCCGTTGAGATATCCAGGGTGACGTATTTGGCCGGTTCATCCAGCTTGTCGCGACGGTAGTCGAAGGTGAGCAGGGCGGTCTCCGCCAAAGAGAGATCCACACTGCGGTAGATGCCCCTGTTTTTATCATCGAGCTTTAACCGGTCATCGTCGATCTTGACCTTGCCGCTATCGGCCTCATTATCATCGTTGATTTCGACCCAGGGGCCGGCCCAGGGCTGGGTCCCATCGTTGTTTGTATAGCTGGCCACGTCGAAATTGTCCCGCACCGTCTCAATAATTGAGCTGACGCTGCCGACCAGAGCATCCTGGGGCGCGAGTCCGGGCTGCAACCCAGTGGACCTTAATGGTTGAACGGCCAGCGCGGCCGGGGCCATCAGGCCTACCACTCCTACTGAAATTAGAGTCGCACACAGAAGAAGCAGCAACCTGATCCAGCGCATTGAAATACCTCCTCCTATTGATAGGATTTATCGGGGATTTCGCAGCTTGGTGTGTAACCTAAAAACGCGATTTACCTTCATCGCCGAGTAGCGGCTAAGGAATTGCCGAGACAAATTTGAATCGTTTGTCCGCTGAAAGCTACTGAATTATCTTGGGCTTACCCGGTCAATAGATACACCGCCCGCCATTTCCATTGTACAACTTTTTTTCCCTGATTCAAGGTTTTTCAAATAACGTCAATTATGGATAAACCGGCGGTGAAGTGAGATTATCACCAACCGCTAAAGGAAAACGGGCGATAAGATATTTGCACTATGACCAAAATCTCAATCACCCGCTCCCCGTTGGAAAGTTTAGCTTGTGCCAACCGGGAATGCGAGCTGTACGGTCAAAGTCATTACACGAACCGGCCAATCGTTTGAGCTACAAGGCCGACGTATTAGATTGTAAAGATATTCATCCCATACAAAGCAGTGGCTCTACTCGGTTGAATTTGTTGGAAATTACTTTAATCTGTTTTACCTCATATTGCGTATTCCGGTGAAATCGATCAGGGAATCCGGACGATGACGATCATCCAGACCGGTCAAGCCGATCGCCTGTTCCGGTACTGGCGATCACCGGGAGAGGATGGCCGGATAGCAATCATGATGTCAACTGTCCTGGTTCTGAACGGGGGGAATGGGTTTTTCGCATAGATTCTCCTTTGAGTTCAATCCGATAGGCATTGTGGATAAGATGGTCGAGAACCGAATCCGCCAGGGTGGGATCTGGAATACGAACATGCCAATCACTGACGGGGATCTGGGTGGCCACCAGGGTGGAGGCGCGGCCGTAG
>CAYGBP010000175.1:0-3052 GCA_964348105.1 uncultured Nitrospirota bacterium
ATACCCCGGGAATCGCCAAGGGCGTGGCCGTCACGGACGGGTATGCCGTGATCGCCGATGCGATTAACGGCCTTCACATCGTGGATATCAGCCGCACGGGCAGCCCGCGGATTGTCGGGTCAGTAGATACTCCCGGGGACGCCCGCGACGTCGCGGTGGATGGACGAATCGCCTATGTCGCGGATTATACGGGCAGCCTGAGGATCGCCGAATTTACGGATCCGTCGCTGCCGGCCGTGATCGGCACGACCACCCAGACGCTGGGCGGAATCCTCATGGATGTCGCGAAATCGGCCAGCCTGATTCTGGCCGCGGATGTCTTCTTCGTCAACGGCGTGCCCATAACGGATGTCACGGTCCCCAGCAACCCGGCCTTCCGGGGCCGCCTGGACTTCACCGCGCGGGATGACGACGGCACCGGGATCGCCCTGGACAGCCGGTATGTCTATCTGACCGCCAGGGTGTCAGGCGAGCTGGAAAAAGGGACGACGGGCGACACCCGCGTTTATATCGGACAGTACCTGGATTTTGCGGATGCCGAAGGGGTGCCCCCGACATTGAGCATCGTCGCCCCGGCCGCCGGAGCGACTGCCGTGCCTGGCACGACCATCCCGGTCCGCGTGGAGGCCGCGGATGATGTTCACGTCGCCTCGGTGGATTTCGTTGTGGATGGACAGGTCGTCTTCACGGATCATACGGCGCCCTATGAATATTTTCTCACCTTGCCGTCAGGGGCGACGCGGGTCATCCTGGGCGCCACGGCGACGGATGTCGGCGGAAACGTCGGTCTTGCAGCGGATGTCCAGGTGGATCTCATTGCCGACCCCTTGACGACCGTCGTGGGTCGCGTCGTGGACGGGAGCGGGATTCCGGTGTCGGGTGCGGATGTCACCACCGGCAGCGGTCTCAGCGGCATAACCCTGGCGGACGGCACCTTTTCGATCGCGGGGGAGCCGACTGTCCTGAAGGAAGTCGAAGTGAGGGCCTCTGCAACGATTAATGGTGAGTCGCTGAATGGCATATCAGCGGCCTTCGCCCCTGTGACGAGGGGCTTGACCAACGTGGGGGATGTCGTTATTACTCCATGCACGACCCCGCCGTCCGGCCTGGTCAGCTGGTTGACGGGTGACGGGACGGCCAACGACCTGATCGGGCCGCATCACGGTGTATTGGTCAACGGGGCCACCTTCGCTGCCGGTCTGGTTGATCAGGCCTTCAGCCTTGACGGATTCGATGATTTCGTGGATATCGGGGACCGCGCGGCCCTGGAAACGGGCGGCGCTCACACGGTGGACGCCTGGATTCGCGTCGCCAGCCCCGGAACGCCCGACGCCGTGGTGACCAAATACCGCACGGATTCGGCCGAGGACGGATGGTCGCTGGTGGTGAGGGCCGATGGCACCGTCGAGGCAATCATCAAACGGGACAGCGGTGGTGGATATATCCAAACCTCGCCCCAATCGGTGGCGGACGGGCAATATCACCATCTGGCCATGACCTGGAACACCAATAACGGGACGCTCAAGCTCTATGTTGACGGGGAGATGGTTTCCGAGAGCCCGCGGATCGATTCCGGGACTTTTTCAGGAAACCCGCGCAATGTCTATATCGGTCGGCGCATCAATATCAATAACGAGCTGGTTCTTCCGTTCTCGGGTGAGATCGACGAGGTGGAGTTTTTCAGCCGGGAATTGTCACCTGAAGAAATCCGCGCCATCTACATCGCCGGCTCCGGCGGCAAATGCAGGCCGTAGGGAGCTTGGGCTCTAGCCCTGCGTAATCGACGTCAAAATCAGCCGCGGCGCCGTCTATGCCACCCTGCTCCTCGCCGCCACGGCCTGCTCGAACACACTGCTGAACGGCATTCATCCCGGCGTCCGAACGACTCAACCACTCAAGACCGATCCCGGCTTCGCCGTTAAAATAAAACGCCCGCCGGCCAAGTAGACCGATGGGCGTTTCACAACTAATCCTCTAATAAAATTCTATGCCCTGAGCCTCCGCCTGAAAAACGCCAGCCCCGCCAGGCCGGAGCCGAGGAGCAGAAGCGTGCCGGGTTCGGGGACCGCTTGCACTTGGATAGAGCTCACCGTGGCGATCACGTTCTGCGAAGGAAGCGTCCCATGCTGAAAGGTTAGCGTGGCTTCGGCGATGTCAAAGTCCCCGAGGTTCAGGCTCGTCGGGAGCGCGTCGGTGTTGAAAACCGTTCCGGTGGAATCTTGGAGATAGAGACCCAGGTTCGTGAGGAAGTAGCCGTTTACGTCTGACCCCACCGGTCTGACTGCATTGACGCCGTAGGAGTCAAAGGCGAGGTTTCGTACGAGCACGGAGTCACCCGGACTGCCGCCCGCCGCGGTCGCGGCGTATGAGCCGAACAGAAAATTAAAATCGGTTGGGCCGATGTAGAGCCCCAGGTTCGGGTCCGCGTCGCTATCGGACGTTGAGGACTCGATGATAAAAGATCCCGAGACGTTGTCGCCCACCGTAAAGGCAGGAGCCAACTCCACAGGCGCAGTGCTCACGGATCCCTCGAAGCTCACGATGAGCGGGACGGCATCAGCCCGTTGATAAGAAAAGCCAAGAATGACACTACTTGCAATGGCAAGCGTGAACAGGCCCTTGAGAATGTTCTTTTTCAAAACAAACCTCCTTTTGGAACAGGAAAACTTGAAAATACGATCGAAGATAAAGAAATTCTGTGTTTAATGAAGGATAAAAAGCAAAACTCATGCCATCTAATCCTGGATTGCAACGCAGCTGATTTTTATAATTTTTCTTAAAAAGGCCCCCACGGATATAGTTTTAAAGTGTAAAAAGATTTTACGCCGGAATTCAGGGAAATATTGGGTTAAAACTGCAAAATCAATAAGATAAGCCGTTTAATGGAGTGTAAAGAAATCTTAGATTTGGAGATGTTTTCTCCCGATCCCTTCTTTATCTTTTTTTCAGCCGGAAACCCAGGCGGAGCGCCGGTTGCTGGATCCTCAAGCGACTATAAAAACTAGCCGCGGGGCGGTCTATGCCACCCTGCGCCTCACCGCCGCCTTTGTGT
>CAYGBP010000176.1:0-2412 GCA_964348105.1 uncultured Nitrospirota bacterium
TTCGCTCGCGACCTCCACCACCGGGACCGGAGCCTCGGGAGAAATACGGCTCACGCTTCCCCAGATGTAGTGGTCCACCATCAGGTCCCCCACCACCAGCACCTTCGCCTTCGGAAACAGGTCGATCAAACCGTTCAACCGGCTCACATTTCCCCCCGGACCCCTAGCGGATCCCCTTCGCGATTCGGTTCCACCGGGGCCAGTACTTGGATTTGTCCCAAGACCAGTAGATCATAAAGGCCTTTCCCTTGATCTTCTTGCGCTTCACGAACCCCCAGTACCGGCTGTCCTGGCTTCGATCGCGGTTGTCGCCCATCACGAAATAGGCTCCCTGGGGAACCGTGACGGGCCCGTAGTTGTCCCTGGGGTCCGAATGTTCCGCGAAACTGATGGGGTCCCGGTAGACGGCATAGGGTTCTGTGAAGGTGTCGCCGTTTACGTAGACCTTTTTATCGCGGATCTCAACCGTGTCGCCGGGCTCGCCGATGACGCGCTTGATGAAGTCCTTGCTCTCGTCGTTCGGAAACTTGAACACAATCACGTCGCCCCGGTCCGGATTGCTCACGGGAATGATGATCTGGTCGGTAAAGGGGATCTTCACACCGTAAATGAACTTGTTGACCAGAATGTGATCGCCGACCACCAGCGTGTCCATCATGGATCCGGATGGAATCTTGAAGGCCTGCACGATGAAGGTCCGGATGACCAGCGCCAGGATAACGGCGATCAGAAGCGCCTCGCCGTACTCCCGAAGGGTCGACTTTTTCCTGACGGCCCCCAGCGCTACTCGTCGACCTTCAAGATCGCCAGAAAGGCTTCCTGCGGAATCTCCACGCGTCCGACCTGCTTCATCCGCTTCTTGCCCTCTTTCTGCTTCTCCCACAATTTCCTCTTTCTCGTGATATCTCCGCCGTAGCATTTGGCCGTCACATTCTTTCGGAGGGCCTTGACCGTTTCGCGCGCGATGACTTTGTTGCCGATGGCCGCCTGAACCGCCACCTCGAATAACTGCCGTGGGATCAGGTCTTTCATTTTCTCCGTCATCTGCCGTCCGCGTTGATAGGCCTTGTCCGAATGGATGATGAACGAGAGCGCATCCACCGTCTCCCCGTTGAGCAGGATGTCCACTTTGACCAGCTTGGAATCCCGGAACCCCAGGAGCTCATATTCCAAAGAGGCATATCCTTTGGTAAAGGACTTGAGGCGATCGTAAAAATCCAGCAGGATCTCATTAAAAGGCAGCTCGTAGGTCACCATCACCCGCTGTGGATCGAGGTACTTGATGTCCCGTTGGATGCCCCTGCGATCCTCGCAGAGCCTGAGAATGTTTCCGAGGTATGCGTCGGGCGTCAAGATCGTGGCCAGAATGTAGGGCTCCTCGATCTTCTGGATGGACTGGGGGGGCGGCAGCTTGGCCGGATTGTCGATCATCGACACCTCCCCTTTGGTATCCGTGACCCGGTAGACCACCGTCGGAGCGGTGCTGAGCAGATTGAGCTCATACTCCCGCTCCAGCCGCTCGCGGATGATTTCCATGTGCAGCAGGCCCAGAAATCCGCACCGGAACCCGAATCCCAGGGCCAGTGAGCTTTCCGGCTCAAAGCTGAAGGAAGAGTCGTTGAGCTTTAATTTCTCAAGGGCGTCGCGAAGGGATTCGAATTCGCCCGTCTGCACGGCATACAGACCACAGAAGACCATCGGCTTGACTTCGCGGTATCCGGGCAGCGGACCGGCCGCGGGCCGGTCCTCCTCGGTCACCGTATCCCCGATCTTGACCTCGCCCATCTTCTTGATGCCGGCCGTCAGAAATCCGACCTCGCCCGCAGAGAGGGAGTCGACCGATTGCTTCTTCGGGGCAAACACCCCCAGGCTGGTCACCTCATAGGTGTTTCGTGTCGACATGAGGCGGATCCGCGTCCCCACGCGCAACTGCCCGTCCATCAGGCGGATCAGCACGACCACCCCCAGATACGGATCGAACCATGAATCGAAGACCAACCCTTTGAGCGGCCCCTTCGGATCGCCGGAAGGCGGCGGCACGCGCTCCAGGATCGCCTCCAGCACCTCCCCGGTTCCCCGTCCCTCCTTCGCGCTGGCCAGGATCGCCTCTTCCCCGTCCAGGCCCAGCAGCTCCTGGATCTGATTCTTGGTCCGCTCCACATCGGCCCCCGGCAGGTCGATCTTGTTGAGAACCGGGATCAGGACCAGGCCGTTCCCGGCCGCGAGATAGGCATTGGCGATCGTCTGCGCCTCGACCCCCTGCGAGGCATCCACCACCAGGACGGCCCCTTCGCAGGCGGCCAGACTCCTCGAAACCTCGTACGTGAAGTCGACATGCCCCGGGGTATCGATCAGGTTGAGGATATAGGTCGGGCCGCCCGGCTTTTTATAAGTGAGGCGGACGGCATGGGC
>CAYGBP010000176.1:2530-3051 GCA_964348105.1 uncultured Nitrospirota bacterium
CCCTCCTCCAGGGAATCTCTTAAATCTTTAAATTATAAATGTTTTTTGGCCCTATGTCAAAATAAAACTGGAGGAAGAGTGTTATTCGCAGGCTTCAATATAACACAAAAGGGCGGGAGATAAAAGATTGACAATCGCGGCGATAGTTTGGTAATTTCTCAAATTACGCCGAGGTAGCTCAGTCGGTAGAGCAGAGGCCTGAAAAGCCTTGTGTCGGCGGTTCGATTCCGCCCCTCGGCATTTTATTTACACGGTTGTATCTTGGATCTGATCTATTCGAATCGAGCCAATACCGGCCACTTGCATTTCATCAATGGCGTGCTTTCCATCCCCAGCGTGCGCATCGACGGATCGTGAGGCATCTTCCAGAAAACTGACCCGAAATCCGGCCTTTACTCCATCCAATGCCGTGCTCTTAACACAGTAATCCGTAGCCAGTCCCCCGACCAGCAACTTCTTGATGCCGGTGGCCTTTAGGCGCTTGGCCAGATCGGTTCCCTGAAATCCGGAATAGGCGTCGA
>CAYGBP010000177.1:0-2788 GCA_964348105.1 uncultured Nitrospirota bacterium
CTCGAGGCCCTGATCCCGGATGCCATCGTGGCGGGCAGCCCCTCCTTTTCCCTGACCTTGGCGGGGCGAAAATTCCTTCAGACATCGACCGTGACCTTCGGGACGGAGACGCTGACCCCCGACTTCATCGATAACGAGGAGCTGGTGGTCCAGGTCCCGGTCTCGGCCGTCTCCCAAGCAGCGTTTGTGGATGTTTCGGTTACAAATCCCTCTCCAGGCGGGGGAACGTCAAATCTCCTGACCTTTTCAGTCGAAAACCCCGCTCCGGCTATTACTACAATATCCCCCGATATCGTCACCGAGGGCGATCCCGAATTTTCTCTCAGCGTAAACGGCGCAAACTTCGTCCCCGCCTCAGTCGTGAGATTTGATGGCCAGGACCTTGTGACGACATTCGTCGATGCAACCCTATTGCAGGCCACCGTGCCGGCTACACTCATCGCAGCGCCAGGCACTTTCCAGGTAACCGTCTTCAGTCCCCTGCCCGGGGGCGGAAGCTCGAATTCGATCCCATTGACCGTTAAGAGTCTCCTACCTCCCGACCCGGGTAGCGTGGCCCCCGAAGTGGATCGATCCGTGGCCACGACATTGGTATCCGCGACGGAATTCCTTTACACTGGCATTGATCCCATCCAGACGGGAGTGGCTCCCGGTACCATCGAGGCGAGACGCGTTGCCGTATTGAGAGGAAACGTGATAAACCGCGACGGGACGCCGTTGCCCGGAGTCCAGATCAGCATCCTGGATCACCCGGAGTATGGCAGCACCTTGAGCCGGGCGGATGGCGCCTTCGATCTGGCGGTCAACGGGGGAGGCGTCCTGATCGTCAGCTATCAGAAGGAGGGCTATCTTCCGGTCCAGCGCCATGTGGAAGCCGACTGGCAGGATTATGAATGGCTGCCGGATGTCGCGATGATTGCCCTGGATTCCCAGGTGACGACGATCGATTTGACCGCGCCGGTGCCGATGCAGGTCGCCCGGGGGAGCAGCGTCACGGACAGTGACGGAACCCGTCAGGCGACGGTGATGTTTCCACAGGGAACGACCGCGAGCATGTTCCTGCCGGACGGCACGACGCAGCCACTCAGCACACTGAATGTGCGCGCGACCGAATATACCATCGGTCCCAACGGTCCGGCCGCCATGCCGGCCGAGCTTCCCCCGACGACGGGATACACCTACGCGGTGGAGTTGAGCGTGGATGAATCCCTGGGGAATGGCGCAAAGATAGCCGGGAAGGATGTGGTTTTCAGTCAGCCGGTTCCATTCTATTTAGAAAACTTTCTGAACTTTCCCGTCGGCGAGATCGTGCCGGCTGGTTACTACGATAATGACGGATCCGGCTGGGTGCCTTATCAGGACGGCAGGGTCATCAAAATTTTGTCTATTTCCAATGGCCTGGCAGATCTGGATCTGGATGGGAGCGGCCAACCCGCAACTTCTGTGCAATTGGCCGAACTCGGAATCACGGATGCCGAACGCCAGCAGCTGGCCGGGTTTTACGCGCTGGGCCAGAGTCTTTGGCGTGTGGCTTTGGGCCATTTTTCAACCTGGGATTACAACTGGCAAGTTGTTCCGGAGCCCCCTGGCGTTAAGTTCCCGCGCCAGCCCGACCCGGAAAGCGATGAGACCGAAGATGATCCCTGTGAAGGAAATGGGTCGGTCATCGAGTGTCAGAACCAGATACTTGGCGAGACCATCCAAGTCGTCGGGACACCGTTCGGATTGAATTATCGAAGCGACCGCGTGCCCGGACGCAAAGGCGCCAACACCCTCAAAATCCCACTGACCGGGGATATCCTACCGCCTACCATCCAACGGATTGATCTGGAGATACTGGTTGCGGGACGACGCATCGTGCAAAGCTTTACACCCGCTCCGAATTTATCCTATACGTTTACCTGGGACGGCCTGGATGCCTACGGGCGCAGATTGCAGGGAGGGCAGGCAGCATTCATTCGCCTTGGGTATGTTTACCGAGCGGTCTATAGTAGATCGAGGACCGGTGGGGGGGGGAGCAGCTTCGGATACAACGGGAACGGCGGAGTGATCACCGGCAGTACGGCTCGCATGGAGATCATTCTTTGGCAGGAATGGAGGCGGACGGTCGGTGCGTGGGATGCCCGGAGTCTGGGACTGGGCGGCTGGACCCTCGATCCGGTGCATGTCTATGATCCCCTGGACAAAGTCCTTTACCTGGGCAACGGAACGCGCCGCAGCGTTCAGGGTGCCCGGGCCCAGGTGATCACAACGATAGTGGGAACCGGCACCGCCGGTTTTAGTGGCGATGGCGGGCCCGCGAAGAGCGCCCAGCTTTCTTCCCCCAGGGGGGTCGTGCAGGACGCGCAGGGCAATTTGTATATTAACGATCGGGGCAACAACCGGATTCGCAAGGTAACGACGGACGGGATCATTACGACCGTGGCCGGCACTGGAGCGGTCGGATTCAGCGGAGATGGAGGCCCGGCGACCGATGCGCAGCTCAACCTCCCCTTCGGAATCGCTTTGGACGGCCAAGGAAACTTGTATATCGCCGATACGTTTAATCACCGAATCCGTAAGGTTGACGCAGATGGCGTGATCAGCACGATTGCAGGGAATGGCCAGCAGGGCTTTGCCGGTGATGGCGGTCCGGCGTTGAATGCGATCTTTGACCGTCCATTTGGCGTTGCGGTGGATGATCAGGGAAACCTCTATATCGTGGATCGCTATAATCACCGGATCCGGAAGGTGAGCACAGACGGCATTATCACCACGGTGGTAGGGAACGGCACCCTGGGATGGGAGG
>CAYGBP010000178.1:0-2755 GCA_964348105.1 uncultured Nitrospirota bacterium
GTCTGCATTTTGAGAACCATCCTTTCCGCACGAAGGTCATTGATTGGTACCTGTCCTTGGGGGGCCATGCGCGCCATTTTATGGGGGCATTCCCACCGGGGATCGGCAACATTTTAGCAGGGATAAAACCAAAATTCAATTTACAATCTTTCGAAAAGCGTGATAAAATTTTGGTTTGGCGTTATTCATTTTGCGTCCAGGGGGACGACCTCGATGTCCGCGGGAACACAACCTCAAGAACATCGACCTGGAGATCCCGCGCGACCGCTTGGTGGTGATCACGGGCCTTTCGGGATCGGGCAAGTCCTCCCTGGCCTTCGATACCATCTACGCCGAAGGCCAGCGCCGCTACGTCGAGAGCCTGTCGGCTTACGCCCGCCAGTTTCTGGAGCAGATGGACAAGCCGGACGTGGACTCGATCGAGGGCCTCTCGCCCGCGATTTCCATCGAGCAGAAGAACATCAGCCACAATCCCCGGTCCACGGTTGGGACGGTGACCGAGATCTACGATTATTTCAGGCTCCTCTACGCGCGCGTCGGAAGCCCCCATTGCCACCGCTGCGGCAAGGCGATCACCGCCCAGACCATCGAGCAGATCGTGGATTCGGTCTGCTCCCTGCCGGCCGGCGCGAAGTTCCAGGTCCTGGCCCCCATCGTCCGTGGCAGAAAGGGCGAATACAAAAAGGAGCTCGATCAGGTCCGCCGGCAGGGCTTCGTCCGGGTGCGCGTCGACGGCCGGATGGCGGGGCTGGAAGAGGAAATCAACCTGGACAAGAACAGACGGCATGACATCGAGATCGTGGTGGATCGTCTGATCATGAAGCCGGACATCCAGCGGCGGCTGGCCGATTCGCTCGAGATCGCCACGGCCCTCGCCGACGGAATCGTTCTGATCAGCCGCGAGGCGGGGGAGGCGGCCGACGAGCCGGAGGACTGGAGCGGGGACCGTCTCTACAGCCGCAATCTGGCCTGCATCGATTGCGGCACCAGCCTGCCGGAGCTGACCCCGCGGATCTTTTCATTCAACAGCCCGCACGGCGCCTGCACCCAATGCGACGGCCTGGGCACGCGAAAGGATTTCGATCCCGCCCTGATCGTCCCGGACCCACGCCGTTCGCTGCGGGAGGGGGCCATCCGCCCGTGGGAAAAGCGCCACACGCTGTACCATTACCAGACGCTGGAGGCGGTGGCCCGGCATTGCGGATTCGAGCTCACCCAGCCCTTCGGCGAGCTCAGGCCCGAGCACCAACGGCTGTTGCTGTACGGGTCGGGCGAGGAGGAGATCACCTTCTTTTATGAAAAGGAGGGCCGCAGGCATTTTTACAAAAAGCCCTTCGAGGGGGTGATCTCGATGCTGCGCCGCAGGTATGACGAGGCGCCGCCCGGCTATTTGCGGGAGGACGTGGAGCAGTACATGAGCCTTCATCCCTGCCCGGCCTGTCGCGGCGACCGTCTCCAGCCGGAGAGTCTGGCCGTGAAGGTGGCCGGCCGGTCGATCGCCGACGTGACCCGCATGTCGGTGAGCGATGCCCATCAGTTTTTCTCCTCGGTGACTTTCAGCGAGCGCGAGCAGCTCATCGCCCAGCGCATCCTCAAGGAGATCCGGGAGCGGCTGGGTTTCCTCATGAATGTGGGTGTGGATTACCTGACATTGGACCGGGCGGCCTCGACGCTGTCCGGCGGCGAAGGCCAGCGCATTCGTCTGGCCACCCAGATCGGGGCCAGTCTTACGGGCGTACTGTATATCCTGGACGAGCCCAGCATCGGGCTTCACCAGCGGGACAACCGCCGTCTGCTGGACACCCTGATCCGGCTGCGCGACCTGGGCAACACCGTCCTGGTGGTGGAGCATGACGAGGAGACGATCCGCACCGCCGACTATGTGATCGACATGGGGCCCGGGGCGGGCGCCCGCGGTGGCGAGATCGTCGCTTGCGGAACCCCGGAGGAGATCGCGCGCTCGGAGCGGTCCCTGACGGGGCAGTATCTCTCCGGCGAGCGGGCGATTTCCCTTCCGAAGCGCCACCGCCCCCCCAAAAAGTACCTGACCGTCCAGTCCGCGACCGAGAACAATCTCAAAGGGGTCACGGCCAGGATCCCGCTCGGCCTTCTGACCTGCGTGACGGGGGTCTCGGGATCGGGAAAGAGCACGCTGGTCCTGGAGGTCCTGTACAAGAACCTGGCCCAGCGGCTCTATCGGGCCCATGACCGGCCCGGGGCCTGCAAGGCGATTCTGGGGGTGGACCAGATCGACAAGGTGATCCATATCGATCAGTCGCCGATCGACCGCACGCCGCGCTCCAACCCCGCCACCTACACCGGCCTGTTCGCCCACATCCGGGAGCTGTTCTCCCAGGTCCCGGAATCGCGCATGCGCGGCTACAAGGCGGGCCGCTACAGCTTCAACGTGAAAGGGGGGCGGTGCGAGGCCTGCCAGGGCGACGGGCTGATCAAGATCGAGATGCATTTCTTGCCGGACGTCTACGTGACCTGCGAGATTTGCCGCGGGACGCGGTACGCGCGGGAAACGCTGGAGGTCAAATACAAGGACAGGAATATCGCCGAGGTGCTGGACATGACGGTCGATCAGGGGCTGACCTTTTTCGAGAGCATCCCGCACATCCGCGCCAAGCTGCTCACCCTGCAGGAGGTGGGGCTGGGATACGTCCACCTGGGCCAGTCGGCCACCACCCTCTCCGGGGGCGAGGCGCAGCGCATCAAGCTGTCGCGCGAGCTGTCCCGCCGGGCCACCGGA
>CAYGBP010000179.1:0-2749 GCA_964348105.1 uncultured Nitrospirota bacterium
GAAGCAGATCAGAATCAGCTGAACCACGAAATCGGCCCGGCTTTGGCTAGAGGCCTCTGACTTCGTTCTCGGTCTGCCCATGCCTACTGTCCTCCTTGCGGCGTTGGATCACAGACATCCCCGATCGTGTCGCCGTCCGTGTCGGTCTGGTCGGGATTAAATGCGCCGGGGCAATCATCAAAACGATCATCGATGGAGTCAAAATCGAAATCACCCGGCACGGGCGGCGCGCCGACGCCGCCCACCTTGCTGGCCCGGACGATGTACTCGCTGTTGCCTTCCAGAAGGGTCAGGTAGTCCGCCCCGCCGGTCACAGAGCCCCTTCGCACCACCAGGGGGGCTGAAAAGGTCTTCACGCCGCTGCCCACGAAGAAAAGGTCCACATCCCCGACCGGCCGGAGAACGGCATCCACCGTGACCCCTTGCACCGGATAGGGGGCATTCCCGAGCGCCTGCAAAACGAGCATCTTCAGGACCGACACGCTGCCCGGGTAGACCTCAATCGTCTTGTTTCCGGACCCGCCCGTCACGGTCTTCACTACGGTCAGGCCGGGCGGCACGTTGAAGATCACGAAGCGCCCGTCCCCTTCCAGGGGATCGGAGCTGATGCCGTCCTGCGCCGTCAGATACCGGACCTCTCCGACCGGCCGCGCTTCGAAATCAATTGCCCGGACGACGGGGTGATGGCTTGCCAGCACGTCGCTCGACAGGACCACGGTGGCATCATGCGTTTCTCGATTGGCGACCACGATATCGGACGACCCGTCACGATTGAGATCGCCCACACTGAGGCCGACCGGCCCTTCCGGAAAGCTCAACGGCACCAATTCTTCGAAGGTCCCGTCGCTCCGGCCAAAGAAGGCTTTGAGGGGTTGCTCCGGGTCCTCATCCGCGACCACCAGATCCAATATCCCGTTGCGGTCAAAATTGGCGAGGGCCACGTCCACCGGCGGGAACTCCAAAGGGATCTCGAGGTTGTTCCGGTTGCTCATCACGACGGCGATCTTTCCCTTACCCGCGTTGGCCAGGTCTTGGCCGATCGTGAGGATATCCGCCAGCCCGTCCCGGTTGAAATCGGCCAGCAGCAGCTTCGTCGGCTTCAGGGCGGGGAGCGTCGGAGTCTCAAAGCCCGTCCGGCTCCGAAGGACCACCAGGCCGTTGGTCTCCTCGCAAGCCACCACGAAGTCGGCCAGTGGATCCGCATCCAGCGCCAGGGCAACGATATCCACGGGGCCACAACTCGGAAGCGCCTGCGGGGACGGTGGATTCGAGATGGATTCGGCGAACCGCCCCCTGCCGTCCCCCTTCAGGAAGGTCACCTCATTGTCCGCCGAATCGACGATCAAGATGTCCAGGTCCCGGTCGCCGTCCAGATCGCGCAGGGCGAGGGCTCGCGGGGAAGCCCCCGACAGAGCGAACTGCTGCGGATCGGAGGGTAAGCGACCCGCCCGGCTGCCCAGCAGAAGCGAGTAAGTGCCCGCGCCGGCGTTTAGGACGACCAGGTCCGGCGTTCCGTCGCCATTGAGGTCGCCGGACTCCATATCGACCGGTCCGACACCCACGGATGAAGCCGACCCGAACCGAAACGTTCCATCCCCGTTACCGAAGAAAACCGAGACCGACCCCGGATCGGAATCCGAGGGTCCCTGATGCAGAGCCACCATGTCCAGTAGGAGATCGTCATTCATGAAGTCCATCAGGATTTTGATGGGTCTCAATTGCGGACAGGTTGGCCCGACCGATCCGTTGGCCGTGCAAAGGGGCGGGTTGGGCCTGAAGTCGGGCGAGCGGACCTCGCCCAGGATGATCCCTTTCTGATCATCCACCGCGATCTCGTCCGAATCCGCCAAGGACTGCATCTCCGCTCTCGATGAGACCAGCAGCTCGGCCCCCCCGACCGGGTCGTCAAAGACGCCGAAGTCATAGGTATAAGTCGGATGGTATTCCGCTCCTCCCACGGCAAGAAGGACCTGGTTGGTAAAGGCGGACTGGCTGAAGCTGAAGGCGCCATCCGGACCGCTGCTGGCTTCAAGCAGGAGAGCCCGGTTATCCGCATCAAATCGAAGATCACCCCCCAGCGCCGACAGATTGATGCCCGCCACGGGCTGGCTTCCCAGGGTAGCCAGATTTCCATCCACCCTGACCTGGGGCGGAGGGGCATTGATGGCGCCGATATTCTGGATCGTCACGCCATCCGCGAAAACCGGCGCTACACTGTTCCCGCTGTCCTCCTGGGAGACCACATCGATGAAGACCTGTCCCGGAGGCAAATTGAACGCGATATACCGGCCGCTGCGGGTTGTCTCGATCCGCGCCGGGTCGGGCAGCAGATTTTCATCCAGGTAGAAGACCTCTCCCACTTGATCCGCATCGGCGTTGCGGATGACCATGCTCATATCCCCCGCCGCGCGGCCCGTCGAAAAGTCAAACAGAGTCCCAATCAGAATTCCCTTTCCGGCCTCCAATTGGACCCCGACCCGGGCGGCAAACTGCTCTATCGTTGCTTTATCGAAGGCGATAATGTCCCCGATCGGGGTTGCCTGCGTATTGGCCCCCATGGTCAACTGCTGATACGTATTCACAACCTCCCCCCCGGGATGGGACGCCTTCAGGTAATAGGTCACCCCCGCCAGCAACGGCCTGGTGGCGCCTGAATCGGAAGATTGCAGGATGGTGTAATTCCCCTGCGCGTCCGCCGTCGCGAGCGAACCCGGCAGGCCGACCGCCGAGACCTCAGCGCCCGGCAAGG
>CAYGBP010000180.1:0-1272 GCA_964348105.1 uncultured Nitrospirota bacterium
TTCGGATCCGGCCTTCAAGGAAGTTTCGATTCCCTGCTGGCTGAAGCTTGAGAGAATCCCGGTCCTTCGTTGAAAGTCTCCCACGTATGACTTCAAAGCGGCCACCAAGCCAAGCTGATCCAAGATCTCCGGACGGACCTGCCGGGATAGATTTCGAATCTCACCCGAAATCTCTCTCAACTCCCGGATGGCCTCGTGCACCTCGTTTCTCTGATCCAGGAACTTTCCCGCTTCCCACAGATTCGGATCACGCTCCAGCCGCTCCAGGCGCATTTTTACGGCATTGGCCGACTGCGCGATATTATCGTGCAGCTCGTGCGCCACAATCTTGTACTGGCCTTCCTGCATATGGAGAATATGCTGTGACAACTGCCTCAGACGTTCCAACGCATGCTGAAGGATATGCTCCGCCTCGATCCGGTCCGTGATATCCACGGCACACCCATAAACCCCCATCAACCTCCCCTTCTCATTGGTTTCGGGAATGACGACATTTTCAACCCACCGGATGCTCCCGTCCCGATGCCTCAAGCGGAATACCAATTTGGTCGAGACCTTTTTCTTCCTAGCCTCCTCGTCTTTCCGAATCACCAGGCCTCGATCCGCTTCGTGAACGAGCTCAAGCCACAACCCGGGCCGCCGGATAAAGTTATCCGGGGAATACCCCGTCAAGACTTCGGCTCCGGGGCTGGCCAAATGGATCTGCGTCCCTTCCGGATTGGACGCCCAGAACCAGACTGGCGAGGCATGGAGAATCTTGGAATAACTCTTTTCCAATCGAACATAGGCGTCGGTCGCTCGCCTCCGGTCCAGGAAAGTCCCGATCATCTCCGCCATGATACGGAGGAATTGTACATCCGATTCCGGCCAATCCCGGGGGATCTGCATCACCTGCAAGAGCAGGAATCCAGCCAATCCCGCATCCGGGGAATGAATCGGAACGGCCAGCAGGGCCCGGCATCCCATGACGGCCGAGAAACGGGCCTCCCGTGAATCGTCCGGGAGCAAAAACGAATCCTCAATCGCGATCGACTCTCCGTCCGCCAGCCGCTTGACAAACCAGCCGAACCGTCCACCGCTTGATACCTGAACCTTCCGTATTCCCGTCGTACAGTCCGGACGGCTCCATTGATGCTTAACCTCCAGCAGCGTCCGGTCACCGCATAGTTCAAACAGGTCGCAGCGGTGGACGGCCAACGTCCTGCAAAGGATCTCCAGAGTCTTGTCCAACACGGCCACTTCCTGGGAAATCAAGAGTCTCGACACCTCCGA
>CAYGBP010000180.1:1282-2652 GCA_964348105.1 uncultured Nitrospirota bacterium
GCCTTCTCGATGCGCAGCCGGTAATTAATCTCCTCCGCCATACGGTGCTGCTGGGTCACATCGCGCGCGAGTGACAGGAAAAGGGGGGGCGAGGTCGAGGTCACCATTCCGACGCGAACCTGAACCTGAAAAGTACTACCGTCCTTGCGCCGATGGACGCCTTCGACCGTTCGGGGCGCACCCGGGGAGACCCCCTCACAGATCGCTTGTATTTCAGCCGGCATGAACCTGATCTCGATTTGGTCGACCTTCATCCTCAAGAGTTCTTGCCGGGTATACCCCAGGCTCTCGCAGGCCTGCTGGTTAACGTCGATCAGGTTTCCGCTTCGGTCGTGAACAAAAAACGCGTCCGCAGCCTGCTCCATCAGGGTTCGATAAAGATCCGGATGCTGCTTTCTTCGGATCGCCCCAGCACGTTCCCGGTTCGACCCGGCCGCATCCCTCTTCCGCATCTTTTGGCCGAGATCTTTCACCGCCTTGTTTTGCGTCCTTCGCCCCATTTTATTGAATCAGTTGCCACTCGTGCTCGTTACCGATACCCCTGCCCTAGATGGGCCAATGATGGGCCTGATGACAAGGATTGATTGTAGCAGTATATGATTTTCAATACAAGAATTGGATGTCATTTGTCTGATGACCCGGAATGCCCTATCGCAAGCGGGTTGAAGGGTTATCGTGTGGCACAAAACCGGCCGTCCGAGAGCAATACCAGCCGGGCGTCCCCCAGGACAGGTTTCCGCCGGATCATTTTGATAACCGGTTGATATTCCTGAATAAATGGCGAACAGCCCACCGGATCCCGCGCGCAGTTACAGCTTCCACTGGGGGATCCTGATTAAACATTGTGTGGAAGGCATGGGGGAAACCCCGTGCAGGGATATATTGCGGACCGGCAGATCTCGCAAAGCGCGGAATCCAATACGCGTGCGCCAGCACATTCCTCGCGGGACCCAATCACCCCAGTTGGGTCATAGGGCTGGAAAAGGTGGTGCCCCCGGGGTGATTTGAACACGCCTCTGCGCCGCCGGCGCGGAATCCAAAACGCGTGCGCCAGCACATTCCTCCCGGGACCAAATCACCCCAGTTGGGTCATAGGGCTGGAAAAGGTGGTGCCCCCGGGGTGATTTGAACACGCCTCTGCGCCGCCGGCGCGGAATCCAAAACGCGTGCGCCAGCACATTCCTCCCGGGACCAAATCACCCCAGTTGGGTCATAGGGCTGGAAAAGGTGGTGCCCCCGGGGTGATTTGAACACGCCTCTGCGCCGCCGGCGCGGAATCCAAAACGCGTGCGCCAGCACATTCCTCCCGGGACCAAATCACCCCAGTTGGGTCATAGGGCTGGAAAAGGTGGTGCCCCCGGGGTGATTTG
>CAYGBP010000181.1:0-2628 GCA_964348105.1 uncultured Nitrospirota bacterium
TTACCCGGCTTCGGGAGGACTCCGATCGTTAGAGCGTCGATTCGGATCGATGAAGGTCGAACGGGCGGCGGGTCGCCTCCGGTGGGCAGCCTTCACGGCGCCGGGCAGCTTGAAATGACGCGTGCTGGGCAGCCCTCCGTGGCTCGGCCAGACGCACACGGCAATCTCGAATTTCCATCATGAAAGCATCCGCCATTATCGTAGCAGCCGGAAGCGGCAGGCGCATGGGACAAGGCACCCCCAAGCAGTTTTTGAGCCTGGCGGGAAAGCCGCTCCTGTATCATACCCTGTCCGCGTTTGAGTCCACCGAGGAAATTAGCGAGATCGTTCTGCTGGTTCCGGATGAATGGACGGGGCGGTGCCGGACCGAGATCATCGAAAAGTTCGGATTCAAGAAGATATCCGAGGTCCTGCCCGGGGGGGCGGAGAGACAGGACTCGGTCGGAATCGGTCTGGAGCGCTCGGATCCGGATTGCGGGATCGTTGTGGTTCATGACGGCGCCAGGCCCCTGGTGAGCGAGGCGCTGATCCGGGCCTGTATCGCCGCGGCGGCCGATTACGGCGCAGCGGTCGCGGCCATCCCCGTGGCCGATACGCTCAAGGCGGTCAAGCCGGACGCGAAGATCGAGGAAACCATCAGCCGGGAAGGCCTCTGGCAGGCCCAGACCCCCCAGTCCTTCCGCAGGGATGTCATCACCAAGGCGTTCGAGAAGGCCCGGGCGGAGGGGTTCCGAGGGACGGATGACGCCGCCCTGGTGGAAAAAACAGGCGATTCGGTGGTGGTCGTGCAGGGGTCACCGTTTAACCTGAAGATCACGACCCCCGACGACCTTCTGCTCGCAGAGGCCTTCCTGAAAATCAAGACCGGATCTTGAGCCGTCCGGGCCCGGTGCGCCGATTCGACACGGAGCCTTTCGATCGACCGGCATCCCTAACGCCCCCGCTCTTTCTGTGGATTCGCCGGATCACAAGAGAAGCTGAGCGGAGATTGACTTGATGGCACTGACCGTTTGACCCAAGGCACGCCCGCCATGATCAAAATCGGGATCGGATACGACATTCATCCGTTGGAAGCCGGCAGGCCCCTCATCCTCGGAGGGATTCGCGTTTCACACGGCAAGGGTCTGAAGGGCCATTCCGACGCCGATGTGCTGATCCATGCCGTCTGCAACGCCATCCTGGGGGCGCTGGGCGAGGGAGACCTGGGTTCCCGGTATCCCAACAGCGATCCTCGGTACCGCGATTATGACAGCGCGATGTTCCTCGCCGACATCGCCAGTCTTTTAAACCAGCGCGGCTATCGGTTATCCAACCTGGACTCGGTCATCATCGCCCAGGAGCCGAAGCTTTCGGGCTATCTGCCCGAGATGCGGTCGAGGATCGCGAAGGTCCTGGACGTGGACGGGGAGCGGGTGAATGTGAAGGCGGCCACGCCGGAAGGGCTCGGGGCGCTCGGGCACGGCGAAGGCATCGCGGCCCAGGCCGTCTGCCTGATCGAAACACGGGAATTAGGCCGGGACGACTGAAATGTTCAGGACACTGAAACGCGATCTGAAGGCGGTCTTCGAGCGGGACCCTGCCGCACGGGGCACTTTGGAGGTCTTCTTCGCCTATGCCGGATTTCACGCCATCTGCCTGCACCGCTTCGCCCACGCCCTCTGGCGGTGGCGGATCCCGTTCATCCCGCGTCTCATTTCGCACATTTCGCGCTTCATCACGGGAATCGAAATCCACCCCGGCGCGCGGATCGGGCCCGGATTCTTCATCGACCACGGCATGGGCGTCGTCATCGGCGAGACCACCGAAATCGGCGAGAACGTGATCCTTTTTCAGGGCGTGACGCTCGGGGGAACCGGCAAGGAACGGGGAAAGCGGCACCCCACGCTGGGAAACCACGTGGTGGTCGGGGCGGGCGCGAAGATCCTGGGGGGCATCACGATCGGGGATCACGTGAAAATCGGGGCTAACTCCGTTGTCCTGAAACCGGTTCCGGCGCATTCCACCGTCGTCGGCATCCCGGCCCGCGCTATCAAGGGAGTCGGGTCCGATTTGCCCGAGACGACGCTGAACCACGGCGATATTCCGGACCCCGTCGCCGAGCGGCTCGAGGCCCTGGAGCAGGAGATCCTCCGCCTAAGGAAGAAGGTGGAGGAGAAGGGCTCGGACTAAGCCATCCTGATTGCAGGGGCTATACTACATCGCCCATCTCCATCCATCAATTCTCAATTCTTGGGAAATCGGGCGGGCATAGGCCGAATTCTCATTAGCCTGGCAACCGCGCTACATTGTCCTTTGTCCCACATTTTGGTATAGTTCTACTATTCGGATATTTGGATTGAAAGGCTTCGAGTCATCCATCTGCCCATGCATTCGGTTTGGGAATGAAGAAGAATAGACAGCCAAGCCTGAATAAGCCCGACGAAATCGATCCGGTCGTCGAGCGCTACAAGCAGGACGTGGACCGCACCCTCCTCAGAGAAAACCTCAAGCGCACCGTGGACGAGCGCTTCAGGAAGCTGATTGATCTTCAGCGTCTGGCCGCCGAGCTCAGGCGGGCCGGCCGGCAGATCATCCGATGACCGACTTTGAAGCCCTCCTGAAAGCATTGCAGAGAAGTCGAGTCGATTT
>CAYGBP010000182.1:0-2593 GCA_964348105.1 uncultured Nitrospirota bacterium
GCCTGGCAAGCGCGTCGGCGATCTCATCGCCCAGGGAAGGCACGAAGATCGAAGGGCGCAAAGAGCAGGAATTCCTGCGCCTCGCGACGGTTCTGGTCAAGCAGTTTACCCACTTTCTCGGATCGGCCCCGGACCCCGCAATGGCGATTCAGCACTTTGATCTCCTGTTGGATAAGCTGATGGAGCGGGATATGCCCGAGGCGGTGCAGTCCTTTCTCGGGCAGCGAAACACCTTGGAATTTCTGGCGCGGCTTCTGGGCGCCAGTGAATTTCTGTGGGAGGACTACTTGAGGATGCAGTTTGAGAACCTGGTTCCGATTCTGCAGGAATTCAAAAAGGACGAGCCGCTCCGGGGGAAAAAGAACTTTGGGTCGGAGCTGGAACATGTCATCGAGCTGGACGCGCCGCTCGAGGATCAGAAGAGGGCGCTGAACGAATACAAGGACCGTGAAATGTTCCGCATCGACATGCAGCACCTTTTATCAACCCGGCGGGACATGGCGGCATTTTCCGAGGCGTTGAGTGATTTGGCTGAAGTCGTTCTGGAGCGGTCCTTCCAGGCATGTTATGGTCATCTTGTAAAAAAATACGGCGCCCCTGCCCTGGCCGATGCGTCAGCGTGCCCATACACCGTGTGCGGCCTTGGAAAATTCGGCGGCCGGGAGATGGGATACGCCTCCGATATCGAGATCCTGTTTGTCTATAAAGGGGCCGGACGGACCCGAGGAAAGCAGCCGGCTGATAACGGGGATTTCTATGAGGAGCTTTGCAGGACAGCGCTTGACTTTGTGGAGGCCAAGGCGGAAGGGATCTTTCAGATCGACATGCGGTTAAGACCCCACGGTCGGGCGGGTGCGCTGGCAAACCCGATCGACCGGTTGATGGAATATTACAGCCCCTTCGGGGAGGCGGCACCGTTCGAGCGGCAGGCCCTGACCAAATTGAGGTGGGTGGCGGGAGACGAGGCCCTGGGGCGGTCGATCGAGGCGCATCGCGACCACTATGTTTATGGAGCCCAGCCCTGGGATCTGAAAACGGCCCTCCATCTCCGAAAGAGGCAGATGACGGAACTGGTCAAGCCCGGTCAGGTCAATGTCAAATACGGGCCGGGCGGGGTCATCGATATCGAATATGCAGTTCAATACCTTCAGGTCATGAAAGGGCATCAGCATCCACAGATCCGAGGCACCTCGACGATCAAGGCCCTTGAAGGCCTGCATTCGGCCGGGCTGATTTCATCCGAGGAACGAGATGATTTGCGCGGCGCCTATCTGTTCTTGCGGGAATTGATTGACGGCCTGCGAATTGTGCGTGGCAACGCCAAGGATCTCATTTTGCCGGATCCTGCATCGCCCGAGTTCAAATTCCTGGCCCGCCGACTGGGATACGCGGGAAGGGATTGGGAGGCCGATGCCAGACGCCTGGGCCGGGACATCGAGCAAACCATGGCACGGGCTCATCGCCTTTTCGTTGACCGCTTCGGGGAAGCCTGAGCCACCCGCTGGTTCGCCGCCTTGATCAGGGGGGAGTCCTGGGGGGAGCGGAAAAGCTCCCGGAAGATCTGGTTGACCCGGGAGGTCTGCCGGCGGTAGTCGTTCCAGAAACGATCGGTGGCGGAATTGGCATGGTCGTCCCGGTAGTCCAGTCTCATCGCGCACAGCCGCATTTCTGAGGGATTGCTGGGAAGCCGGTGTGTTTGGAATTCGTGGACCATTTGAAGGCTGTGCTCCACATTCCTGAGGAAGCGATAGGCATCCGAGAGGTCGCGGAATACGGCCAAGGGCATTATTTTTTTGTCGTAAAGGACCTGGAGGGCCTTGAGGGTGTTTCGCTCCCGGATATCCGGGAGCACCTTGCCGAAAAAGGTCTGGATGGATTGTACGATAAATTCGATTTCCCGAATTCCGCCGACCCCCAGCTTGACGTTGTGTTCCAGCTCACCCTGCAGCAGCATTTTCTTATCGATTCTTTCCTTGATGGTCTTGACCTCAGCCAGATATTCGGGGCGGAATGGCTCGCCATAGATGAACCGGGCCGCCTGTTTTAGAAAGCGCCGTCCCAGCGGAATGTCTCCGGCGACCGGCCAGGCCTTGGACAATGCCATTCTCTCCCACGTCTCGCCCCGCCTTTGGTAATAGTCGAGATAAGCGTCCAAGGAATAGGCCACCTCGCCGCCGCGACCCTCGGGTCTTAGCCGAAGGTCCACGCGATAGAGGTATCCCTCTTCCGTCGCCTCGCTCAGGCCGGATGTGATCTGACGTGCCAGGCGCTTGAAAAATTCCTCGGATGAAATCGCCTTTCTTGCGCCGGGGCCCGTATCCTGCGTTTGGGCCTCCGGGTCGCAATCGTAGAGAAACAGTAGATCGACGTCGGAGCTGAAGTTCAGCTCTCCTCCGCCCAGTTTCCCCATTCCCAGGACGGTGAACGGGGCAGCGTCCTTTCGGTTCTCTCCGCCCGGGCAGACCGGCCTGCCGTACTGGGATTCCAGCTCTTCCCTGCACACCTCGTAAACCCCCTGAATGATCACTTCGGCCAGTTCGGATAATGCCTTGGTGGTTTGGTCGATACTTGATTTTCCTAGGAGGTCGCGGAC
>CAYGBP010000183.1:0-748 GCA_964348105.1 uncultured Nitrospirota bacterium
ACTCCCGGCCGTGATCCGGGCGCTGCCCAGAATCCTGGCGCGAATTCCGGGTGCCATGCTTTATGTTATCGGGCACGATGCCAATAGTGATGCCATGCGCCGTCTATGCGTCAGAATGAAGGTCCAGAGCCATGTGAAGTTTCTCGGGTGGGTTTCCCATGATGAGGTGAAAACCCATATGAAGGAGGCCGATATCCTCGTGATGCCTTCCCTGGTAGAGGGCTTCGGGATCGTTTTTTTGGAGGCCATGGCATCCGGGGTTCCCGTCATCGGCAGCAGCGTCGGGGGGACCCGGGAATTGATTTCGGACGGGGCCACGGGATCTCTGATCAAAACATTGGATGTGCAGGGACTTGCACAAAAGATCTGTACGGTCCTGGAAAATGACTCACTGCGGCGGCAATTCATCCAGCAGGGCTACCAGACCATAAAGCGCTTTAGCCCGAAGCGGATGCTTGAAGAAACCGTGGCCTATTACAAGCGGGTGCTTCATGAAAAGCGAAGAGAATAAGACCGAGCGGGGTACCGGGGAACCCATCAGCGTCGTGATCCCCGCCTTCAATGAGGCGTCCGTTATCGGGCAGGTGGTGGAGGGTGTCAAGAAGCACATCGGTCCCGAGGACGAGATCCTGGTGGTGGACGACGGATCCGCCGATGAAACGGCCAGCCGGGCGAGACAGGCGGGGGCGCGTGTTATTTCACACCCTTACAATATCGGAAACGGGGCGGCCATCAAGACCGGGATTCG
>CAYGBP010000183.1:758-1130 GCA_964348105.1 uncultured Nitrospirota bacterium
TGGTCTTCATGGACGGGGATGGGCAGCATCGGCCCGAGGATATTCCGAGGCTCCTGGAGGGCCTCCACCGGTATGACCTGGTCGTCGGGGCGCGATCAAAGGCCTCCCAGAAGAATTTACCCCGGTATCTCGCCAACGGCGCCTACAATCTGATTGCAACCTACCTGACCGGAATGCGGATCCAGGACCTCACTTCGGGGTTTCGCGCCATGCGAAGGCCGCTGGCGCGTAAATTCGCCTACCTGCTCCCGAACCGGTTTTCCTACCCCACAACCATCACGCTCGCCGTGCTCAAGGCCGGATACAGCCTGACCTATGTTCCCATTGAAGCCAATCGCCGGGTGGGCGCGGGCCGACTTCGGTTTTTCAGAG
>CAYGBP010000183.1:1258-2587 GCA_964348105.1 uncultured Nitrospirota bacterium
CATCAATGCGATTCTGATCTTTCTGATGGGTTTGATCTCGGAGCAGATCGCCCAGATGCGGTTCGATCGGATCGACGATGAGGATGAATGATCGGGAATGCGCGTCTGTTTCTTCGGAACCTATACGATGGAGGAGGGATATCCCGTCAACCGGACAGTCTTTCAGGGCCTGCGGGCGGCTGGAATCGAGGTGGTGGAGTGTCGCGCCGACCTGTGGAAGGCTCCGAGGCAGCGATGGTCTGGAAAGGGGTGGTTTTTTTCTCCGCTCTTCTGGACCCGGGGGCTCATCCAATACATAAAGTTGATCTTTAAGTTTTTTAGAATGGGCCCGTACGATGTTATTCTGGTGGGTTACCTTGGGCACCAGGATGTCTTCCTCGCGCGCATGCTCCGCGTCTTCCGGCGTAAACCGGTGGCCTTTGTTGCCTTCAACTCACTCTATGAAACACTCGTCGAGGACCGTGCGATATTCAAGGCGGGTGGATGGATGAGCCGGGGACTTCGGTGGCTGGACCGCACGGCCTGCCGGCTGTCTGACCTTGTGATTCTGGATACGCGGGAACACATTCGATACTTTACCCGTGAATTGGCCGTTCCGGAAGACAAGTTTCTTCGTATCTTCGTCGGTCCAAGCGTCCAGGCGCCCCGGCCCGCCTCGCCGCCGCGGCCTCAGGATCCGCCGAGGTTCCGCGTTCTTTTCGTGGGAACCTATATTCCGCTTCATGGCATCGATACGATCCTCCAGACCGCACAGAGGCTTCAAGGGGAGCCCGACCTCGAATTCATCCTCATCGGGAATGGGCAGCTTTATTCGGATCTGAGGGAATGGGCCGACAACGCAGAAATTCAGAGACTGAAATTCATCCATCGGTGGGTTCCACAGTCCGAAGTGATGGAATGGTTCGCCGGCGCCGACATCTCTCTGGGAATATTCGGCAAAAGTGCAAAGGCCGCGCGCGTCATTCCCTGCAAGGTATTTGATGCCCTTGCGATGGGTAAGCCGATCATAACGGCTGATACGCCGGCTGCGCGGGAACTCTTGACCCATGGCGACAATGCGCTGTTATGTCGCGCGGGTTGATTGGCCACAGCCGTTTCCGTATGGTAAAATGCGGTTAGGTGATGGCATGAAATTCGGGCGAGACAGCGCATTGATCGTCGTGGATGTTCAGATCGATTTCTGCCACGGGGGTGCTTTAGCGGTTCCGGATGGGAACGCGGTTGTTCCCGTCCTCAATCGCTATATTGACCTGGCTCTCCGGACGGGGATGCGCATTTATTTTACACGGGACTGGCATCCTCCCAATCACTGTTCTTTTAAGGAACAAG
>CAYGBP010000184.1:0-1089 GCA_964348105.1 uncultured Nitrospirota bacterium
TCGATCAGGTATTTGTGCGGCCAGTACCGGTTGGCATAGGCCTTCCAGGTCTTCTTGTCGCGGTCCAGGGCCACGGGATAGCCGATACGCAGATCTCTCACGGCCGCCTTGACATTTTCAACGCTCTTCTCGAAATCGAACTCTGGCGTGTGAACCCCGATGATCACCAGGCCTTGTTCCCTGTACCGCTCGTCCCATGCCCTCAGATAGGGCAAGGTGCGAAGACAGTTGACGCAGCTGTAGGTCCAAAAGTCCACCAGCACGACTTTACCGCGCAGGCCCGCGATCGTGAGCGGATCCGAGTTGAACCATTCATGAATCCCCTGAACTTCGGGGGCGACCCCTGCCCGCATCCCTTCCCCCAACATCATGGTCAGGAACAGGGGCGCGGCTGCGAGCGCCAGAAAGATCAGAAGCGGCACCAGTGCCTTCATTCTCATGGCGGGAACCCTACCCGGAAATCCGGCGGGCCGGGTCTCATAAAGAAGGTGACTCAATCGAAACGAGAGGTGGGACCGTGAAGGCCCATCTCCCGCCCGAACGGGTAGACACCCCCGGCCCCGCGAAAATAAAAACAGACCCGCCCCCCGGGTGGTCGTATCGCCTCCGGGGAGAAGGCTGTCGAGACGGCAGTGGCAGTTGAACCTCGAAAACAACAATACTATAATATAGCAATTCCTTGAAATTCAAGTAAAAGTGCACAGATCGAGAGGAGTCGCCCTTATGAAGATTTTTCATCAGCACATTCCACAGAGCCACCTCTTCCTCCGCACGGCCTTAGGATTGGGCGTGGCGCTGCTTGCGCTCGTGTGGCTCGGAGGACAAGCGGCAGGCGCAGGCTCGACGGAGCGGTCTTTGGACCTCCTAAAGGCGGCCGAGCCGCCGCGGGGACCGGAGCCCATCGCCTTATCGCTCGAAGGGGCTGTTTTCGGCGCCCTGAAAAAAGATGCCCGTATCCAGATCGCCCGCCTCAACCCCCCGATCGAGCGATACCGGGTCCGGGTCGAGGAGGGAGAATTCGATCCCGGCTTGGAGCTTTCCCTGGGCACGCGATTCTCCCTAACGCCCCGCCCCGTTTCGGTGATCGAA
>CAYGBP010000184.1:1099-2531 GCA_964348105.1 uncultured Nitrospirota bacterium
CTTTCTCGCCTCGGATGCGAAGAACGCCCAGACGGACTATGGTCTCGGATTGGAACAGCGCCTGCACACCGGGACGCGCTATGAATTGCAATGGGATCGCCTGCGATCCAGAAGTTCATTTCAGTCGTTCAACCCCTCTTATCAGAGCAATCTCTCGCTGACCATCACCCAGCCGTTGCTCAACGGGTTCGGCTGGACGATCAACCGCGGCCCCATCGTAATCGCCCGCAACAACCACCAGATCGCACAGGATGACTTTCTGGATCAGACGATGGATCTGGTGCGGGATGTCCATGACCGCTACTGGGATCTTCTCTTGCGTCGGGAGACCCTCAAGGTCCAGGAGCAGTCGGTGAGGGCAGCCATGGGCCTCCTTGAAATCAACAAGGCCAAGGCCCAGCAGGGACTCCTGGCCCCGGTCGAGGTTCTGGTGGCGGAGACCGAGCTGGCCAGGCGGCAGGAAGACCTGTTGAACACCCGAAGGGCACTGCGCGACGCCGAGGACCGGATGATGGAGTTGATCGCGCCGGAGGACCTGCTCAAAGGCGCCACGATCATTCCAACAGACGAACCTTCTCAAAAGGAGCCCGTATCGGGCGACATCGGGCCGATCATCCAAACCGCCCTTCAGGAACGCCCGGACCTAAGACAGGCCCGAAAAGCCCTCGAAAATAGTCGGGTATCCTACGCGCTGGCCCGAAACCGGACCCTGCCGAGCCTGGAGCTGGAGGCCGGGTTCGGATTAAACGGCCTGGGCGACTCCTCCGGAAACGATCTGGATCAGTTCTCCTCCGGTGAATTTTACAGTTGGCGCGCCGGTCTGGCATTTTCGATCCCGATCGGGAATCGGGCGGCCAGGGCCGATGCGGCTATCAAGCGGGCGGAAATGGAAAGGGAACGATTGGACCTGAAAAGAGCGGAGCAGGATGTTATCCTTGAGATCAAACAGGCCTATCGGGCCACCCGGACCAATCATAGGCGGATCGAGGCAGCCAGCAAGGCAAGATTCCTGGCGGCGAAGAAGCTGGAGGTGGAATCCGAGCGGTTCAACGTCGGGCTGGCCACTACCCAGGACGTGCTCGAATCCCAGGAAGACCTTTCGGAGGCTCAGGTACGCGAGCTGGAGGCCATTCTGGAGTACAACCGCTCCCTGGCCGAGCTGGAAAGGGCCCAAGGCACCCTACTGAAATCCTTTGATATCCGCCCCGCCGAGCGATCATGATGATGCCCTCGCGACTCAGAAAATTCATCTGGCTGGGTATTGGCATCGGTGTTCTGATCCTCTTGGTTCCGGGACTGATCAACAATTTCCGGAAGGATCGCTCCGACGCCTCCCCGGCCTCCAAAACCGCAACGGTCAAAAAAAAGACGGTTCGCCTCAAGGTGGCCGAAACCGGCTCGCTCGAGCCGGTGGCCATCGTAGAGGTCAAAT
>CAYGBP010000185.1:0-2511 GCA_964348105.1 uncultured Nitrospirota bacterium
AGTCCGCCCAGATCAATCTTGAAAATGCCCGGATTCGGCACGATCTGGCCAGGCGCCAGCTTTTCCTGCTACTGGGGGGAAACAAAAAGATCTATGATTCCTATCTCAGCCGGGATCTCGACTCGGACGTCCTTGATGAGTTCCTGATCGCCTCACCGACCGCGGGGACCATCCTGGAGCTCAATGTGGAGGAAGGGGAGATCATTTCCTCGGGCACTTCAACCGTCACCGGCGGGACGACCATCATGAAGATCGCGGATTTAAGCAAGATGCTGGTCCAGTCGAAGATCAACGAGGTCAATATCACCCAGATCAAGCCGGGCATGCCGGTTGAAATCCGCCTCGACGCGCTCAGCGGAAAGACCTACCACGGGTCGGTGCGCAACATTTCTCCCAGAGGCGAAAAGGAAGACAATATCGTCACTTATGAGGTGACCATGGAAATCAACAACTCGGACCAGGACCTGATGCCGGCCATGACGGCAAACGTTGATATCATCACTCAAACCCTGGAGGATGTTCTGGTCGTGCCGCTGGAGGCCCTGGATCCCACCGACCCGGAAGGCTCGGTCCGAACGCTCCAGGGGGAAAAGCATGTCAAAAGGTCCGTCAGCGTCCTTGCCAGAACCGAAAGCTTGGCGGTCATTGGGGATGGAATCCGTGAAGGTGAAGTGGTCCTTCTCCCCTAACCGTGTCATGCCGGGGGCTGCTGTCATGTCTTCAAGCCTGATCACTCTGGAAAACGTGTATAAAACCTACCGCTCAGGGGAAGTCCATGTGGACGCGCTGCGAGGCGTGGACCTGACAATCCAGGAAGGAGAATTCGTGGCCATCGTCGGGCCGTCCGGAAGCGGGAAGAGCACTCTATTGGACATTCTCGGATGTCTTTCGAGGCCCAGCGCGGGCCACTACCGTTTGGATTCAACCGAAATTGGGCTCCTGGACGACACAGACCTGGCCAGGTTTCGGAACGCCAAGATCGGATTCATATTCCAGACCTTTCATCTGTTGTCCCGTCAGACGGCGCTGGAGAACGTGGAGTTGCCCCTTTTCTACGCGGGGATGAATAAGGCGGACCGCATGGCCCGCGGGGCTCAGATGCTGGCTGCGGTGGGATTGTCGGACCGGGCGCACCACCGGCCCAACCAACTCTCGGGGGGACAGCAGCAGCGCGTGGCAATCGCCCGTGCCCTGGCCAACCATCCGTCAATCATCCTGGCGGACGAGCCCACCGGTAATCTGGATACCGCCTCGGGCCGTGAAATCATGGACCTGCTGCGACAGATCCATCGGCAGGGAAGAACGCTCCTCCTGGTCACGCATGATCGCGACTTGGCGGCGCAGGCGGACCGGATCGTCACAATCCGGGATGGAGAGATCATCTCGGATGAACGGAAGGCATCGCCGGCACCCGCTTGAGGGAGTCTAATGAACTTGTTCGAGATTTTCATTGAAGCGCTCAAGAGTCTCTCGGCCAATAAGCTGCGCTCGGGCCTTACGATGCTCGGCGTCATCATCGGTGTCGCGGCCGTCATTTCGATGGTCTCGATCGTGGAGGGCGGAAAGCAGAAGATCGTCGAGGCGATCGAGCGATTGGGGACCAACCTGCTCTTCGTCTCCGGCAAAGACTTGACCGATGAGGAGCGGCGGCAATACGCGGGACGATCCAAGGGATTACGCTACGAGGACGCCTTGATCCTCAAAGAGCGGGTCCCCCAGCTCAAGGAAGTGGCCCCGATGGTCAGCGTCAGGGCCAAGATCAAAAACGGAAAAAGAGATTTTGACGGGACCGTCACCGGGACGCTGCCCTCCTATGAGCAAGTGAGAAACTTCCGCGCCGACCGGGGGCGGTTCATCGCCTCCCAGGACGTGGATCGTTGGGAGCGCGTGGTGGTCCTGGGCCGGGACGTCGCCACTCAGCTTTTCGGAGACCCCGAGGCCTCCCTGCACCAGGGGGTAAAGATCGGCGATGAGCGGTTTACGGTCATCGGCATCATGGAAAAGAAAGGCAGCCTGCACGGGCAGAACTATGACGAAATGATGTTTATCCCGGCCACCACCGCCATGCGACGGTTTCAGGGTTCGGATCAGATCGGGTATATGCTCGTGCAGGTCCAGGAACGAAGCAGCATGGCCGAGAGCAGGGAGATGATTCGGGCAGTCCTCAAGCAGCGCCATGACGGCGTCGAAGACTTTAAAATCAATAGTCAGGAGGATTTTCTCCGGGCGGTGGACCGCACCATCTGGACCTTCCGAATCATGCTGGGAGGGATCGCCGCCGTCTCGCTGCTGGTGGGGGGAATCGGAATCATGAATATTATGCTGGTCACCGTCACCGAGCGAACCGGTGAAATCGGCGTGCGAAAGGCGGTCGGCGCCAGGAATTCGGACATTCTCACCCAGTTTCTAATCGAGGCCGTCACCATCAGCCTCGTGGGCGGCGCCATCGGGATCGTGTTCGGAATCATCCTGGGTCTTGGCTTCGGCAAGGCCGTCGCCATGGCGCTCCAC
>CAYGBP010000186.1:0-1534 GCA_964348105.1 uncultured Nitrospirota bacterium
CGTCGGCTCTATTGTGCCTTTAGGGGGGGGCTGTCCGTTCCCGAACGACTCTAGATTCTTTTTCGGTCAAGCCAATATGCTATGCTACCGAAAACGACGTAAGAGGTTAACGCCATTCCAGCGATCGCATTGTCGGAAGGTGGCGGCGGTCCAAAAAAGACCAAAGCCTGAACGGCAAGCATGACAAAGCCAAAAATTATCATCGCATACCGACCACCTGCCGCCACTGGCTTAGTTGCATAAACATGCCGACAAACAGCAGCGTTGCTTCAAGGAGGAATGCAAGCACAGGGTAGTTCCAAAGTCCAAAACCAACTTTTGCAGCATCATCATAGAGAGGTAAGTCAGGTCGATGAACCAACAGATCCAAGACCCAATGGGAAAGCACAGCGGCGGCTACCAACCCTCCTTTCGCCCAACTTCCTACCTTCGGCAGGAACCTGTACGCGACATCGACTATCCCCGACCAGACAATCGCGGCCACAAGGCTGTGCGTGTAGGGCATATAATAAAGATCTAACGGATTTGTGGAAGTTATCCCAGGAACGATTCGAACCTTCTCTATGCCAAGGAGTACAAAAATACCCCACAAGACGTCGACAAATTGAACAGCGATGAAGAGTAGCCATAGAGGGATCGACTTATCTACAGCCTTGACGGCAAAGCTAGGTCCGTAGTGGCCGACGAACACGTTAACTCCTTAGATTTCCTATATTAGATCTTGGTAATTCCATCCGATGAAATCAGACTGTTGAATTGTCCGGGACAATAATCCATCAGCAGCTGTAACTTACTCCTTTTATTGATTTCATTTTATTGATTTCATTCAACTGCTTGCTTCTGGAAGTAGACGTTATTTGTCCATACGGTGTCTGACGAGTGAGGTCATGGTTTTTACACCTCTTGCCACTGGATGGACAGGGGTGGGCTCAGTCCCGCCTGCTCGAGTGAGTGGACCCGGTGACGGTCGCGGGGCGATGGGGGATATTCCCAAAAGATTGCGGGCGGGGGTGAAAAAGTCCAATCAGATCAGAGATTTTCAGTTGACAAGGCAAGGCTCCGTCGTGTATAGTTTTAGGGATAAAGATGCTGTGCTTCGGGGCATCTTGAACGGGATCTGTCCTTATAAATCAGGTGGTTAGGTGTTTTCGCCCAATGGCCTTCCCGCCGGAGCCACCCAACACGAATTCACGAAATTAACGCTTGACACCGGCGGGGCTGCAGAGATTACAATAGTCGATACCTTGGGGCCTATTTTGTCAGGGTCATTCAAAAAAATCAGGAGGAGACCATGAGCCTAGATTATGTGAAAGTATCACCCGGTTTCGGCCGATATATTGCCAAGGAATACCGGGATTTCGTCGAGCATGGTCCGTTTGGAAAGCAGGTTTCGGTCACGCAGGTCGGGACCTTTAAGGAAGCGCTGGACGAGCATCCCATGTGCGCTGGCTGTGCCATGACGCTCTTCATCCGACTGGCCGTGATCTCCTTCCCGAATCCGGAGGACACCATTACCGTGGGGACGGCGGGCTGT
>CAYGBP010000186.1:1544-2493 GCA_964348105.1 uncultured Nitrospirota bacterium
TTTCCCAGCCCGGGAGCCCATTCGTGTACGGCAATTACGGCGAAACCACTGCCGTGGCCAGCGGCCTGAAGCGGGGCTTGATGACGCGATTCCCCAACAAGCACAAGGACGTGGTGGTCCTGGCCGGCGACGGGGGATTGGCCGACATCGGATTTTCGATGATGATGCATTCCTGGTTCCGGGGCGAGAAATTCGCGACGATCATGCTGGACAACGAGGTCTACGGCAACACGGGCGGTCAGGAGAGCGGCATGACCAACAAGGGCTCGGTCCTGAAGATGGCGCCGCTCGGCAAGAAGTTCGACAAAATCGACATGCCGGAGCTGGCCAAGACGGCTGGCTGCGCCTATGTCGCGGTGGTGGTGCCGAACAATCCCCGGCGCGTCGAGAACGCCATCAAAAAGGCGGTGCTGATCGCCCGTGAGGTGGGTCCGACCTACATCCAGGCCTACACCTCCTGCAACATCGAGTACGCCATTCCGACCGACAAGGTGATGGAAGACGCCAAGGCGGTGGAGAAGGACCGCTACCAGTTCACGGAGTACATCAGCGAAGAGGCCAAGGAATACCTGGCCACCCAGTACGGCTATAAGGAATACCAGAAGAAGGAAGCCAAACCCGCGGAGATCAAAGGATGAAATACAACGTACGAATGGCAGGCGTCGGAGGACAGGGCGTGGTGACGGCCTCGCACGTCTTATCGACGGCCGTGATCAACGCAGGCGGTGAGAGCACGATCGTCCCCTTCTACGGTTCGGAGAAGCGGATGGCGCCGGTGGAGAGCTACGTGCGGATTTCGGACGATCCGATCTATGAGATCGGGGAGATCATGTTTCCGCACATCATCACCGTCTTTCATCCCCAGGTGATCACGCACGGCAAGTCCTACACCAACCCGTTCCACTACGGCATCAAGCCGAACGGGATCATCCTGGTCAACAGCCGCGAT
>CAYGBP010000187.1:0-2329 GCA_964348105.1 uncultured Nitrospirota bacterium
AAATAAACGGGCACGGAGAGTCAAGCAAGGGGACGGGTGGCAATTGACGTGGGCCGGTTATATAATCTGAAGCGAGGAGGAAGATGGCCAAGCAGCCGATCGACCCGCAGGAGATCCGTCAAGAGCTGTCCCCGGAGGCGATCCGGAAGCGGATGAGTTTTTACGTCCACGAGGTGGGGGACGGTCAGAAAACGGCCCGGAGCCTCACGCTGGATGAAATCGAGGATGCAGCGCGAATCATCTTCGACGGCCGGGCCAGCGAGGCGCAGGCCGCCACGTTTCTGGTGGCGCTTCGGATCAAGGGCAGCTCGGACGATGAGCGATACGGCCTGCTCAACGTTTTGAGGGAATACAACGACCCGGCCGGTTTCGCCTATGACGACCTGGTGGATTACTCCGGCTTCTTCGACGGACGGGACGCCGAGCTGCACCTGTCGCCCGCGATCGCGTTGGTGGCCGTGGCCGCCGGGGCCCGCGTCGTCCTCGCCGGCGGCGATTCCAGAAATTTCAACACCGCCCACCGCGTGATCCTCCAGGAAGTCCTGGCCGCGCTCGGCATTCCGACGGAGCGCTCCCTGGACGACTTGAAGAAAGATCTCGGCGATCTGGGGCTCGGCTTCATCAACGCCCACCGGGTCAACCGCGCGCTGCACAATCCGGTACTCGCCCGGATCCGGGCCGAGGTCGGTCTTCGCACGCCCATCAACACGGTGGAGGTCAGCCTCAACCCGGCCAACGCACCCTACCAGATCCGCGGCATGTTTCATCCCGGCAGCCGGGAGCAGATGGCCAGGATCATGACCCGCTCCGGCTTCAGGCGCGGGCTATTGCTGTCCGGGATCGGCGGTTCGGGAGAGGCCGGGACATTTAAGAACATTGAGGGATTCGAGATCGTGGAGCGGGAGATCCGGCCTTTTCGTCTTCAGCTCTCCGATCTGGGCATCCCGCAGGGAAAGCGATCGGACCTGCGATCGCCCGATCCGCGCGATCAGGCCCGGCGTATCCTGGCGGTCCTGGAGGGAAAGGCGGAAGGAATCGTGAAGGACATGACCCTCCTCAATGCCGGCCTGATCCTTTATATCTGCGGCAAGGTGGATTCGGTCGCGGGCGGGCGGGAGAAGGCCGACGCCGCCCTGGCCGGCCGGAAACCGATGGAACTTCTCGAGTCCTGGCGGAGGTTGTGAAGATCCGGCGCTCGGAAATCGTGTTGACCGTCGCAAGCGTTTCTGTTATTTTGCTTAAACTAGCTTTAAGCCACCGTAGCTCAGTTGGCAGAGCAGCCGATTCGTAATCGGCAGGTCGGCGGTTCGATTCCGCCCGGTGGCTCCATCCCATTCCCTTCCCAATCTTCCCCTTCAAGCAGCTTCCCTGGCACTCGCACCACTGACAGCAGGATCAGATCTTGCGATATACATCCGAGTTAATTGCCTCACGCTCATGTGGTGTCCTTAATCATCGAATGGACAGCTTTCGTATACATAGTCTCCAGGTTGGTCCGTTTCCCGAACATCGCCGAGAAAGCGAATGCATGATTCCATGACCTGACCCCATGTGCATTCGCTACCCCCACGTAGTACAGCCCAGAAAGATTTCCCATGCGCCATCCCCCGCCTACACCCATTTCGCACCGAAAATACCGTAAGATTTTTCAAAAAATACCGTGATCACGGTATTGACAAACGGAATAAATTGTGCTCTCACTGTTTCGGCAAGATTTTTTCTTGACACCCCCAGGGCCGAAGTGATAGGGATGGACTATTCTGCCGAGCGGGCCGCCTGGTCACACCCGCCGCATTGACAAAGACGGACTATACCGAAAATCCACGCGAAGGCGTGATCAGGAGCGATCCCTTGAGCCTGGCGACCCGATCCGGAAAAACAGTTGCTTTCCTGCTGATCCTGCTGGGATCGGTCTTTCTGTTTCAGCTCCCCGATCTCGCCTCCAAGCCTTCCCCCATTAAAATCGTGCCAGTCGAAAACGAGCCGCGGGGGGGCGCCATCCATCCCGTCACGCTCAAAGCGGTGGTCAGCAATCATAACTCCAATACCGTCACGGTCATCGATGCGGTGGCCAACACCACCCTCAACGTCGTGGTGGGCGAGCAGCCCTACGGCGTGGCCATCCAGCCGGACATCAACCGGGCCTATGTCGCCAACGAGCAGTCGGATACCGTCAGCGTCCTGGATCTGGCCACGGACACCGTGATTGCCACCATCCCCGTGGGGGGCAGTCCCAAAGAGATTTCGGTCAATCCCGTCACCAAGCAGGCCGCCGTGGCCAATTCCAAGACGGACAATGTCTCGGTGATCGACCTGGCCACCAACACGG
>CAYGBP010000188.1:0-2299 GCA_964348105.1 uncultured Nitrospirota bacterium
CGGTGATAGAAAAACATATCGGGCGCTATTATAACTGACAGGTAAGATAGAAGAAATTCTCACCAGGAAGTTTCACCTTCTATCATGGCAAACTGCCGGTGACGGTAGGGCGCAAAGCTACGGGTCTCAGGGAGGTTCAAAGACCCAAGCTCAAGGCTGAAAATCCAGGGAGAAAGGATTGCCTCAAGTTCCTTTCACCTCTCAGCTTTGAACGAGACCTCCTTAAGATCGCCGGGCCACCGAGGTGACAGATGCAATTTATTGTCATTTCCGGTGGCTTTTTTATTTGTTGTGGGGGCCCTTAAGACACGAACAGGACGGACCTGCCAGATAAGGGGGAATGTATCATGGGATTCTTGAGAAGATCGAAAGCGCTGGGAATACTCGGCGGATTGATGCTGGCCGTTTTCTCGGTGGCGCCGGCACGGGCCGTCGTCTTTGATTTTGCCTGCATCACGCTGTCCGATCCTTCCAACTGCGCCGTTGGTGAAGCGCAGATCTCGGTGGATGTGACGGATCCCGGGTCCGGAGAAGTGCTGTTTACGTTTAGCAATTCCGGGCCCGATGCCTCATCCATTACGGCCGTCTATTTCGATGACGGGTCGCTGCTGGCCCTTGCGTCCATCGATAATTCCGACCCCGGCGTTTCCTTTTCCCCCGGTCCTACCCCCAGCAACCTCCCCGGGGCCAACCAAGTTACACCGAGCTTTCAGGCCACCCAAGACTTTGGGGCGGACGCTAACCCGGATACCGAAATTAACGGAGTCAATCCGGGTGAATCCGTGGGCATAAAATTTGCGCTCCAAAGCGGGAAAACATTTGTCGACGTGATTAATGAACTGCTATCCGGCGTTTTACGTGTCGGTTTGCACGTCCAGGCCTTTCCGAGCGGCACGAGCGACAGTTTTGTAAACAATCCATCATCGCCCCTGACGTCCTTGACCGTCATCCTTTCCGGATCGGGAAGCGGCACCGTGACCTCAAGCCCATCGGGGATTCTTTGCGGCACGGATTGCACGCAGGTCTATAGCAACGGCACCGGGGTGACGTTGACGGCCACGCCCGATGCTGGCTCGGTGTTTGGTGGCTGGAGCGGAGACCCGGACTGCTCGGATGGCGTTGTGACCATGGATGCGGCCAAAAGCTGCACGGCCACATTTGCGGCGCTTTACGATTTGAATATCACCTTTTCGGGCACCGGTACAGGGACGGTGACGTCCAGTCCGGGGAGCATCAACTGTCCGGGAGTGTGTACCGATAGCTTTACGGACGGCACGGTGGTGACGCGCACGGCCACGCCGGATACAGGCTCGGTTTTTGGGGGCTGGACGGGTGATGCGGACTGCAGCGACGGCATGGTGACAATGGATATGGCCAAGAGCTGCACGGCAACTTTTAATCCGGCCCCCGTCGACGCAGACCTATTGATTACCAAGACGGACAGCCCGGATCCCGTTCCGAATGTGGGCGATCCCCTGACCTACACGCTGACGGTTACCAACAACGGACCGTCCGACGCGACCGGCGTTGTGGTCACCGACACATTGCCCGCAGGGTTGAACTTCACATCGGCCGTTCCCAGCCAGGGGACCTGCTCGGAGGCAGGGGGCACGGTGACCTGTAGCCTGGGGAGTCTCCTGAACGGCGGGAGCGCCACGATTACGATCGATGTGGTGACCACGTTGGCCGGAATGATCGAGAACACGGCCACTGTTGCCGCGGATCAGAATGATCCGAATGCCGCCGATAATACGGCCGTGGAGCCCACCAATGTAGGGGATGTCCCCCGGCTGATCGCTATCTCGACACGTGGGTTTGTCGGGACAGGCGACGATCGTGAGATTGCCGGTTTTATCATCGGCGGGCAGGTCGACAAGACGGTGCTGATCCGGGCGCGAGGGCCGAGTCTGGTGGACTTCGGCGTATCGGGTGTGATGGCGAATCCGATCGTGCGATTGTTTTCGGGCGCCACTTCGATTGCCCAGAACGACGATTGGCAGGATGCCCCGAACTGCGATCCGGCTTATACCTGCGACGACTCAACGGCGATCACCGCTACCGGCCTGGACCCCTGCTCGGTGACGCCAACGAGCTGTACTTTGGATTCGGCGATTCTCATCACATTGTCTCCTGGAAATTACACAGCCGTTTTGGAAGGCGTCGGGGGGGGCACGGGCGTCGGAATCATAGAGGTCTTTGATCCCGACACAACGACCCTGCCGAAAATGGTGGCCATCTCCACGCGTGGCTTGATCCTGACCGGGGACAGCCGGATGATTGGAGGTTTTAGCGTCGCTTC
>CAYGBP010000189.1:0-272 GCA_964348105.1 uncultured Nitrospirota bacterium
TGGCCTACTGCTCCCCCCGGTGCATCATTCATGTGGTGCCCGCCATCAAGGCGGGAGCGACCTCGGAGCAGGTTTTCGAGGCGGCTTCGGTTGGAATGATACTGGCAGGTTTCGTACCCGGCGGTCCCGGCATCCCTTACGCCTTTGAATACGCGTTGAAATGCGTCGACATCGACGCCAAGTTCCGCAAAGGCGAGGATTGGGAATACCTGCCCCAGACCCAGTTCGACCACGGGATTCACTCGCAGTTCCACCAGGCGGGGGGGCACCCC
>CAYGBP010000189.1:331-749 GCA_964348105.1 uncultured Nitrospirota bacterium
GCAGAAAGTATGTGACATCGGCGGCTGCAAGGTCGGCGGCCAGCCCGGGGAAAACCCCCCGCTTTTGATTGCGTCCATGTTTCATAACAAAGACCGCATCATGCAGGACCGCAAAGGAAACTTCGACCGGGAGAAGGCCACGGCGCTGATCCGAAAGCAAGAGGAGCTCTCCCAGGCGACGGGCATCCCGAGCTTGGTGGCCATGGTGGCCAATTCGGCGGAGGAGGCCAAGACCTACATTGACTTCTATCTGGAGACGACGGACATGCCGTTTGGCATCGACATGTGGGTTCCAGAAAAAAGGGAGAAGGCCACCGAATATGTGGCGAAGAAGGGGCTGCAGGAGAAGTTCCTGTACAACAGTATCACGCCGTGGGACAAAGACATCAAGGGGCAGGTGCAGCGGGTGAAGGATCTG
>CAYGBP010000189.1:759-2238 GCA_964348105.1 uncultured Nitrospirota bacterium
ATGTCGTTCAGCAACCGGACGAGAGGGCCCGACAGGACCGCGGCCATCATCACCGCCGCCACGATCCCCACGGCTGCCGTGATCAGGGAAATCTGGAAGAAAATCCCGCTCTTCTTCATTTCGCGAAGACGGGGCAGGCGATTTCGAGACCGTCCTGGTCGATTCCTCGGTGATGAATCTTCCCTCCACGTCCTTTTCCATGCTGGCCAACCGGCTCATCAAGGAGAAGTACGGCTTGGCCTGCGGGAGCGCCTATTCCAACGGCACCCATATGTGGAAAGAGTCGAAGGAGACCTGGGGGCTGGACGGATTCAAGGCGATGGATGCCGTGGCCCAGGGGATGTCGACGGCCTTCTGGAGCGACTTCAATTTTTACGGGCCCATTGTGACTGCGCCCCGGATCTTTCCGGCGGTGGCCACGGCACATATTCTGCTTTCCACCCTGGTCTATGACGAGACCGGCGAGATCCCCGGCAATGACGATCTTCCGATTCGGAGATTGTTCCCCGATTTCATCTAAGTAATCACGACAGGAGACAAAAGGAGAAGGATTTTGAGCAAAGAGAAAGCAATGACGGAAACCATGACATCAAAAGAACGGGTTCTGAAGCTCTTTCAGGGGAAGGCAACCGATCGGCCCCCCTGTTTCAGCGGGATGGGCAATGTAACCACCGAAGGGCTGAACCAGCTGGAATACAAGTTTGCCAAGGTGCATCTGGATGAATTTCAGATGGCCGAGACAGCGGTGACCACGCACAAACTTTTTGGTTTTGACGCCTGTGTGGTCCCCTTCGACCTCTGCGCGGAAGCGGAGGCACTGGGCGCCAAAATCAACACCTATCCAGACTCCGAAGATCTGCTATACCCGACGATCAAGGAGAAGGTGATTCACAGCGAAGACGACATGGACATCACCATTCCGAGGGACGTGAGCGAGCGAGGTCGGGTGCCGCTGGTGTGCAAAGCGATCACACTGGCGAAGCAGGCGCTGAAAGAGGATGTCTGCATCGGCTCCTATGTGCTCGGGCCGTTTACGCTGGCCGGGCAGATCATGGAATTGAACGACCTGCTGAAACTCTCGTTCAAGAAGCCCGACCGGGTGGGAAAGCTCCTGGAGGCGCTCACGTGTGTGATCGTTGCCGTGGCCAAGGCCTATGAAAAGGCGGGCGTCGATTACCTGACGGTCCGCGAGATGGGGGCCACCTCGGATGTGTTGAGTCCCCGGGTCTTCAAGAACCTGATTCTGCCTCATCTCAAGAGCATCTTCGAGCAGATCAGCGTGCCCAGCGTGATCCATATCTGCGGCAAGACCAACGATATCGTGGTCCCCATGATGGAAACGGGCGCCTCCGCCATCCGTGTCGATCAGAAGAACAACGTGGCGGACACCCGGAAAAAACTGGGGGATTCGGCCCTGATTTTCGGGAATTATGATCCCTACAATGTGCTCGTCTCAGGCACCCCCGAAGAGGTGAAGGA
>CAYGBP010000190.1:0-2211 GCA_964348105.1 uncultured Nitrospirota bacterium
GGGCGCAAAAGCACGGTGGCCACGCTGACCGAGATCTATCATTTCTTAAGATTGCTGTTCGTGAAGCTGGGAAGGCAGCATTGTCCCGACTGCGAGATTCCGATCGAGGAGCAGACGCCGGAGGCGATTCTCGCCCGCATCCTGCGGGAGCGGCGGGGAAAGCAGATCGCGCTTTATTCGCCGCTGGTGGTGGCCCGCAAGGGTTACTACACCGATCTGGCGCAATGGGCGAAAGGAAAGGGGTTCACCCATCTGCGGGTGGACGGGAAGCTGACCCCCACGGACGCCTGGCCGAGGCTGGACCGGTTCAAGGAGCACGATATCGAGCTGCCGATCGGAGAGCTCACGGTGACGCCACGGGCCGAGGCCGGGTTGCGCGACTTGCTTGTCCGCGCCCTGGATTTCGGGAAGGGGACCGTGCAGGTGACGCCCGGTGAGACGATCTTTTCGGTTAAGCGTGCCTGCCGCCGGTGCGGCCGGGGATTTCCCGAGTTGGACCCGCGGTTGTTTTCCTACAATTCCAAGCACGGGTGGTGCGAGCGATGCTACGGCACCGGCTTGGTGCTGCCGGGCTTCGACGACGAGCAGACGGGCGAGGAGATCTGGTGGAATGCCTGGTGGGAAGGGGAGGCTCCGGTCTGCAAGGCCTGCGACGGCCAGCGCCTTCGGCCGGAGGCGCTGGCGGTTCGATTCAGAAACCTGAGCATCGCCGACCTGGCGGCCATGCCCGTCGCCGCAGCCGGGCGGTTCTTCCGGCGGTTGAGGCTGCGCGGGCGCGAGGCGATGATCGCCAGGGATATCCTGGCAGAGATTCAGTCGCGCCTGGCCTTTCTGGGCGAGGTGGGTCTGTCCTATCTGTCGCTCGACCGGTCGGCCCCCACGCTTTCGGGCGGCGAGGCGCAGCGGATCCGGCTGGCCTCCCAGCTCGGGTCCAACCTGCGGGGCGTCTGCTACATCCTGGATGAGCCCACGATCGGCCTGCATCCGCGCGACAACCGGATGCTGCTGGACACCCTCCACCAGCTGGAGGGCAAGGGCAATACCGTCGTGGTGGTGGAGCATGACGAGGAGACGATCCGAAGGGCCGAACACCTGGTGGATCTCGGTCCGGGCGCGGGCTTGAACGGCGGCCGCGTGGTGGCCCAGGGCTCTCTTCGCCAGCTCCTACGTCAGCCTGAATCGATGACCGGCCGTTTCCTGGCCAGACCGCTGCGGCATCCCCTGCTTCCCGTCCGCAGGCCGGTCGGACCCCGGGAGATTCGCGAAGGGCTCCGGATACGCGGGGCGCGGATGCACAATCTCAAGAAGCTGGACCTTTCCGTTCCCCTGGGCCGTCTGATCTGCGTGACCGGCGTGAGCGGCAGCGGGAAGAGCACCCTGGTGCGCGGCGTGCTGCATGACAACCTGCGCCGCATTCTACAAGCCCGGCGGACGCGGAACCTGAGCCGGGCGCTGGAGCGGCTCGAAGGCTGCGAGGAAATCCTGAATTGGGAACAGGTTCGAAACGTCCTGGAGGTGGATCAGACCCCGATCGGCAAGACGCCCCGGTCCTGTCCCGCCACCTATGTCGGGTTCTGGAGCGAGGTGCGGCGGATGTTCGCCGAGACCCCCGAGGCCCGCCTGCGGGGTTATGGGCCTAGCCGTTTTTCCTTCAATGTGTCGGGCGGGCGGTGCGAGTCCTGCGAGGGGCAGGGAATGAAAAAAATCGAGATGAGTTTCCTGCCCGACGTGGCGGTGGCCTGTGAGGTCTGCCGCGGGGCGCGGTTCAATGAGGAGACCTGCGCGGTCAAGTATAAAGAAAAAAGCATCGCCGAGGTGCTGGCCATGAGCGTGGACGAGGCGGTGGATTATTTCAAACGCCACCGGCGGGTTCACCACGCGCTTCGTCTGCTGCAGGACGTGGGACTGGGGTATCTGACCCTGGGCCAGCAGAGTCCCACGCTGAGCGGTGGCGAGGCGCAGCGGATCAAGCTGGTCACGGAGCTGGCCAAGGCCGCCCCGGGCCACGACGAAGCGGCGTCGGCTCGCTTCAGGCATCCGAGAACCGCCCGCACGAGCCATTCGCTCTATGTCCTGGATGAGCCGACGATGGGCCTTCACATGGCGGATGTCGAAAAGCTGATCCGGGTCCTTCACCGCTTGGTGGAGGCGGGGAATACCGTGATCCTGATCGAGCATCACCTGGACCTGATCAAGTGCGCTGACCATGTT
>CAYGBP010000191.1:0-949 GCA_964348105.1 uncultured Nitrospirota bacterium
CTCCTCGTCCTTGATCGTTGATCCAGGCGGCCTGGTACACTAACAATCGCGCGGCCTCCAACTCCGTGGCCATCTCGGCGAGCTTGAAACGTATCCCCTCGAACTCGGCCAGCGCCTGGCCGAACTGGCGCCTCTGCCGGCTGTAGCGGAGCGCCTCTTCCAGGGCCCTCTGCGCCAACCCCACGGCCGCGGCTCCGACCGTGCACCGCAACACGTCCAGAGTTCCCAAGGCAATCTTGAGCCCGTCGCCTTCTTTTCCTAAGAGTTGCCCCTCGGGTATCAGGCACTCCTCGAAGCCGATCACACCGATCGGATGGGGTGAGAGTAGAAGAGTTTTTTCCTTCAAGACCAATCCGGGAGTGTCGCCCGGCACGATAAAGGCGCTGATGCCTTTGCTTCTCTTTTCGGGTTCGGTCGAGGCAAAGACGACATAGAAATCCGCGATCCCCGCGTTGGAGATGAAGCGTTTAATTCCGTTAAGGCAGTATTCCTTGCCCCGTTTGGTGGCCCGGCATTGGATCGAAGAGACATCGGAGCCCGCCTCGGGCTCGGTGAGGGCGAAGGCCGCGACCGCTTCTCCGACGGCAACGGGCGGCAGATAGCGCTTCTTTTGCTCTTCGGTGCCTGAAAGGGTGATCGGGTAACTCCCCAGGGCCTGCATGGCCATCATCGTGTCGGCCAGGGATGAGCCTCGGGAAAGCTCTTCTCTCAGGGTGCAGAGCTCGCGCGCCTGGACCTTCTCTCTGACGCCGCCAAAGGCGTTCGGGACTGCATGGGCGAGAAAACCTCTCTGGCCGAGTTCTTTGACGAGGCGAACCGCTTCCCGATCGGCATCGGCTTCATTCAATTGTCCGGGGATTAAGTTTTGATCCACCCAGGAGCGAACCCGACTCCGCAATGTCAATTGCTCTTGATCGAGGAAAAGGTCCATTGTCCACTGCGAAGCAAA
>CAYGBP010000191.1:1060-2172 GCA_964348105.1 uncultured Nitrospirota bacterium
TCAAAGCCGACTCGCTTGAAGAACTCCACCATATCTTTGCTGGCATGGGTCACCAGGGTGAAGACCGTTTTGATATCGTGCTCTTCGGCCGACTCGGTGAACTGCTCCACCAGAGCCCGTGCGATTCCCTGTCCCCGAAAAGCCGGGTCCACTCCGATGATTTCAATCCAGGCCACGTTGCTTGGTAGTCCGAACTCCAGTTCTCCGGCCCTGCCGAGAACAAAACCGGCCACCTGGTTGTTCACCTCGGCCACCAGGGAAGCCCAATGGGGTCGAATGGCCTCGGAAAGCTCGATCCTTTTCTCCCAGTACTTGGGCCGGGCCACTCCGGTCAGCCTCTCCTCGATATTGATAATGGACGAAAGATCGCTTTTCATCAGATTCCTTATGTGAATAGGCTTTGTCATCCTGCTCTCCTTTCCCGGTTTCAACCTCTGTTAAAGCGTGGCGGCCTTTTCTCCATGAATGCCTTGTAGCCTTCTGTAAAATCCGGTGTCTGCATGCAGCGGGCCTGAGCCATCGCCTCGACCTCCAACGCATCGTCCAGTCCCATGACCGCTTCACGCTCCAACAATTCCTTGGTTACTCCCAAGGCATACAAGGGTCCATCTCGAAGCCGCCGCGCCATCGCATACGTTTCGTCCATCAACTTCGCCCCGGAGACCACGCGATTCGCTAACCCGATTCGATAAGCCTCTTCAGCGTTGATGGGATCCCCGAAGTAAACTAACTCCGTGGCCCTTCCCAGCCCCACGATCCGGGGCAATAGGTTCAGCGCCCCCATGTCCGCCCCGGCCAAGCCCACCTTGACAAACAAAAAGGCAAACTTCGCTTTGTCTGAGAGGATTCGAATATCACTGGCCAGCGCCAGCATCGCACCGGCCCCGGCGGCGATCCCGTTCACCGCCGCGATAATCGGCTTCTTCAGATTTCGCATGTTCTTGACCACGTTGCAGGTCATGCGTGTAAACCGATAGAGATCTTCTCCCCCCATCTGCAGCAACTTCTCGATAATCTCCTGCACGCTTCCCCCGGAACAAAACCCCTTTCCACTGCCCGTCAGCACGACTACCTTGACCGACCCCTCGAGCGCGAAATCCTCCATGGCCCTT
>CAYGBP010000192.1:0-1388 GCA_964348105.1 uncultured Nitrospirota bacterium
CACATCCAGCCTCCCGACCACATTGGGACGAACCAGCACGCGAAAGCCAACACCCGGATTCGCCTCCCAATCCGAAAAAAATTTCCTCCCCAGGCCGCCGTATACCCTTCCGACGTCGATAAATGGGGCAACCTCTTCTTCCGTCATGATGCCTAAAATGCGCAGCCTCGCCACCCGGATCCTGGCTTCAAAGTTCAGCAAGGCGAAGTGGTCGTCCACAAACCGGCCCAATCCGTAAGCCCTCAACGTATCCTCGCCGCCCAGCGTGCTTTGCTCGAAAAAAGGGATATCCGAGCCGGCCATCCACTGAAGCTGCAAATTGGGGACGAAGATCACACGGTTATCGTCGACCGGAAACCACCCTTTTGCCTGAAATCCATATTTGGAGAACGGAACCGTCTTGCCCTCGTAAAAGACGTGACCCCACTCGGCGAACAGGCTCAGATACTCTCCGTAGGTGGGGGTGGTTTTATCGTCTCGCCGCTCGTGCGTGAGGGATAGGCGGTGCGCGAGAACCGTCCCGCCCCCAAGCCCGTTCAATCCCGGGAAAAGCGTCGCGATGAAGGGCAGATCCGTCACGCCTCCGAGCTGCACCTCGATGTCTCGCATCCGCTCGGTCAGCGACAGGTTAATCGTCGGACTTAAATGATACCCGAACGACATCCGCACCGAGAACTCACGATGCGTGAAATTCGTCTCATCTTCCGTGCGACTCTCCTGCGTGATCCCGTAAAACCGGGAGGTCGCCTCCTTGAAATAGGCCATTGCGCCTTCCACGGAGAACCTCCCCTCAAGCCAGTGCGGATCTCTGTATTCCAGCTTGAATTCGCGGTTGATCTTTGTGGATACCGAGGTCTTGATACCGAAATCCCGGTCACCTTCCAGATAACCGAACAACTGCCAGGCCGTCTTCACGCCCATGACCTGGTTGTAGACCACGAACGGCGCCATGATGGCGTAGACCTCGTCTCTTTCATCCGTGAAGAGAAAAGCCGTCAGGATCCCGTAGGTCTCACCCTCGTTTGCCGTCGTGGAAAATGCCGGAACGGGGATAATCTTCACGGCCCCCCAGCACGGTGAGGGGGCAATCAGGCCCGTTGCGATCCCCATGAGCAGCAGCGCGACGATACCATTGGCCCAATTCATCGAGGCCTGCAAACACCTGGACATTGTCCAGCCGTGCGGGGTCCGAATTTCCGGCGGATTTGTGTCTGGAGAATCCCGGGTCTTCCCATCAGGTCGCGGCATCTTTTTCATTCCCATCGGCCATACGGGACAGGAGCGCGAAGACGAACGGGCCGATACGGGATGCCGCAAAAGCCGTCTGAATCCTCAGTCGGTTCAGCACCTTCACATATCCGGGATGAGCCGCCAGAAACCCCAATGCC
>CAYGBP010000192.1:1398-2156 GCA_964348105.1 uncultured Nitrospirota bacterium
AATGCCGAGAACCAACCCCTGCCGTGTTCAAGATCCAAGAACCGTGAAATTCCGGTCAAATCCTCCTCCAGGAGGTCGGAAACCGCCTTGACGGCCAGGTAAGGTGTGCCGGTCCGGTCGGCCTCTTCCGCCAGCCAGGCGGACTCCATGTCTATGGCAACGGCTCCTGTCTGCTCCGCCAAGGCCCTCTTTTCGGCGGGATTCTCCGCAATCCGGCGCACGCTCAACAGGGAGCCTTGGAAGAAACGAGCCCCGGGCTGTGATCCGGGGGTAGCGGGCGCGGCGAGATCCCATTCCGTCGCAGCGACGCCCGCGGCCTGCTTCAAGAGTCGGGGGGTTGATTCGAACTTCTTTTCCGGATCTCCCTTTCTTTCCGAGCCCGCCGTCACGGTCCGCTCGGCAAGGACCAGGTCCCCGATCCGCATGTCGGGGCTCAAACCGCAGGCGAAACCGAACGAAATCATCGACTCAACGGGAAAAGATGATAGGATGCGGCCCGCGGCCCTCCGCGCCCGGTCCGCGCCCGGTCCGGTACGGGCCAGCAGGATTCTGCGCGAACCGATCGAGCCGGTCCACAAGGCCGGGGCCGATCGGGATAAGCGCCGGAGGGAATCGAATCGGTGGATCAGGGGATGGAGTTCGCGGTTGAGTGCACCGATGACCGCCACGAATCCGCGATCATCGGTGCTGTCAGATCCTGTACGTGCCATTCAGACGATTGATGATTCTGACATCATCCGAGATGGTTCGCCCCCTGG
>CAYGBP010000193.1:0-2147 GCA_964348105.1 uncultured Nitrospirota bacterium
TGCCTCGACCTGCGATTTTACGGGAGATAACGAAGACGCCGGTTTGCCCAATATGGAGGTATTTCTTTACGACGTCCCTCAGGATCGCGTGATTCAGGTGACGCATACGATCCGGGATTTTAATCATTCCCCTTCGATCAATGATGCGGGGGACCATATCGCTTTTGGATCGGACCGGGATATCTGGCGGGGCGCCAATCTGGATGAAAATTCCGAGATCTTTACGGCCTCCGTTCCGTGAGGTCCGGGATGGGGTTAAACCGCGTGGTGCGACCAGCAGGTCATCAAAGCAGAGCAACGCTGCATCAGGTCCTTTCGAAGGGGCGGAGGAGATGGAACGATCCTTTCCGGCTTGGAGTCGCCGGCGTGTGCCTGGGAATCTCGATGGTTCTGCTGTGGCCGGAGTTCGGCCGACCGAATGACGCTCGAGGCATAGGCCTCGGAGCTTCCGATATTGTCATTGATCCCAAAAACCCCGACCAGATCTATATCTCAAGCACCTTCTACGGTGTTTACAAAAGCAGCGATTCGGGACTGACCTGGAGCCTGAAAAACAGGGGTGTCGGAGCCCCCGATTTTTATTTGGTGGCGGTCCACCCCGAAAAGACGAGTACCCTGTTCGTCGGAGCCGCGGGCGGAGGGATCTACCGGAGCGACGACGAAGCGGAGAGCTGGGAGCCTGCGAATCATGGGCTGACGGATACATCGGTTTACGATATTGTATTCGATCTGCGGGTCCCCTCGACGCTTTATGCCGTGACACTTCGCCAGCTCTTCGTCAGCACGGACGAAGGCCGAAGCTGGAAGCCCGCTTTCCGGAAGAACCCTTGGGTGTTGGATGGGACGTATCACCGCCACCTGTTGGTTCTGCCTTCAAAAAACCAGGTGTTCTTTCTGGCCACCCGCGCCCGCGGGTATAAGCGGGGGCATCGGGATCAGTCCTGGAAACCATTGGGGCCCGGCCTGAAGGAGAAGCGGTTCACGACCTTTGCTTATGACCGGTCGAGTCATACGGTTTACGCCGGCGGGATTTTTCTGGACGGCTTGTATACCAGTACTGACGGCGGGGAGAGGTGGGAGCCGATCGGGCCGGATTTAAAAACGGTTTGGGTCAATCGCATCGCCATTCATCCCACTGATCCGTCCGTCATTTACCTGGCGACGAAGAACAAGGGGGCATTAAAGAGTGTGGACGGCGGCTTAACCTGGCGGTCCATGAACGAGGGACTCTCGGAAATCGAGATTAAGGGGATCGCGATCCACCCGGAAAAGCCGGACCATTTGGTGATTGCAACCTACGGGAGGGGAATCTTCACCACAGGGGATGGCGGGGAACACTGGACGCACCAGCCCGTGCCCCAATACCCCACCTGGGTGGAGCTGGGGAAATCGCTGACCCGGAGAATCGAGGCGAAGTCACCGCCACCGCCACCACCGGCGGCATTCCAAAAATGCCAGACCTGCCATGCCTGGACCGATCCCGTTCTGAATGGGCCCGCCATTCAAACCTTTTGGCGAACCTTTCCTTCGCGGAGGGATTGGACGGAGACCATGAACCGAATGAAGGAGCCCGCTCGCCTGTTGCCGGGTGAGGACCTGCAAATTCTCAAGTATCTGAACCGATACTACGGCCCGGAATAAGACGGCTGGGTTCCTCCCTGGGATCCGGTATGGGCTCTGCAGCCGGAGACCCTAGGCGTCCAGATATTTTTGCCCATGGACCGCGGCTTCTTGACATTGCCCGGTGGGGATTCTTATAATTTTTTTGAGCCGTCTAATTTTCGTCGACACTCAGTGTGACACCCATGTCGTATCAAAAGTTTGGGCCGTTTCTTCCGGCCCGGGAATCCTGGAAACAACCTTGGTTATTGGGTTTTGGCCTGGCGGTTCTGATCGGCCTCGCCAGCCAGAGTCCGGCCGAAGCGTCCCGCTTTTCAACCGAGCACCGGATGGATTTGTCCGGTTTCGAGGGGGGCGACTGCTATCCGACCAATGTCATCGCAGGTGATCTGAATGCCGACGGCCGAACGGACCTGGCCGTGACGGGATTCTGCAATCGGATCGCCATTTTCTTTGCCGATCCCGACCAGCCGGGGAGATTTCTCACCCCGCGGGAAGTTCGGGTCCCGACATCCGCGATCGGCATT
>CAYGBP010000194.1:0-811 GCA_964348105.1 uncultured Nitrospirota bacterium
GAGGAAGAGGCGGCTCGGAAGGTTTATCAGGAACTAAAGGGCGGCGCCGAGTTTGCCGAAGCGGCCAAGAAGCATTCGATCGATCCCACCACCCGCGATCAAGGAGGAAAGCTGGGGCTGATCGGTAGGGGGCAGATGGTCAAGCCCTTTGAGGACAGCGCCTTTTCGTTGAAGCCCAATAAGATCGGAGAGCCGGTCCAGAGCGCGTTCGGATACCATATTATCAAGGTGCACGAAATAAAGCCGCCGAAGAAATACGAGGAGTTCCTCAAGGAAGTTCAGGAGCTCGGGAATGTCAGAAATATGCTGATGCAGGAAGAGGTGAACCGCCTGAGAAAATCAGCCAAGATCAAGATTCATGAGGATCGGATCCGGTGACCTGACGGAAGGCGCGGCTAGCTCCTCTGCGCCTACAGATCCAGCTTGAACTGGGGTGGCGGCGGATCCTGCCACTGAACGGGCACGGAAAGGGTCTTTCGGCCCTCCCGGTCAAGATACAAAAGGTGCTTCTCCTTCTTGCCGTATTCGTACAGGTCCCGGGTGAGTTTGACGTCTTCCAGGCAGTAGGCCTTCAGTTTTTCAAGATTCCCCTCGCGGAAGTATCGGAGGGCGTCCAGCCCGCTCCCGGTCTTTCCCCTTCCGAGCGTCGCCTGCGCCAGGCTCTCCAGGCGCAGGCGGTGTCCCAGGGCCTTGACGACTTCCTCCAGGATGTCCAGGGTGGGGAGGGACCGCAGGGGCCGATGGTGATAGGGCTCAAGGACCTTGTAATCGAATCGCTTCAGGTTGAAGCCTACGATGAGCCTGGCCCCCT
>CAYGBP010000194.1:821-2121 GCA_964348105.1 uncultured Nitrospirota bacterium
TCCTTGCGGGCGCGGTTGTGGGCGACCACGCTGCTGGCCCCCTCCAGGATCGGGAAAAGATGGGTCAGCTCGGATTCCAGGAATGTCAGAAATCGATCCTGTTCGTACGAATACACCCCCACGACGGAGACCAATAGCCGGTCAAGGTTGTCGCGGCCGCCGACCTCTTCGAAGCTCTTCTGGGTTTCCAGGTCGAGGACGAGAATATCTGCAAGGGGCATTGGGGCCTCGAACGCCGTTCTTCCCGGGTCAGGAAGGTTTGGGTGGTTTGGAAGGGCTGAGCTGTATCAGCCCTTTCTTCAGCGCAAAAATCGCCGCCTGAGTGCGGTCATCGACTTCTAACTTCTGGAAAATGTTGCGGACATGGTTTTTGACCGTTTTTTCGCTGATCGCCAGCGCATTGGCGATTTCCTTGTTGGTCTTTCCGTCCGAGATCAATTGGATAACCTGGATCTCACGCTCGGTTAGCTCCTGATCTCCCTTGGTGGGCTTTGCGGCCGGACGTTCTGAAAGATGCGAGAATTCGGTCAGGATCTTGGTGGCCACGCTCGGCTGGATCACGGATTCTCCCTGGTAGGTTGCCCGGATGGCTTTGATGATCTGGGCGGAATCCGAGTTTTTGAGCATATACCCCGTCGCGCCGGCCTTGACCAGGTCGAAGATATATTCCTCGTCTTCATACATCGTTAGGACGACGATCCCGATATTGGGTTGCTCGATCTTGATCTTTCGGGTCGCCTCGACCCCGTTCATCCGGGGCATGCTGATGTCCATGAGGATCACATCGGGCTTGTCGAGCTTGGCCCGCTCGACGGCCTCCACCCCGTCCCTGGCCTCGCCGACGACCTCGATGTCCTCCTTGGTCTTCAGGATCGAGCTCAAGCCCTCGCGCACGACCTGGTGATCGTCAGCGATTAAGACGCGTATTTTTTTCCGGGTTCCTGGTTTCAAGAATCTTCGGTTCCCTCTGCTCCAGCGGAATATTGATCTTGATGACAGTTCCGCGGCCGACACTTGAGGAAATTTCTGCCGTTCCCCCAAGAAGGCGGGCGCGTTCCTGGATTCCTTTGAGCCCGAACGAAGCCCATTTTTCGGGATCTCGGGAGAGCTTGTCCAGATTGAATCCGATTCCATTGTCCTGAAACACGGTCTTCAAATGGGTCTTGCCGATTTGCGCCTGAATGTTGACATGATCGGCTTTGGAGTGTTTCTGAACGTTGGATAAGGCTTCCTGGATGATTCGCAGCAGGAAGATCTTGGAGCGCGGATCCAGTCTTTTCTCGTTTCCGGTTATTTTCAG
>CAYGBP010000195.1:0-2104 GCA_964348105.1 uncultured Nitrospirota bacterium
CCAAATCCCACATGACGCCAGTTACGTTACCAATGCGTAGCGGCGGAGGGATTTGAACCCCCGGCCAAGGGATTATGATTCCCCTGCTCTGCCACTGAGCTACGCCGCCGTTCGAAAAATGTCCTAAATACTAACAATATGCCTTATTTTTGGCAAGGGAAATTGGGATAAAAAAAGCCCATCTCGATGATGAGTTCATGCTCGCGGTGGGCCGGATCGAGACGGAAAAAAAGTCGAATCGAACCTCAACCCGACAGCTTGACTCGTTCGGGGCAGGGAGCGGCGAGGTCCTGCTCCGGTCCGAGCGGGAAGATCCGGGTCGGATTGATTTCTTCGTGCGTCATGTAGTAATGGCGCTTGATATGGTCGAAGTTCACCGCCTCACGGATGCCGTCCTGCTGGTACAGATCCCGCAGATAGCCGAAGAGGTTCGGGTATTCGGCGATCTTCCGGATGTTGCACTTGAAATGGCCGTGGTAGACGGCGTCGAACCGGACCAGCGTGACGAAAAGCCGCCAGTCGGTCTCGACGATTCCTGAGCCGAAAAGAAAGCGGCTTTTCGCCAGCCGCGCCTCCAGCCGGTCCAGCATGGCGAAAAGGCTTCTGACGGCTTTTTCATGGGCCTCCTGCGTCGTGGCGAAGCCCGCCCGGTACACCCCGTCATTGACGTTTTCGTAGATCTCCTCATTGAGCCGGTCGATCTCGGGTCTCAGATCTTCCGGATAGAGGTCCAACCTGCTATCCGTGAAGGCGTCGAATGCCGAGTTGAGCATCCTCATGAGATCGTCGTCGGAGTTGCTGACGATCCGCCGGGTGGCCGTATCCCACAGCACCGGAACGGTGACACGGTCCTGATACCCGGGATCCGTCGCGGTGTAGGCTTCTTTCAGGAAGCGAAAGTCGTTGATCGGGTCCTTGGAATGGCCCGGCCCGTCCGTGAAGGCCCAGCCTCGATCGTCCCGGATGGGGTCCACCGCCGTCATGCCGATCACCTTTTCAAGCCCCTTCAGCTTTCGGACGATAATGGTGCGATGGGCCCAGGGGCAGGCCCATGAGACATAGAGATGGTAGCGGCCGGGGACGGCGGGATAGGCGGAGGAGCCATCTGCCGTCACCCACTGGCGGAAGGCGTCGGCCTGCCGCATGAACTCCCCCGCGATGTTCTGTTCCTGAGGAAATTGTGCTCGGTTCGTCATGAGGCCTCTTAAGGGTGTTGGCTGATTTTCGGATTACTGTCTCAACCCGCAAAAAGCTGGAGCGGGCCATGGAGCGCGAGCCGAAAAGAGTCGATGGATCAACCGGGGGTGCGGCTAGACCTCGTTCCTCCTGATCATCTTAATGAACTGCCCGACATTATCTCGAAACAGGAACAAGGCGGTGTCCTTTGGGGAATTCTGGATGACCTGTTCGGACATCTTTCTTACCTCCTCGGAATGGACATTGTACTTTTTTGTGACACACAGGGCATCTGCTATATCCACTTCCGTAAACCGGCGAAGCTTCGCCATGATAAAGTCCAATGGCGACAGCACCTTGATTTTGAGACGAGAGTCTTCATAAACGGATTGGGCCCTTTCCCGGTAACCCGGCGGCATGGCCACCACGGACCATCCTGAAATATTCTCGCTCAGGTCCGCCGGGACCTGGTGTGATTTAAGGAAATGAAACAGATCTTCCAGGTCTCCTTTGACTTCCGCATCGATATCCAATGTCGCCCTGTCACGCATTCCATAGAAATAGAGGGCCAGTCCCCCGATCAGGAGGATTTGCAATGGTTTTCGTCGGGAATTTGCGAATTCTTTGAGGATGGAAATGATTCGCTCAGGATCGAGTGGAGACAAAGCTTAGGGCCTCCAGGAATTGACGGTATTCCTTGAAGTCAGGCTTGCCCGGCCGGAACTCCATGGGAGACCGGCCGGTATGATTTTGGATCGTCGTCTTGAAGGAGGCGTACCAGACACAGGCCTTGTCATAGGCGGCGCTGACTTGAGGACGATTCCGATAGTCTTGCCAGGATATATTCCCGTTGAAGAGAATCTCGAGCCACAAGAGCCGCACGCCTTTCGGGTTCTTAAGAGCACCTTCCAGCGTCTTTTCCCCCGTG
>CAYGBP010000196.1:0-2073 GCA_964348105.1 uncultured Nitrospirota bacterium
GAGGCCGGGAGGGCGAATAGCGATTTCGGACATTGCCCTTACAAGGGAGCTTCCTAGGGACATACGGACAAGCCTCGAGGCCTACGTCGGTTGTGTTGCGGGAGCAATTCTGGTTGACGAATACAAGAAAATCGTGGAAGCGTCAGGATTGAAAGAGGTGGATATTACGGTCAGAGATACGTCCGGCTGCGGTGAACCTGACGGCGCCCCGGTCAGCATCGATGTGGTGGGACATAAATATCGCTACTCATTTTCTTGAGCCATTGAGTCGTCGTTAAACCGCTTTTAAAAGCCCGTCACGATTATATCCCCGGTTTTTTTCGCTTCCAAGGAAATCGTCCCTTCCCCATCCCCCAGTTTTCCACCCCAAAAATTAGATCTTCTTTCTCCGCCCTGAAGGACAAGGTTTGTTGATACACTGATCTTTCCGAGGGTAACGGCAGCGGAAAATTGAGCCGAAGTGTTTTCGGGTATCGCCAATTTGATATCTCCAGTCAGCGTGGTCATCTCGATTGTACCTTTTAGTGGCAATGTCACTTTGCTTTCAATTGTACCGCTCAGCAAATTAATCAATGCGCCTCCCACAATGTTCATTAATACGACTTTTCCACCTATGTTGTTCACCGCGACGTCATTCTCAATGTTATCGAGGGTCACGTTACCGTTGGTGTTAATCACCAGAATCTTTAAGTCTTTCGGGAGGGTGATCGTATAATCAATGATATATTCCCGCCCCCCTGTCTCATTGGGTTGAATGGTCCTTACATATACTTCGTCCGGCAAGCTTTGGATTTCCACCTCAAGTTTCTGCAGGTGCTCTTTGGCATCCTGAGTGCTCTCCGATTGAACGCGCTTCTTGCCTGTAATCACGACCGGGGTTGACTCTGATCGACCGGTAATGCTGATTTCGCCGCTGACCCCAACCAATTTGAATTGAGATCGGTTTTCCACCGGCACTTGGAAGGAAAAAGGCTCCTCTTCTTCGAAGTTCGTGTTGCTGACCTGATAAATGCCGCCATCCCCGTCGCCACCGCATGATATCAAAACCATGCATGCGAGCAACAGTAATAGTGTAATAGAGTTTCTGTATTGACCTTCCATCATAGAAATTATCGGGGTTTCCTATGAAAAAGCGGCAGGATCGTAACCCCCCCAAAGAGGTGCCCGCTGCAACCCAAAACATTCTTGAAGTAACCGGCTTTCATCCCGCTTGTCAATCGAAAACACCGCTTAACAATATAAATATCGTATTCTAGGGCAGATTTCAAGATTGATTGGTACAGGAAGAGGTCTGCGAGCTGAATTAATTGGCAATGTGTTCGAAAAGACTGACTGGGCCCGGCAGGGGGTTGCCGGCAGAATGGGTTCTGGTCAGCCTTTCTCCAGGGTGGGGGCGATCTCCAGGTGGTAGATGAACAGTCCAGCGCTGCCCATCGACAAAGCATCGTTCGTAGGCTGGGAATTATCCTTGTGCAGCCAGACCCGGGGTGGTTTTTCCCGGACGGAAACGGCGGCGACGGCCTGATTATCCCGTGTCCAGGTGTATCCGGGATCGGCAGGCTTTCCCCATATTTTGCGTCCGTCGGCCGCGACATACTCTCCTCCCGTGGCATAGGCCTCGAACTGCTCATCATCGTTGGTCATCCGGATCATCGTCCTGGATTGGCCCCTGCCGCGATCGACGCTGAGGACCCAGGGCTCCCGGTCCGGGGCCGTGTACCGGCATTTGTAGTGTGACGAGACCGTCTTGACACTGACTTTTTCCCGCTGATTGGTGATGAGGGCGTTGTTGTATTCCTTCACCCGGCGCCTTTCCGCAAGGAAATGGCACTCGGCGTCCCAGGAGAGCCCGTCCCCGATCTCGAATCGATAGGTATGAGACGTGGACACCGTCGTCCTTTCTTCGCCTTCGGGACTGCCGGAGGCGCTCAAGCCAAAGATCTCGAACATCGCCCCGACCCAGAATGAATCTGGCTCGGAGGCCTTGCGGGTTACCATCGCCCGGGTATCCGCCTCCATGACACGGTAATCCCCGAAGGACACATTGAGCCTGGCATCGGTGAATTTACCCTG
>CAYGBP010000197.1:0-1256 GCA_964348105.1 uncultured Nitrospirota bacterium
AGAGCGTCGCAGCAGCTCTTCAGCGTCACAGACACCTTTCTCGGCAAGCCCCTCAAAGCCCCACTGTTGATCTCGTCGATGACCGGAGGCTTCGATCTCGCCCGCAAGGTCAATCGGAATCTGGCCCGGGCGGCCCAGCAGCTCGGCCTTGCCATGGGGGTGGGCTCCCAGCGCGTGGCCCTGGAAGAGCAAAGCGTCGCGGACTCCTTTCGGGTCAGGGCGCTGGCGCCGGATATTTTGCTCCTGGGAAACCTGGGAGCCGTGCAACTCAACTACGGCTACAGTGTCGAGCACTGCCGGCGGGCGGTCCGGATGATCCAGGCAGACGGGCTCATTCTTCACCTAAACGTTCTGCAGAAGGCAATCGGAATTTCAGAGGGCTGACGGCCAAGATTACCGAAGTCTGTCGAGAGTTGGAATATCCGGTCGTGGTCAAGGAGGTCGGGAGCGGGATCTCGGCGGAGGTCGCCGTGCGCTTGAGAAAAGCGGGTGTCAAGGCGATCGACGTCGCGGGCCGCGGGGGGACCTCGTGGTACGCCGTCGAGGCGCAGAGGGCGACGAAGAGCGGAAAGCCTACCGAGGCTACATTCAGAGACTGGGGCATTCCGACGGAGGAGGCGTTGATCGGGGTGCGAAAAGCGGTGCCGGACCTGGAACTCGTCGCGTCCGGGGGGATCCGCAGCGGCCTCGACATCGCCAAGGCGATCGCCCTGGGCGCGAATATGGCGGCCATGGGACAGCCCCTGCTGGAGCCGGCTTTAGAGTCGGCGGAAAAGGTGGTAGAATTCGTGCGTGGCATTCTCTATGAAATCAAAGTGGCTATGCTCTGTGTCGGAGCCTCTAATCTGGCAGCGCTCAGCAAGGCGCCCTTGGTGCGCCGCTCTCCTTACGTCTGATCAAGCCCGCGAAAACCCGCCTCCCAGTCCCGCAAGCCGGGATTCAGCCCGGCGGCTCCATGCTGATCTGTCCAGGCTCGGTCAAGCTCATGTCCGATGAGCTCAAGCGGCAGATTTTAAGCTACCTCGAAACCCATAACACCATGACCCTGGGAACCAGCCAGGGGGATGCGCCCTGGGCGGCGACCGTATTCTACGCCAGCGACGGGCTGCGTCTCTATTTTTTTTCCGCTCCGGACTCGCGCCATTGCCAGAACCTGTCGGTGAACCCGCGCGTGGCGGTGACCATCCAGGAAGACTATCGGGATTGGCGCATCATCAAAGGGATTCAGCTTGAAGGCAAGGTGATCGGAGTGGATT
>CAYGBP010000197.1:1367-2053 GCA_964348105.1 uncultured Nitrospirota bacterium
AGTAAACAAGGTAGGGGGCTTAGGCGTCTTATGAATGGCCCCGAGGAGAGCACGTGTCCCAGGTCATAGGCCCGGAACTGAGCGCGGATCTCTTTAACCGTCTCAACGGTGAAGATATCGCATCGAAAGTCGGCAAAGCCATCGTGTTGCTGACCGTGGATCAGCAGGGCCGGGCGCACCCTGCGATGCTTTCCTATTATGAAGTTGTGGCGAAGGACCCAAAGACGATCGACCTCGCCATCGGCAAGACCAGCACGACGGCGGGAAATCTTCGGAGGACCGGCAAGGTCACCTTTTTGATCACGGACCGAGGCGTCAATTTTTATATCAAGGCTCATGTCCGCGAGATCAGGGAGTCGATGGACGCCGTGGCTTTCATGTCTCTGTTCCGGGTCGAGATCGAGGAGATCTTGGAAGATCAGGAGCCGGACGCCATGATCACGAGCGGTGTCACTTTTAGTCGCCCGGAAAAGAAAGAAGTGAGCGCGATCGTAGAGAAGATCTTTCAGGGCGTTCGGAGCGGAAGATGAAATTCAAGCGAACTCTGCTGTGGACGGGCGTGCTCGTCGGGGCCGGGCTGGTGGGCTTCGGCTATTGGCATATGGGGGATGGGGCCAAGGAATCTCCCTATGTCACGGTGCCTGTCAAAAAGGGCGATATTACCCAGGTGGTATCTTCGACCGGGA
>CAYGBP010000198.1:0-2048 GCA_964348105.1 uncultured Nitrospirota bacterium
CATGGCCCCGGGCGATGTCGGGAATATCGTGGACAAGCTCACCTCCGTCGGGAATGCGCAAATCCTGTTGACCGAGCGGGGAACGAGCTTCGGCTATAATAATCTGGTGGTGGATATGAGGTCCATCCCCATCATGCAGCGGTTCGAACATCTCGTGGTGTTCGACGCCACGCACAGCGTCCAGCTACCCGGGGCGAAGGGCCATGCCTCGGGGGGGCAGCGCGAATTCGTCCCTTATCTGGCCAAGGCCGCCGTGGCGGCGGGGTGCGACGGGCTCTTCATGGAAATTCATCCCGATCCCGACGCCGCGCTCTCGGACGGGCCGAACATGCTTCGCCTGGACGATGCGCGGGATCTGTTGGAGCGCCTGAAAATCATATACGGGGCCGTTCGCCCCTGGGAGCGCGTATGATCATCGATATCGTTAAGAAAGTCCTCCAGATCGAGGCCCAGGCCGTTCTGGATCTGATCTCCAGGGTGGACGAGCGGTTCGTCGAGGCGGTCACGCTCCTGTATGAATGCCGGGGAAGGGTGGTGGTGACCGGGATGGGAAAATCCGGAATCATTGCCCGAAAGATCGCGGCGACCCTGGCCAGCACCGGGACGCCCGCCTTTTTTCTTCATCCGGCCGAGGGGGTGCACGGCGATCTGGGGATGCTTTCCAGGGGGGATGTGGTCATCGCGCTTTCGAACAGCGGTGAGACCGAGGAGATCCTTCGCCTGCTGCCGACCCTGAAGCGATTTGCCATTCCCCTGATCGGAATGACCGGGAATCTGAAGTCCACCCTGGCCAGGGACAGCACCACCGTGATCGATGTGAGCGTTCGCGAGGAGGCCTGTGGGAGCGGCCCCGTGCCCACGGCGAGCACGACCGCCGCACTGGCGGCCGGGGACGCCCTGTGCGTCGCCCTGCTGGAAAAGCGGGGGTTCAAGGAGGAGGATTTCGCCTCTTTTCACCCCGGAGGGGCGCTGGGGAAACGGCTTCTCCTTCGCGTCGAGGATGTCATGCACTCCGGAAAATCCGTGCCGGCGGTCCGGGAAGATGCCTCGGTGAAGGAGGTCATTTATGAAATGACCTCCAAGAAGCTGGGGATGACGACCGTTCTGGACCCGGATGGGCGCCTCGAGGGTGTCGTCACAGACGGAGATCTGAGACGCCTGCTTGAAAAGACGACCGACATTTTCCATAAGACGGCCAGGGATATCATGTCCCGCTCACCCAAGGTCATATCCAGGGAGCCGCTCGCGACCCAGGCGCTTGAAGTGATGGAGCGCCACTCCATCACGGCCCTGGTCGTGGTGGATGCGGCCGGAAGACCCGAAGGAGTGATCCATTTGCACGACATCCTGAAATTGGGGATCGTCTGATCCCGCTTCGCCCGAAGCGGTAAGGCGCCCAGATCCGCCATGGGAAAGAAGGAAAATAAGGCCTCCATTGCCGGTAAGGCCCGAAACATCCGTCTGTTGTTGCTGGACGTGGATGGGGTTCTGACCGATGGGAAAATCTATGTCATGGACAATGGGCAGGAGTTCAAGGCCTTCGATATTCATGACGGGCAGGGAATTTCGCTTCTCCATCGTGCGGGAATCCGGGTTGGGATCATCAGCGGACGCTCGTCTCCCGCCGTCAGGGTCCGGGCCAAGGAGCTGGCTATCTCGGAGGTGCATGAAGGCGTTTCGGATAAGCTCAAGGTTTATGAGGAAATCCTGGCGCGCCATGGCCTGGGGGATTCGAGCGTGGCCTATGTGGGGGATGATCTGATTGACCGTCCCATCTTGGAGCGGGTAGGGCTCTCCGTCGCGGTCGCCAATGCACACGCCGCGGTCCAAGGGGTCGTGCACTGGGTGACCTCGAAGTCGGGGGGGGCCGGTGCGATCCGGGAAGTCGCCGATTTTATTCTGGTATGCCAAGGGCGGTCTCACCCCACCTCTCATCGATGAAGGCAACGCAAAAGACGGCCCGAGCCTTGATCGTACTTCTGGCCCGCGGCCTGTTCACCGTCCTTCGATTTTTTCCCTGGGGTTTCGCCATCCGGCTTGGCCGGTGG
>CAYGBP010000199.1:0-1160 GCA_964348105.1 uncultured Nitrospirota bacterium
TCGTTGAAGGGAACACCGTGGGCCTCCATGACGGCCTTTGCCTCGCTGATGTCATCATAGGTTATGGGTTTGTCCAGGTACTCCTTGATGAACATCTGCAAGCCAAAGAAGATGGCTTTTTCATAGTCACCCCCGCGGGTTTCGATATAGCTGGAGACGTGAGTGGTCCCGGGCGGATATTGCAGGAAGTGCGATGCCTTGTAGCTATCGGTATTTAAGATAAGATTTTTACGCATGATGGAAATCCTCCATTCATATTGACGAAAGAGGCTGGGTCTATCCCGGCCTCACCTGATTCTTGTTACATACCAGCCAACTCCTTGATGATGAAATAGTGATCCTCATAGATCTGAGCAGGATCCAGTTCAGCGAGCGGTACCCACCTGGCATGTCTTGCGTCATCACCACCTTTCACTTTGGGCAGCTGGCTGTCGGGTTTTAATTCGATATAGAAAGCGTGCGTAACGGTTCTGCCACGCTCGGACCGATACGGATCGTCAAATACCATCTGGTGCTTGATCGATCCTTGCAACACGGGAGCGGGAATTTTCAACCGTGTCTCCTCTCGGAGTTCTCTGAGACACGCATCCATCAGTCTTTCATAGGGTCCTACAAAGCCACCAGGCAAGGCCATGAGGCCTCTCCCCGGGCGGGCTTTGCGCTCTACCATCAGTACATGCCCGCTTTGCACGACCACCGCATCAACCGTGACAAAAGTCGGCGGATAGGGCGATGCCTCCCAGGCGCTTTTGTACTTATCGATAAAATGATGCTCATCCTGAATATGCTGGAAGCTATCCCCGACCGCAAAATCTTGCATTGCCGTCAATACGTTGGGCGGTAATTGCCCGACGGCAGTTTCATCGAGATATTTCCCGGAGGACGCGGAGAAGAATAACTCCCTGATTCGGGTTGCATTAATCTCATCGAAGCTTTCGACATTAACCGAGCCCCACTGAGGAAAAAGGTTGAGATAGTAGGAGCTGTGGTCCTTGCTGTGGCCAATGAGACCAATTCTGGGCTTGCTGTGAGGGACGCCGTGGTGTGCGGTTACGACACCATTGACTGTCATTTGCACATTGCTTACCCAGGACTCGTCGTTATAGACGATATCCATCAGCGGCATGACGTGAACACGCTTCCTCTCCGCCTCATCAATG
>CAYGBP010000199.1:1170-1966 GCA_964348105.1 uncultured Nitrospirota bacterium
TTTTCACACCTTTTCCGCGTTTCGTCTTTCCGATCTCCTCGCCACCACCCTTGGCCGAGGCAAAGCTGGCGTCGATGTAGCACTCCGACTCGTCGATCGCGCCGTAAATCATCGCCGCGCGTTCCTCGACACTCCACGGGTTACGCACTGATCTTGGACGATGCGCCGAACCACAGAGAATGATTAATTGACCAGCCTGTGCCAGACCGGTCTTGACGACGGATAGATGGCCCAGATGAAACGGCTGGAACCGACCGATAAAAACGAGAAAATCGAATTCTTTCTTCATGGCAGCAAACCCCTTGCTGTTTGTTTGAGGGTTCCCGGTCTATCCAGATACCCCTGATTGTCGCGGCTGAATAGCTCCTATTCAGCTACTTGCAGTTATTATTGGCTTAGAGCCAATAAAAAGTCAAGCGAATCTATTGAATATTTGGCTTAGAGCCAATAATATTGGGACAAGCATGCCAGAGAAGAGATTATGAGTGACTTCAAGACCGAAAAAGAATTTCTGAATAGTTACAACATCCACGACTACGACGTTCCCCTCGTGTCGGTCGATATGGCGATCTTTACGGTCGTTGATCAGGCATTGTCTTTTCTGGCCGTCAAAAGAGCAGACTACCCGAAGAAGGGAAAATGGGCGCTGCCGGGTGGTTTTATTGATGTCGCCCGGGATAAGGCAATAGAAGATACGGCGCGCAGAAAACTGCACGAGAAGACCGGAGTCGACACGGCTCACCTGGAACAGGTGATCACGGTGGGCAACAGAAGAAGAGATCCCCGGGGCTGGTCG
>CAYGBP010000200.1:0-276 GCA_964348105.1 uncultured Nitrospirota bacterium
TTCATTTTCGTTCACCTGTTATGCGTTGATGGTCATTCGATTATCGAATATACGGATACACGAGTAACGATTAACCATGAATCTCATCAGGCTGGAAAAAAAAGGAGATCTCCCATGCCGCCGTATCCGGGCCGTCGGAACCGTGGACCGCGTTCTTCTCCACATCCTTGCCCCATTTCCGCCGGATGGTCCCTGGGGATGCCTTCGCCGGATCGGTCGCCCCCATAATCTCGCGATTCTTCGCAATCGCCCCTTCGCCCTCCAGGACCGACACGA
>CAYGBP010000200.1:430-1552 GCA_964348105.1 uncultured Nitrospirota bacterium
GCCGCCTCAAAGCGCCGCAAGATTTCTCCGATGAGTCCCCTGGCCACCGCGTCTGGTTTGATGATCGATAGTGTTCTTTCCACGCCCATTATCTCCTCAAAACCTCTTCCATCGTTTGACCGATGAGGGCAGGTGACGATGCAACACGAATTCCAGCCCGCGTGAGCGCATCAATCTTTTCCTGGGCTGTTCCTCTTCCTCCGGAGATAATCGCTCCCGCATGTCCCATTCTCTTCCCGGGAGGAGCCGTCTGCCCCGCAATAAAACTAACGACAGGTTTTTTCATGTGCGCTTTTATCCAAGTGGCCGCTTCTTCCTCAGCGCTGCCTCCAATCTCGCCGATCATCACGACAGCCCGAGTCTCCGGGTCGTCGTTAAAAAGCGCTAAAACATCCGTGAATTCAAGCCCATGCACGGGATCCCCACCGATCCCAACGCAGGTGGACTGCCCTAAGCCCAGGCGAGTTAGCTGATCGACCGCCTCGTAGGTCAGGGTCCCGCTACGCGAAACGACGCCGATTTTTCCCGGACAGTGGATATGCCCCGGCATGATGCCGATTTTACAGTGTCCAGGGGTAATCACGCCAGGACAATTCGGGCCGAGCAGAAGCGACTTTCTCCCTTCCAGGTAGCGCTTTACACGAACCATGTCTCGGATCGGGACACCTTCGGTAATACAGACGATGAGTCCGATCCCGCCGTCCGCCGCCTCGAGGATCGCGTCTGCTGCAAAGGCGGGGGGGACGTAAATGACGCTGGCATTGGCCCCGGTCGCCGACACCGCCGCGGCGACCGTGTCAAAGATCGGTATACCTTCAAAAGAGCTGCCCCCTTTGCCCGGCGTAACCCCGGCGACCATCTGCGTCCCGTATAAGACTATTTTGGATTTTAGATTGCCGATTTTGGAATTCGTCGTAAGCTCAGTCTAGCGATCCAATCCAAAATCTATCTTCCCTTAAACCCTTCCTCCTTTGAATTCTTGAACCTTTGAAACTGAACCTCTTTATCCTCTTTTGACAGCCTTGACGACCTTCTCCGCGGCCTCGGCCATCGTTTCCGAAGGGATGATGGAAAGCCCCGATTCCGCGAGGATCTTCTGACCTAACTCGACATTGGTGCCCT
>CAYGBP010000200.1:1600-1901 GCA_964348105.1 uncultured Nitrospirota bacterium
ATGTCACATCTCATGATCCCGCCGAAAATATTGATGAGCACTCCCTGAACACGCCGGTCCGAAAGAATAATCCGAAAGGCTTGCGCCACTTTCTCTTGGCTCGCACCTCCGCCCACATCGAGAAAATTGGCCGGCTCTCCACCGCAGCCCTTGATAATATCCATCGTGGCCATGGCGAGTCCGGCGCCGTTCACCATGCATCCGATATTGCCGTCGAGCGAGATATAGGAAAGATCGTACTTCCCCGCCTCCACCTCGCGCGGGTCTTCCTCGTTCAGATCGCGCAGCCCCACGATCTGCT
>CAYGBP010000201.1:0-1892 GCA_964348105.1 uncultured Nitrospirota bacterium
ACGAAGTCGTCGTCTCCGCAGACCTTGCGGGCCAGATGGGCATCCTGGTTGACGAAGGAATCCAGTGCCTCCTTCACCATTCGCTGGCAATGCTCGGCCATCCGGGGCAGATCGATATAGGGCTTGAGCTGAGGCTCCTCGTTGAGCTCGATGGCACGTTCCGAGATATTCTCGGCCAGATCGCTCATCCGCTCAAGCTCGGTGGAGATCTTCATGGCCGTCGTAATGAAGCGCAGATCCTTCGCCATAGGTTGATGGCGGGCGATCAATTGCAGGCAGTCCTCGTCCACCTCCACGTCCATCGCATTGACCCGGTGGTCATTGGCGATCACCTGGCGCGCTAGGTCCGAATCCCGCTCCACCAGGGAGCGGATGGCGTTTCGAATCTGCTCCTCCACGAGCGCGCCCATCCGGAGGATTTTGTCCTTCAGGCCCCTGAGCTCTTGATCAAAATGGCGTTCCATTCGCTTCCTCTTGAGATATTTTCGATCAGTCCCTGCAAGGCCCCCCGGAAGGGGCCCTCCCGCGTCGCATCCGGCGTCAGGCAGGCCGCGCCGCGGCCCGGATTATCCGAATCTTCCGGTGATGTAGTCTTCGGTCCGCTGATCCCGGGGATTGGTGAAAATCTGTCGCGTCTCGCCGAATTCGATCAGGTCGCCCAGGAGGAAAAACCCGGTCACATCCGATACGCGGGCCGCCTGCTGCATGTTGTGAGTGACGATCACCACAGTATAGTTCTTTTTGATCTCCAACATCAACGCCTCGATCTTGCCCGTGGCGATCGGATCCAGCGCCGAGCAGGGTTCGTCCAGCAGGATCACCTGGGGCTCCACGGCCAGGGAGCGGGCGATGCAGAGGCGCTGTTGCTGCCCTCCGGACAGGGCCAGGGCGCTCTGCTGCAGCTTGTCCTTGACCTCCTCCCACAGCGCCGCCTGCTGCAGGGCCTTCTCCACGATCACATCCAACTCGGCGGCCTTCCGGATCCCGCAGCTGCGGGGACCGTAGGCGATATTGTCGTAAATCGACTTGGGGAAGGGATTGGGCTTCTGGAACACCATCCCGATTCGAAGCCTGATTTCCATGGGATTCAGGCCGGCCCGGTACAGATCCTGGCCACCATAGACGCAATCCCCGGATATTCGAAACCCGGGCACGAAATCATTCATCCGGTTCAGGCACCGGATGAAGGTGCTCTTCCCGCAGCCGGAGGGGCCGATCAGGGCCGTGATCTCCTGCCGGCGGATGGACAGATTGATGTCTTTCAGAACGTGCAATGCCCCGTACCAGACATTGAGCTTGCGAATATCGAATGCGACGGTCTCACCCTGCATCGTTTGCGCCTACCAATAAAGTTTTTTCTGATACCGGTTTCGCAGCCAGACGGCCGCAGCGTTCATCGCCAGCAGGACCACGAGGAGCACGATCATCCCGGCGGCGGCATTAACCGCGAAGGCCGCCTGCGGACGCGACACCCAGTTGAAAATCTGAATGGGCAGAACCGTAAAAGGCGCGAAAAGCCCGTCCGGCAGAAACGCGATGTAGGTCAAAGCACCGATCATGATGAGCGGCGCCGTCTCCCCGATCGCCCGGGAAAGCGCCAGGATCGTCCCGGTCAGGATCCCGGGGAGCGCCAGGGGCAGCACCTGGTTTCTTACCGTCTGCCAGCGGGAGGCCCCTAGGGCGTAGGAACCTTCCCGGATCGAGTCCGGAACGGCCTGAAGCGCCTCCCGGGAGGCCAGGATGATGATCGGAAGAATCAGCAGCGCCATCGTCATCGATCCGGCCATCAGGCTTCGTTTCATATCCAGGGCCCGGACGAACAGCTCCAGGCCCAGCAGGCCGTAAACAATCGAGGGAACGCCCGCCAGGTTGGCGATGTTGACCTCCAGAAA
>CAYGBP010000202.1:0-1890 GCA_964348105.1 uncultured Nitrospirota bacterium
ACAAGATATCGCCGGTCTGCCAGCTTCCCCAGTCGCCGGGCGTGAGCCCCAAGTCCTGGGTCGAGGAACTCGATCGATGCGTTCAAGAAAAAGGGTTTGTGGCCTGCAACATCAACCCGGATACAGCGGGAGGCCGGGAGCCTTTGACGCCGTCACTGGCCGACGAGTGGTGGTATCCGCTCTGGGAGAAAATGGTCGAACTGGACATCCCGGGGACAATTCATGCGAGCGCGTCGCTCCATCCCGCCATGCACCTGACTAACTCCTACTATATTGCGCAACATCATTCGGCCGCCGTCGAGCTTCTGCGCTCACGCGTGTTCAAAGATTTTCCCAAGCTCAAGATCATTATTCCGCACGGGGGTGGAGCGGTGCCGTATCAATGGAATAGACATCGAGGCATGCATGTCAAGGAAGGGCTCGAGCCTTTCGAAGAGGCGGCGCGCAAGGTGTACTGGGATATGGCCATCTACGACAAGGAGGCGATGGAGCTGTTGATCAAGCGGGTCGGGGTGGACAACGTGCTCTTTGCGACCGAGATGTTCGGCGCGGTCAACGCGATCGATCCTAAGACCGGCAGGAACTTCGAGGATGTAGTCCCGATCTTTCAATCCATCGAATGGCTGAGCGAAGAGGATCGGCGAAAAATAACCGAAGGGAACGCAAGGAAGGCTTACACGCGGATGGTCATTCCATCGGCGTGAATTCAAATCGACTCAGGATGTTTACCGGATGATTGACAATCATGCGGAGGGGCGATGTTCTCATGGCAGTCAGTTTCAGAAGCTATCTAGAAGTTCTACGGAAAAACGACGAGCTCGTTGAAATCTCGAAGCCGACGGATGCTCGTGACATTGCGGCTCTCGTGCCGCAGGGGGATAAGGCTCTGCTATTTACCCGCGTGCGAGGGTACTCGATGCCGGTCGCTTCGGGGCTTCTGCAGTCGCGTCGTCGGCTGGCCCTGGGCATGGGGGTTCCGTACGAAAAGATCGAAGAGAAACTGCGTGTCGCCATGGATCATCCGATCAAGCCGAAGCGGGTGAAAAAGGCTCCGGTCAAGGATGTGATCCTGACCAAGAACAAGGTGAATCTCTTCGAGCTTCCCGTCCCTATATTTTCGGTCATGGACGGGGGCCCCATGATCACGGGAGCCGTGGTGGTGGCCGAAGATCCGGAGTATGGGGTGAATGCCGGCATGTATCGTCTGATGCTGAAAGAGAAGAATATGACCGGCATTGACATCGTCACGCCCAATAATCTGCGCAAGTTCGCCGAGCGTGCGCTTCAGGCAAATAAACCCCTGCCGGTTTCTATCGCTATCGGGGCGCATCCTTATGAGATGGTGGCATCGACCTTCAAGGCCTCCCTGGGGACGAACGAGCTGGGCTACTCGGGGGGTCTTCGAGGTGCGCCGTTGGGGTTGGCGGACGGAGAGACCATATCAGTTCCCTGCATCGCTGATGCCGAAATCGTCCTGGAAGGGGAGATCCTTCCGGAAGGCTGGACCCAGCCGGAAGGACCCTTTTCGGAGTTTAATCGCTTGATGGGAGGCGTGCACTTGAATCCCCGGGTGCGCATCAAGGCGGTCATGCACCGGAAGGACGCGATTTATTATGCCCTCCACATGCCGTGGGAAAATATCTGGATGAGTGCGCCCATTTACGAAGCGGCAGCCTGGCGGGTTCTGCGCGAGGCCGGCGTGACCGCGACGGCGATCAATGTGACACCGGGCGGATGCTGCCACTGGCACATTATTGCAGCGATTCGAAAACAGCCGGGAGACGGAAAAAACGCCATTACCGCGCTCCTGTCGATAGCCGACATCAAACACGTGGTGGTGACGGACGAGGACATCGATATCTTCGATCCCGTCGATGTGGAGTGGGCGAT
>CAYGBP010000203.1:0-1826 GCA_964348105.1 uncultured Nitrospirota bacterium
CTCTATCAGGCGGGGGAGATTCTTGCGGCCCGGCTCCACAGCCTGCATAACCTTTATTTTTACCAGAGGCTCATGGAGCGGTTTCGTCAGGCCATTCGGGAAGAAAGGGCCGAATACTGGATTCAGAATTCTGAATCTGGCATTGTCAATGTTTAGTTAGGAGGAACTATGTGGGATTTGGCATTTGCTCAGACCGGCCCGGGACCTGCAGGGCCGAGCCCTTTGGTCAGCTTTTTTCCCTTGATCCTGGTCTTTGTCATCTTTTATTTTCTGCTGATCCGGCCACAGCAGAAACGGGCGAAGGATCACCGGGAGATGCTGCAGAGGCTTAAGAAAAACGATGAGGTGATGACCTCCGGAGGGATTTACGGTAAGGTGGTCGCCCTGGCGGATAACGTGATCACGCTCGAGGTCGCCCCGAACGTGCGCATTCGGGTGAACCGGCCGCAGATCTCGGCGATGGTGAAAGAAGAAAAGAGTTCAGGAAAAGAATCGAAGGAGTCTTAATATGCCGCGGGGTGTTGGGATTCGGATCGCGATCTTGGTGGTTGCGACTTTAGCAGCGCTTTTTTATCTGGCGCCTTCCTTCGTTGGAACGCTTCCTTCCTGGTGGGTCGGCATCCTGCCGAGCGATCGGATCCATCTGGGGCTGGATCTTCAAGGAGGGAGCCATCTGATCTTGGAAGTCCAGGTGGAAAAGGCGGTCGAGAACACGGTCGAGCGGGCCAAGGAAGATCTCCGAAACACTCTGAGGGAGAAGGGGATATCCTTTAGCGGAGTCGAGAGAATTGAGGGGAACCAAGTCCGGCTGAAGGTCCCTTCCGCGAGCGGGGAGAGGGTCAAAGCGCTTCTCACGAGCGATTTTCCCAATCTGGCGGTCGTCAATTCGGAAACGACCGGTGGGGAAACTCAACTCCTGCTGACTTTAAGTAAAGAGGAGCTGCGCTCGATCCGGGACTACGCCGTGGATCAATCCCTAGAGACCATTCGCAACCGCATCGATCAATTCGGAGTCAGCGAGCCCACCATCCAGCGACAGGGACAGCAGGATATCCTGGTGCAGCTCCCAGGGATTCAGGACCCGGAGCGGGCTAAAGAGCTGATCGGCAAAACCGCTTTGCTGGAATTCAAATTGCTCAATGAGGTTCACAGCGTCGAAGAGGCGTTAAAAAGCGGACCTCCTCCGGGAACCGAGATCTTGTACGGTTTGGTCCCCACCGCGGAGGGAAGGGTCGGCGCCGAGAAAATCCCCTATCTGCTCGAATCGCGAACCCTGATGACCGGAGAATATATCACCGATGCCCGGGTTCGGCCCGGCTCGCAATTGGAAGGACCCTACGTAGAGGTGGTTTTGAATTCGACGGGGGCGCGGCTCTTCGAGAGAATCACCGCGGAAAACGTCAAGCGCCGTCTAGCTATCATCCTGGACAACCGCGTCTACTCTGCGCCGGTCATTCAAGAGCGGATCGGCGGAGGAAGAGCATCCATCACGGGGAGTTTCGACATCAAAGAAGCGCGCGACCTGGCCATCATTCTGCGGGCGGGTGCCCTTCCGGCCCCGGTGGAAATCGTCGAGGAGCGAACGGTCGGTCCTTCCCTGGGGCGGGATTCGATTCAGCAGGGAATCATCTCCTTTATCGTCGGCGGCTCGTTGGTGATCCTGTTCATGATCGCCTACTATAAAGGCGCCGGCCTTTTGGCCAACTCGGCGGTCATTTTCAACGTTCTTTTCCTGCTCGCCATTCTGGCGGGATTCAAGGCGGTGCTGACATTGCCCGGAATTGCCGGAATCGTGCTCACCGTGGGGATGGCGGTCGATGCAAACG
>CAYGBP010000204.1:0-1786 GCA_964348105.1 uncultured Nitrospirota bacterium
CTCATCCTCCCAATACGATATTGACCAGCCGGCGTGGCACTTGAATGACCCGCCGCACCTCTTTTCCTTGCAGAAATCCCCTGACCTTTGGGTCCCTCAAGGCTTCCGCCTCAATGTCGTCCCCCGTGGCACCCGAAGGCACCGTAATCTTGCCGCGCACCCTTCCATCGACCTGCACGACGATTAACAGTTGCTCCTCTTCCAACGCTTCGTCGGAATAAACCGGCCATCGGATCGTATCCAAATGTTCCGGGTGCCCTAGTTGTTCCCAAAGTTCGCTTGCGATATGGGGGACGAAGGGGCCGAGCAGGATCACCAGCGTCTCCAATCCCGATTTGACCAAGGCTGCCCCTTCCTCCAGCTTCGCATCATCATTCGCGGTCAACGATAGAGCATTAAAAAGCTCCATGATCGCGGCGATCGCGGTATTGAAATGAAACCTTCCCTCGATATCGTTTGTGACCTTCTTGATCGTCCGATGAATCATTCGCCGGAGTTCCCGAAGCTCGGCCGACAAGCCTTCCTCCTGTAGGTCCGAATTCAATGGCACCAGCTGCTCCCGATGTTGCAGCACAAAGCGCCATACCCGGGTCAGGAAGCGATAGGCTCCTTCGACTCCCTGATCACTCCATTCGAGATCTTTCTCCGGGGGGGCGGCAAAAAGAGCAAAGAGACGAGCCGTGTCGGCGCCGTAGGCGGCTATCAACTGTTCCGGATCGACGATGTTCTTCTTGGACTTGGACATCTTCTCCACACGACCCAATTCGACCGGCCCGTGACAACGCGGGCAGCGCCACCCCTCCTTCTCCGATCCGACGAGCTCTTCCGGAAAGAGCCATTCGTGCTCGGGGCAACGGTAGGTTTCCTTGCAGACCATCCCCTGCGTGAGCAGGTTGCTGAAGGGCTCATCGACCCTTGTGAGTCCCAAATCCCGCAAGGCTTTTGTGAAAAAGCGGGCATAGAGGAGATGAAGCACGGCATGCTCGACTCCCCCGATGTACTGATCGACGGGCATCCAGTATCGTGCCTTTTCAGAGTCGAATGGATTTAACTCGAACTTCGGAGAAACGTAGCGTAGAAAGTACCATGAGGAGTCCACGAAGGTATCCATCGTGTCGGTTTCTGGACGGGCGGCGCCTTTACACTTTGGGCAGCGCACGTTGGAAAAACTCGCGCTTTCCAAAAGCGGAGAACCACCCTTACCCGTGAACGGCACGTCATTCGGGAGCTTGACCGGGAGCTCCTCTTCGGGAACAGGAACGATCCCGCATTGATCGCAATAGCGGATTGGAATCGGCGTGCCCCAGTAGCGCTGCCGGGAGATGCCCCAGTCACGCAAGCGATAGCGGGTATCCTTCTTGCCCCAGCCTTTTTCCTCGAGAAAAAGAGCCACTTTCTCTCTTCCTTCGTCGCTGGGGAGCCCCGAAAAAGGGCCGCTGTCAACCATGACGCCCTCATCCACATAAGCCTCGGTGATCTCGTCCGACCTGAGCTGACCATCATTCGGTTGGATCACGACTCGGATCGGAAGGCGGTATTTCCGGGCAAACTCAAAGTCCCTCTGATCGTGGGCCGGGACGGCCATGACCGCACCGGTGCCGTACCCCATGAGGACAAAGTTGGCGAGATAGATGGGGATCTTTCTGCCGGTGAAAGGATTCTCACAATAGGCTCCGGTGAAGATGCCTTCCTTTTCGGTTTCCTCCTCGCCTCTGCGGGCCTGGCTGACTTGCCGGATCCGCTCCACGAATTGCTCGACTGGCTTCTCTTGTGCGGTCCCTCGGCA
>CAYGBP010000205.1:0-333 GCA_964348105.1 uncultured Nitrospirota bacterium
ATATCGACGGGAGACATCCTGCGGGAGGCTGTGAAGAACCAAACGCCCATGGGACTCAAAGCCAAGGCTTATATGGAGAAGGGCGAACTCGTCACCGACGATATCGTCGTCGGCATCATCCGGGACCGACTGCAGGAGAATGACTGTGCCAAGGGCTATATCCTGGACGGTTTTCCCCGGACCGTGCCCCAGGCGGACGCTCTCAAAAGCGCCCTGGCCGAGATGGGCCAGGCCATCGACCGGGTTGTCTCCATCGTGGTGGCCAACGACGACTTCAGCCGCGACCTCGGCGTGCGCCTCGGCGTTACCGCATTCGAGGAAAACAGCACCGAC
>CAYGBP010000205.1:343-1761 GCA_964348105.1 uncultured Nitrospirota bacterium
TTCAAAACCGGCGAGGTGACCAGCTCCGGGACGTTGACCTGCAAAGAGTGTGGGGCCGGTTTGCACATCCTCTATAAGAAGCAAAAAGCAGAGGGGATCTGTGATCAGTGTGGCGGACCGTTGATTCAGCGGGATGACGACCAGGAGGCGACCATCAAGAATCGGTTGACTGTCTACAACCAGCAGACGGAGCCCCTCATTGCCTATTACCGCAAGGACGGCGCCTTGAAGGAGGTCGACGGGACCGGTAGCATTGAGGAGATCTTTGCGCGCATCTGCAGTGTCATCGAGAATAGCGGATGATCGTGCTGAAGCATCCGGACGAGGTGGAGACGATGTATCGGGCCAACCAGATCGTCGCCCGCCTCCTGGAGAGGTTGGGGGAATGGATTCACCCCGGTGTTACCACGCTGGTGCTGCTGGAACGATACGGTGAGGCCCACGCGACGCTGGAGCGGGGGCTCGCCGTTCACCCGCAGCAGCCGGACCTCTCCCAAGCGCTCCCTTTCGACCCGGCCGTGACCACCGGGACCCTGGACCGGGTGGCCGAATCCTTCGTCAGGGACCACGGGGCCGTGCCCGCCTTCAAGGGATATCGGGGCTATCCGGCCACGCTGTGCACCTCGGTCAATGAAGTGGTGGTCCACGGGATCCCGTCGACGCAGCGGTTGAAAACGGGGGATCTGATCAGTATTGATGTCGGAGTGGTTCTGGAGGGCTTTTACGGAGACGCCGCGAAGACCTACCCCGTCGGGAACGTGTCCGGTGAACCACCGACTTTTTGATATCTCCGCCGCCATTCAGGAATTCGTGGAGGCCAATTCCTTTTCGGTGGTTCGCGCTTTTGTGGGGCACGGCATCGGGCGGAACTTGCATGAGGAGCCCCAAGTGCCCAACTTCGGAAGGCCCCAGCAGGGGCCGCGGCTGAAACCGGGGATGGTTTTGGCGATTGAGCCCATGGTCAACATGGGAAACTGGGACGTGAAGATTCTTGCGGACAATTGGACGACGGTGACGGCCGACGGGAGTCTCTCCGCCCATTTTGAACACTCCGTGGCCATCCTGGAGACGGGGACGCGGATTCTGAGTCAGGCGGCGTAGCCGCCGGTCATCCAGAACGGAAAGGTTTTTATGGCGAAGGAAAGTGCCATCGAAGTTGAGGGAACGGTGCTGGAGCCGCTGCCCAACGCCATGTTCCGAGTGGAACTGGACAACGGACACAAGGTGCTGGCGCATATCTCCGGCAAGATGCGGCTGCACTATATCAAGATCCTCCCGGGCGACAAGGTGAAGGTGGAGCTGTCGCCCTACGATCTTACGCGGGGTCGCATCACCTACCGGCACAAATAGAAGGGCCGCCGAGAGGCCGCAGCGGCTCCGAACGGTCGGCGGCGAGAGAGAGGAACAGTCAGATGAAG
>CAYGBP010000206.1:0-562 GCA_964348105.1 uncultured Nitrospirota bacterium
ACCACGGCGATGGGACCGCCCTCCATGGCCTCCGGCGAGACATGTCCGATACAGGGACCGCGGGTGCCGCCGGAAAAACGACCGTCCGTGACAAGGGCCACCTTTTCCGCCAGTCCCATACCGATCACCGTGGCCGTGGGGGCTAACATTTCCCGCATTCCCGGGCCTCCTTTGGGTCCTTCATACCGAATGACGAGCACCTCTCCGGCCTGGACTTTCTTCTTGAGCAGCGCCTTCATGGCCGCCTCCTCCGATTCGAAGACACGGGCCGTGCCGCTGAACTGTTTCATCTTGTCCGAAACGGCCGTCTGCTTGACCACGGATCCTGCGGGCGCCAGGTTGCCCTTGAGCACCGCAATGCCTCCCTCCCGGTGATAGGCTCTCTTCAGAGGCCGAATTACGTCATCGCCCTCGATGACGGCGTTGCGCGCAATCTTGATAATGTCCTCACCGGTGACGGTCATGGCGGGTTTGAGCATCCGGGCAAGCCGCCTCAGCACCGCCGGAATCCCGCCGGCGTATTCCACATCCTCCATGAAATGATCGCCCGCGGGTTCCAGGT
>CAYGBP010000206.1:572-1736 GCA_964348105.1 uncultured Nitrospirota bacterium
GGCTGATGCGATCGAACATATCCAGGGGCAGATCGATCCCCGCGTCGTGGGCAACAGCCGGGATGTGCAGAGCCGTGTTGGTCGATCCGCCGAGGGCCATGTCCACCCGGATGGCATTCTCAAAGGCATTGCGCGTCAGGATGTCCCGGGGGCGGATGTCGTCCCGGATGAGATCCACGATACGCACGCCGCTGTCAAAGGCGATCCGCCGCTTCCGGGAGGATACGGCCAGACTCGTGGCGCAGCCCGCCAGGGAGAGTCCGAGGGTTTCGGTGACGCAGGCCATGGTGTTGGCCGTGTAGAGACCCTGGCAGGCACCCGGGCCAGGACAGGCTTCCATCTCCAGGCACTCCTGTTCCTTGCGGCCCACCGTTTTGTTTCGGACTTTGCCGATGGTTTCGTAGGCATCCCGTACAAAGGAGCGGCGCTTGAGTTGGTAACGGCCTGTCATCATGGGGCCCGCGGTCACCACAATGGCCGGGATGTTGAGGCGACCTGCGGCCATCAGCATGCCGGGCGTGATTTTGTCGCAGTTGGTCAGCAGGACCAGACCGTCCAGGCAGTGGGCCAGCGCGACCGATTCAATCATGTCCGCAATGAGCTCGCGAGAGGGGAGCGAGTAATGCATCCCCCGGTGGCCCATGGCAATGCCGTCGCAGATGCCCGGCACGCCGAAGAAGAACGCTTGGCCGCCGCCGGTGTGTATCCCTTTTTCAATGAAACGCTCCAGATCCCGCATGCCGATATGACCTGGGATAAGATCCGTAAAACTGCTGGCCACACCGACAAAGGGGCTCCCCAGGGCGGATCGGGTGACGCCAGTAGCATGGAGCAGCGCCCGATGGGGGATCCGCTCCACACCTTTTTTGATGGTATCGCTGCGCAGCTTTTTTCGCTCAGTCACAATCTCCTCCAGAACATGGGGTGTTGTCGCCGGGGATCACAGCGGGTGCGGGGCACCGGCGGTTTCAGAAATCTTAACGAATCCCCCGCTCCCCGGTCAAGCAATAAAACCTAGGGGCGCGCCGACGCGGGTAATGTCGCCAGCCTGCAGTGCCAGCCGGACACGATCCTTCTCGAAGAGCAGGATCACCGTGGATCCGAGCTCGAAGCAGCCCAGCTCTGCGCCCCGGGCCGCGGCAATGCCGCCGGGATAGCTTCGCT
>CAYGBP010000207.1:0-1675 GCA_964348105.1 uncultured Nitrospirota bacterium
GTTGCACCGGTCCGGCTCAAAGACGAACTCGGGGTTCGGGACGGCGATGAGATTCATTTGGAGTTCGTTGATTGAATGGATTCTATGCGTCGATTGATTGTCGGTATATCGGGAGCCACGGGGGCCATTTACGGAGTGCGGATCTTGGAAGTTCTTTCAAAGGTCAAGGACATGGAGACCCATCTCGTGCTGACCCGGGCGGGCAAGATGACCATTCAGGTCGAGACCCCCTATTCGGTCAAGGATGTCGAGGGCATGGCCGATGTCGTGCACGACATCAATAACGTCGGGGCGAGCATTTCGAGCGGCTCCTTTCGCACAGAGGGCATGGTCATCGCCCCTTGTTCCATGAAATCGATGGGTGGAATTGCCCATTCGGTCGGCGGCGACCTCCTGGTCCGCGCGGCCGACGTGGTTCTCAAGGAAAGAAAAAAACTGGTCTTGGTGGCGCGCGAGACTCCGCTTCACCTGGGCCATCTGGAGAGCATGGTGGCGCTCACCCGGATGGGGGCGGTCATCTTTCCGCCGGTCCCCGCCTTCTACCATCGACCAAAAACCCTCGACGACGTCATCAATCAAACCGTGACGCGGATTCTCGACCAATTCAATATCGATGTCACCCTCTTCCAGCGGTGGAACGACGAGCAAATGAGCCGTCACCCCGACGCCGCCAATTCAGCCGCGGCCCTATCCGCCAGGGCCAATCCTGGAGCCAAGAAGCGCCGCTAGGCATAACGCTCGACTCAGTTATGCCGCGAAAAAGGGCGAGCAAGAAATCCCTCTCCGCGACCCAGCAGCGGAAAAAGGAGCACCTCGAACTCTGCCTCGACACAACGAGCGTTACCGGCCCCTACGGGACGGGTCTGGACCGCTATGCTTTCATTCACAACGCGCTGCCCGAGGTCGATATCGATGAGATCGATCTCGCCACCAACTTTCTCGGAAAGCCCCTCAAAGCCCCGCTATTGATCTCATCGATGACTGGAGGCTTCGATCTGGCGCGCAAGGTCAATCGGAATCTGGCCCGGGCGGCTCAGCAGCTCGGCCTCGCCATGGGGGTGGGCTCTCAGCGCGTGGCGCTCGAAGAGCAAAGCGTCGCGGATTCCTTTCAGGTCAGAGACCTGGCGCCGGATATTCTGCTCCTGGGCAATCTCGGAGCCGTGCAACTCAACTACGGCTACAGTGTCGAGCACTGCCGGCGGGCGATCCGGATGATCCAGGGAGACGGGCTCATTCTTCACTTAAACGTCCTGCAGGAGGCGGTTCAACCCGAAGGCAATCGGAATTTCAGAGGGCTGACGGCCAAGATTGCCGAGGTTTGCCGAGAGCTGGAATATCCGGTTGTCGTCAAAGAGGTCGGGAGCGGGATCTCGGCGGAGGTCGCCGTGCGCTTGAGAGGAGCGGGCGTCAAGGCGATCGACGTGGCGGGCCGCGGGGGGACCTCGTGGTACGCCGTCGAGGCGCAGCGGGCGGCGAGGAGCGGAAAGCCGGCCGAGACCACCTTCAGGGACTGGGGCATCCCGACGGAGGAGGCGTTGATCGGGGTGCGAAAGGCGGTGCCGGAGCTGGAGCTGGTCGCCTCCGGGGGGATCCGCAGCGGCCTCGACATCGCCAAGGCGGTCGCCCTGGGCGCGAATATGGCGGCCATGGGACAGCCCCTGCTGGAGCCGGCTTT
>CAYGBP010000208.1:0-255 GCA_964348105.1 uncultured Nitrospirota bacterium
GTCTGAAGAGACCGGCGTACGCGGCGTAATGAAAGGAACGAAGCATCCCGGCCACGTCGCGCAGCGGCGAGCGTTTCAGCCGCCGCTCGCTGAGTGGCCGCGCCGGCTCGCCTTCGAAATCGATGATAATAAAGTCGTTGCCGGCATACAGGACCTGTCCGAGGTGATAGTCCCCGTGAATCCGAATTCTCATTCCCGAAATCTTGATTCCCAGAATGGCCTTCAACCGATCCATGATATCCTTTTCACGATTCA
>CAYGBP010000208.1:403-1633 GCA_964348105.1 uncultured Nitrospirota bacterium
AAAGATCGAACGCTGAGAGAGCGTCGTGAATGGCTCGGGCATGAAGGCCGGATCCTCCTTATCGGAGGCCAGGGCCTGATGCACCTCGGCCGTCCGCTTGCCCAGCAGGGCGGCCATTTCAAGGTAGACCCCTCCGACCAGCTCCTGCATCAGGACGGGCATCTCCTGATACGCCATCCCCAGCGGCGAGATGGACGGGTCGGCCGTGACGGGGATATCGGCGGCCTTGGCCAGGACCCGCTCGATGTAACGGGCCACCTCGTCCAGGGTGAATCGCCAGGCATCGCCCTGGTTCGGAACCAGCTCCTGCAAAAACCCGGTTACCACCGCCTCGGACCCGCTCCGCCGGTATTCGATGGCCCCGGCGAACGGCGGGATGTTGGGATAAGACAGCTTTTCGGTGAGGAATCTGCCGATTTCGGGGTCGGGGTTGATTCCTTCGTCGAGACGGCGGTAAAGCTTCAAGTACAGGGCGTTGGCATAGATCATGGACGTATTGCTCTGCTCCGCCTTCAAAACCTGGGAGGCGGTCAAATCCACGCCGCTCTGGATCAACTTTCTCAGAATCTTGCCCGGGTAGGCCGTGATCTCGCCCTTCTGCCCCTTGGCGCGCTGGCGCCTGGAGATCATCGTCAGCAGATCCCGGCGAAAGGCATCGCGGCAGACCGCGTCATACAAGACGCCCGCCAATTCCCCGATCTTCAGATGTCCGATGATCGCGCGGGGAAACTCGGCCGAAAGCTTGGCGGCCTCTTCGCTTTCGGCGAAGGCGAGCGGCAGCTGGTAGGTTTCGGGCAACCCCTCCGTAAACTGCACCTCGATGAAACTCAGCAGCGTGGGCCACTTGTCCTTTCCGATCGGGATGATTTCCGAAAACTTGATCTGCTGAATCACCCGCGCCTTTCCCCCGAACCAGCGGCAGCCTTTCATGTAGTCCGGAAGGACCCGCTTTTCCAAGGTTAGTTTCGTCCTGCCCGAAAGCAGGGCCTCCCACTGGTCAATCACGCCGAGGTCCGGCACGGTCCGCTCCGCGGCCGCGGCATCAGGGCTGACGCTTTCCTGCAGCGCGAACAGGTAGTAGCCGTAGGTGCCGAGGGTCAGGATATAGGGGGATTCCTTGACGACGGAAAATCGATTTCCGCTGAAGACCTCTTCGGGCACCCGGCCGGCATGCCGGGCCAGGTCCAGCTCGACCAACTGAGGATGGCGTGAGAGGTTCACCACCACCAG
>CAYGBP010000209.1:0-1594 GCA_964348105.1 uncultured Nitrospirota bacterium
TTTCCCGGGCTTGCTCCTCGCCCTCGGCCCGAAACCGCTTGGCGACCTGCTCGCTCTCCCGGTGGGATTTATGCAGAAACCGCGAAATCCGGTCGGACATTCCCCGGGTGAGCTTTCCCTTCTGCGGCTTGAACAGCACCTCCAGGGCGATCATGAAATAGATCAGCCGGGAATCGATGTTGGCGCTGCGGTAAGCCAGATCGAAGTAGCGCAGCGTGTTGAAGAGGCGGCGGTAGTGAAACTCGTTCTGCAGCAGCTTGAGGAGCCGGTCGAAATAGTAGGTGATGGCCGGAAGGTCGGGTTCGGTGAACTTTTCCAGGTGCTGGCCCTTTTCGGGCTTTCCCTCCGCGTCCAGGGTGACGGGGTGATAGCCGCTCTGCCGGTAATCGATGAAATCGAACGGCAGTCCCTCCTCCAGCGCCGGCGCGAAGATGATGCCCTTGATCCCGGCCATGGTCGGCTTGATCATCCGCAGCACGATCAGAAAGGTGATGACGGGGTCCTCCACCCGGTAGATGATATCGCCGAGTGATTTGAATTTCTCGGGCGGCCGGATATATTCCAGGGCGTAGGCCGATTTCATGCTCTTGATGATCTGGTCCCCGAACCGCCGCCGGAAGTAGCCGTGCCCGAACATCTTGTATTCCTTTTCCAGATGCGCGGGGAAGGGCATGAGGTTGAAGCCGTGCCCGAGCTTGTGGGTCTTTCGGAACTGATGCGACAGGCGCATCAGGGGGATATAGAAGATATGCTCTTCCATGGATCGATCGTTTCCGGCGGCGCTCCTTGCGGTCCGTCGCGTCCCCGTTATCCGAGCAGCTGGTGTCCGCGAAATTCGAGGACCCGCACGAGGGTCTCCCCGTTTTCGGTGTAGGTGACCCGGCGATGGCCCGGCAGGTAAACCACGTCCCCCTCCGCGCCCCCTTTCCGGGGAAGGACGGCCGGCTGGTCCACGTAGCTTTCGGCCTGAAGGAGCTTTCCGTCTTTCGGGGAAAAGTAGTAAACGGTGTATCGCGTGGTGAGGTGCTTGTCGTCTTGGGTCTTGAGGCTCTCCTCCACATTGATCGTGAATTGGATTCGCTCCATGCGCCGGTTGATCTGGGTGATGCGGTCGTCCTTGATCCGGTAACGCGAATTCATCCCGTCGCCGTGGATGTTCAGCAGCCTTCCCAGCGGATGATCGTCCGCGGGGTCCAGCGTCAGGGAATATTTTCCGTCCGACTCCTCGAACGGGCGGGAGCCCCGGTGAATGGCCATCATCGCGATCTGCCCCTGGGCCCATTTTTGCAGCTCCTCATCGGGCAGGACGACCTCCACCTCGCGCGGGGAGCGGATCGTGACGCCGCCCTTCACGCTTCTTCCCTGATCAACGCAGATGAGTTCGGCCTTGAAGCCCGGAAAATCCTTCCCCCAACGAGAGGTCTTCTCGAAGGCCCGCCGGAGAAGCTCCCGGGCCTGGGGGTCGTCCTTGACGTCCGTTGCCGCCTGATTCGCTCGCTCGTAAGTCTGCATTTCGTGACCATCCTTTCCGCATGAGGGCGGTTGATTGATTTCTGTGCCCGGTGGCCATGCCTGGGGTTAGAAAGGGAATTCC
>CAYGBP010000210.1:0-1541 GCA_964348105.1 uncultured Nitrospirota bacterium
TTCGTCCGGAAAACATTCCGGTCTATAAAGATAAGCCGCAGGGACTGGATAATGTACTGGAGGGGGCGGTGAAGGAGGCGATTTTCATGGGAGATGCCTATCACTGTAAGATCGCCGTGGGAGAGGATCTGCTGGCCGTGCACACCCACCCCTTCCTATCCATAAGTCCCGGTGAAAAAGTTTATCTCCACCTGGATCCAGAGAGCTGCAATGGTCTTCCCGCCGACGATACCGAGGGCATTGATGAAACGATGTTGGGAGACTAGAATACAGCATTGATCGAAGCGAAAGGAGAGAAAGAATGACAGCATTAGAAGCGAAAAAATTTGCCGAAAAGGAGATGAAAGCGGGAAAGACCCCTTCCTATAAAGATCTCCGTGATTGGCTGGAAATCGTCGACAGCCTGGGGGAGCTGAAGAAAATCGACGGAGCGGATTGGAATCTTGAGATGGGGACCTTGGCCGAACTGGTTGCCCGGGAGAGCAAAGGTCCCGTTCCGGCCGTCCTCTTCGATAATATTAAGGACTATCCCAAGGGTTACCAGGTGCTCTTTGCCCAGAACGCATCCTTCAAGAGAATGGCGCTCAACCTGGGTCTGCCTCTCGATTTGTCAGGGTCGGATTTGGTAAAGGCGTTTCGCCAGAAACTTCAGAACCATCAGCCGATTCCTCAAAAAGTGGTAAAGAAGGGGCCCGTGCTGGAAAACGTCCTCTCGGGCAAGGATATCAACCTTCTCAAATTTCCAGTTCCCTTCATGCATGAGCTGGACGGCGGGCGCTACATTGGAACCGCCTGCCTGGTGATCACGAGAGACCCAGAGGAAGGCTGGGTAAACTTCGGGGCCTACCGGGGTATGGTTCATAACGAAAACAGCATGGGCCTTTACATCTCTCCGGGAAAGCATGGCAACATTCAGCGGAAGAAATATTTCGACCAGGGGAAACCTTGCCCCGTGATCGTTTCCGTCGGTCAGGACCCCATCCTCTTTATGACCTCGGGCAACGAGATCGATTATGGCGTTTCCGAGTTCGATTACGCGGGCGGCCTCAAGGGATCGCCGATCGAAGTGATCGAGGGGAAGGCCACCGGGCTCCCCTTTCCGGCACACGCGGAGATCGTCATCGAGGGATTTATGCATCCCGAAGATGTCCAGAAAGAAGGTCCGTTCGGGGAATGGACCGGTTATTACGCGAGCTCGATTCGTCCCGAGCCGGTCATCCGCGTAGAAAACATCTACCACAGGAACAACCCGATTCTCTGCTGCGCTCGGCCCGGAAGGCCGCCGTCGGATTATTCCTTGGCCAAGTGCTTCGTGAAGGCCGCGCTGATCTGGGATCAGGTTGAGAAAGCGGGCGTGCCGGACGTGAAAGGAGTCTGGTGCCACGAGGCCGGCGGCGGAAGACTGTTGAATATTATCTCCATTAAGCAGCGCTACCCGGGTCACGCGCGCCAGGCCATGCTCGCGGCCTCGCAGGTTCACGCCGGCGCTTATCTCGGCCGCTATGTGATCGTGGTCGACGACGACATCGACCCGACCAATA